>CAYZEX010000001.1:0-9302 GCA_964477675.1 uncultured Isosphaeraceae bacterium
AGACAAACGCTTCCACGTCCTGTTGCTTGGTTAATCTTCAGTTTCCCAAAAGATTAGGGCTCTTGGCCGGCAAGAGCCCTTTTTCATGCACATGTTGAATCAAGCGCTAATTACCTCGGAGGTAATTAAGGTGAATTCGCGAGTTGATTACCTCGGAGGTAATTAATGTGAACTCGCGAGTTAATTACCTCGGAGGTAATTAGAGAGGGAGGCGGCACCGAGGAGGCCAGCGTCAGGGCCGAGTTTTGTTGGAATAAAGGAGCATTGCTTACAACGCGAAGGGAAGACGTCAGCAAGGAATTGCTCCCTGATGGCAGAAATGTAGCAATCGCCAAGTGCCTCCACCAGTCCTCCGCCAAGTACAACTGTGTTCAGAGAAAGTAAGGTGATCACATTTGCGATAGATGTACCGATACGCCTCGCCCCAGCATCGATGGCTTCAGTGATCTTGATGTCATTGTGATAAGCGTGAGCAATCGTCTCTGTGCAGAGTTCTGGATTATTAAGAACACGTTGCAGACCCTTCCTGCTGGCAAAAGCCTCCAAAACTCGGTGAGGTTCATGAGGGTTCTGTTCGCTAACACCCATGCCGAATTCACCTCCAGTTCCCAAGGGACCACGCCATATTTTGCCATCAAGAATTAATCCTCCTCCTATGCCAGTTCCTATCCAAGCCGCAAACAAAGATTCAACTTCAATTCCAGCACCGTAATTGAATTCGCCCCAAGCAGCCGCAGTCACATCGTTCTCAACGACAACCTTGCAATGCAATTCTGTTGAAACGTACCTTGCAAGTGGTGCGTTATCCCAGTTCAAATTTTCTGCTCTTAGGACGATACCTTTGGTTGCATCAACACTTCCAGCGACAGCAATTCCAACCGATTCGATTGTGTTTCCAGCAATTTCACGGATAGCCTCACAAGTTTGAAGTGCAACCAACTCAAAATCGCCAATCGCTTGAATAGGTTGATGCAAACGCTCAATTACGACTCCATCTTTGATTAAACCCACAAGTAGGTTTGTTCCCCCAATGTCGACACCAATCATTTGCAACACTCCGGCATTTCTTGATGGTAAGAGGTTGCAGATTGAAACATCTGTGCGATTTGTAGAAGTTTTGCGTCGTTGTGCCAAGAGGCTTGTAAATGTAATCCTATTGGTAATCGAACGCCATGCTCGTCTGAAAAACCACACGGAATCGAAATACCGCAAATGCCGGCAATATTTGTGTTTGCCGTATAGACATCATTGAGGTACATCGATACGGGATCTGCCTTCTCGCCTAATTTGAATGCTGTAGTTGGTGTGGTAGGTCCAAGGATTACATCGCAAGTAGAAAATGCTTCTTTGTATTCTTCACTTATTAATCTTCGTGCCTTTAGTGCATTGTTATAGTAGGCGTCGTAGTAGCCACTGCTAAGAACATACGTGCCTAACATAATGCGTCGTTTAACCTCTGGACCAAACCCCTCCGCTCTACTTCGGGAGTACAAGTCAAACAAATCAGAACAATCTGCTTTAGTACGATGCCCGTACCGAATGCCGTCGTATCTGGCAAGATTGCTTGAGCATTCTGCTGGAGCAAGTACATAATAGGTTGAGATGCCAACATCGGTTAAAGGCAAATCAACATCTACTATTGTTGCGTCGAGTTCTTTAAATTTTTCTAACGCTTCATCTATAGCATTATTTATTGATGTTTCGTTCTTGTCGCCACAGTATTGAGAAGGGACGCCAATGGTTAGATTCTTTATAGGAGCATGAAGCTTTTCAGTAAAATTTGGAGTTTCATGAGGGTTAGATGTGGAGTCGAGTTCGTCATACCCCGCGATTACTTGCATTATTTTTGCAGTATCTTCAACGGTAGTCGTGAACGTTCCAATCTGATCTAAGCTCGAGGCAAAAGCTACGAGTCCGTAACGACTAACCATACCGTAGGTTGGCTTGAAGCCAACAACTCCGCAAAGGGCTGCTGGTTGCCGAATAGAGCCACCTGTGTCCGACCCCAGGGCTGCTTGGCACATTCTCGCAGCGACTGCAACAGCGCTTCCGCCAGATGAACCGCCTGGGACTCTTGAGGTATCCCATGGGTTAAGAACTGGTCCCCATGCACAATGTTCCGTTGAAGATCCCATTGCAAACTCGTCACAATTAGTTTTACCAACAAGCAAAGCTCCTTCATCTAGGAGACGGTCTATGACAGTTGCATTGAAAGGGCTTCGATAGCCCTCTAACATTTTTGAACCACAAGTTGTTGAACCAGTTTTTGTGACGATATTATCCTTGATTGCAATGGTCATATCTCGCAAAACACCATCGGATGCAGTATCCGTATCCCACACTTCATGAAATGCATTGAACTGGTCGGTTTCTTTACAACAGTTTAGGCTTGATGTCATTCGGAATCACCAAGAACTTTTGGTACATCAAAATAGACATCAAGAACTGCAGGAGCATTAGAAAGGACTTGTTCTTGGGAAAGAGTAGAGCCAGCATCGTCTTCTCGTATACGATTTATTAATTCTGTAGGATGATCCAGTGCTTCTACCCCATCAGTCTGAACAGTATTGAGCGCATCTATATGTGCAAATATAGCAGTGAGGTCTTCTTTTGCTTTTAAAATCTCTTCCTCCGTTAGTGCTAATCTGGAAAGAGCCGCAACATGGCGAACATCATCGCTGGTTAGTACCGATTCTGATTCTATGGGTTTCATAATGGGGAGCGTATCAGATTCTTATGCAGTATCCTATAGGGATATGCCTGCAAGTCGATTCATTTCTTTTCTATCTAGGTCGGTTGTATCGGTCGTTTTCATAGTAATCGCCTTTGGGATTTTTTCTCTGCTTGCAAGCACAAAGCCAATTCTAGAAGTGGTTTCGGGTCAACAATCGTTGCCAGCGGTTGTCGTTATGGAAGCTGCAAAAATATCAATTGCAAGACGAACTGTTGGGTATGGGACAGCTGATGCCCTACAACATGCCGATGTTCCTGCGCAAGTTTCTTCTACAGTGAAAATTTTGCCAGTTACAACAAGGGTTGGACATACAGTTACAAAGGGAGATTTGCTCCTAGAACTAGACGTTGTCGATTTTAAACAAGAGGTTGAAAGGGCTGAATTGGCACTTGCAACGGCAATATCCAAGGAGGCACTGTTGGAAATTGAGCGTGATGCTGCAGATGAACGAGCATTGCTCGCGAAACAAGATCAACAACTTGCTGAAGCGGAATTAGTAAGAGTGAAGGAAGCATTTGTTCGAGGTGTCGCAAAACAGCGAGAAGTCGATATTGCAATGCAGAAAACTATCGCAGCTTCCTCTTCTGCTATTAATGCTTCAGAAACAGCAGACAAGTTCCCTTCAATGGAAGAGCAAGCAGCGTCGACCGTTTCAACTAAGAGAGTGGAACTCGCATTAGCGCACGAAAATTTAAAACGTTGCAAAGTGTTGAGCCCCATTGATGGTGTGATACAAGAATTGGATGTTCGTGTTGGTGAGCACGTGAATAAGGGGACAAGAATCGCACGCATTGTAAATAGTGCAAATATTGAAATTCCTCTTCGATTACCTTCGCACGCTCGATCACATGTGCAAATCCATGACCCGGTGTCCTTGCGATCAGCAGGGTTCGGTAAACGTGCTTGGGATGCATTTGTTACAAGGATTGCACCTGAGGATGATACTAATACCCGTACGATGATTGTGTACGTAGACGTAGAACAAAATCCAGCGATTGCAAACAAAATCCCAGCAGGTTTGTTTGTTCGAGGTGAAGTTGTAAATACAAATTCTCAAAAACCTAGGTGGGTCGTTCCGCGCAGATCAATCCGTGATGATCGAGTGATGGTCGTAAGAGATTCAGTTTTGTTAAGTATCCCAGTTAGTATTGATTTTTCTATAACTGGAGAGATTGACTCATTTGGGTTACCCGATTTTGATTGGGCAGTATTGGAAACTGCACTTCAAGAAGATGATTTAGTAGTGGTTGATCCTGGCGGCAGTTTGCGGGATGGCATGGGAGTGCGTTCCATTCTTGCATCTAAGGTTGCTCTGGAATGAACCTTCCCCGATTTGGTGTTAAAAATCCAGTGCCAATTAACTTGCTAATGGCAGGTTTGATACTTGCTGGTATCTTTTCTTCCTTTACACTTAGGCGCCAGTTCTTTCCGGATATGGTTTTCGACAAGGTGGTTGTTTCGATGGCATATCCAGGCGCCTCGCCTGAAGATGTTGAATCTGCGATTGCTACACGTCTGGAAAATGCGCTCGTTGAAATAGATGAAGTCGATGAGTTGCGGACTTCTTGTACTGAGGGAATGGTGTCCATTGTTGTTTCTTTCAAGGAGGGGGTGCGAAATTTGGATGACGCAATCGATGAAGTGCGAAGATCTGTCGAAGCAATTCAGGATTTACCTGTTGACGTTGAACGACCAAGAGTAGTACGCTTAGAACCCAAGATGCCGGTCATCATGGTGCAGTTGTATGGCAATATCGATCGCCATATTATGAAACAAGCAATCAGAGATATACGAGACGATCTTCGTTCATTTCCTGAAATGGGGGCAATCCAACTTGGTGGCGATATAACGGATGAGATTACAGTTGAGATAGACCAAGATAGTCTTGTTGAGCACGGGCTCAGCATTACTTCAATAGCAGAAAGTATTTCTTCTTGGCTAAGGCAGGTGCCAGGTGGAACACTAAGAAGTTCTGGCGGAGATATCGTTATACGAACAGATAACCCAGAGGAGTCATCAATTGCTCTAGAGGAAATGGTTATACGTTCATCGCATGGTGGCAAGACATTGCATCTTGGTGATTTAGCAAAAGTTCATACTACTCTTGTCGATATTCCTATTAAAGTTCGGTTCAATGGACAACCTTCGATGAATTTGTTCATAACTAAGTCCGGTGACCAAGATATTGTCGAGATGGCGGAAATTGTTCGTGCCTATGTCTCGGGAATTATGGACGAACCATTTGAACAAAGTTGGAAAGAGACTCTTACTCGTGGGAATACAACAAAGCAAAAGGCATGGGAGAGGGGTATCGAGTCGAATGCATTGCCAAGTAACACAACATTGGCTACGTTCACAGACCTTGCACGATTCGTAGAGGGCAGAATGAATCTCCTGACGGAAAATGCCATGTATGGAGGTATCTTGGTCTTCGTGCTCCTACTGCTTGCATTGAATTGGAGGGTTGCATTCTGGGTAGGTATAGGACTTGTGACAGCACTTGGTGGAACTTTATTTGTTATGTCGCTTTTTGGCATCACGCTAAATATGCTGACGATGTTTGCTTTGATTTTAGTTTTGGGGCTTCTTGTCGATGATGCAATTGTTGTTGCAGAAAATATAAAGGCAAACCATGAACAAGGAGTTCCTGCAATGGAATCAGCTGTTGATGGGGCTAGACAAGTGCTCTGGCCAGTAGTTGCAACTGTTCTAACTTCTATTGTCGCATTTTTGCCCCTTACTTTTGTAAAGGGAAACATGGGTGATCTCTTGGGCGCGCTTCCCGTTGTCGTTGCATGTGCACTTGCGATGAGTTTGTTTGAGGCGTTGCTTATCCTGCCAGGTCACCTAGGACACAGTTTGGAAAAAACTGAGAAGCCTACGAAATCAATAATAAGTTTGTTTATAAGAAGATATGAAGCTGCTCGTGACAGGGTAATATTTAATCGTATTGTGCCATCTTATCTATGGGTGCTTTCCAGAGCTATTCGTTATAGATATATTTCGCTTTCGTTTGCAATTGCTACCCTAATTGTTTCTTTTGGACTAGTAGCGGGCGGGAGAGTCGGATATGAATTCATGACTATTCCGGACGCTGAAACTATTGCAATCAATGTTCGGATGCCTGAAGGCACCCCGTTTGCACAGTCTATTGCCATGCTTGAACAGGTAGAAGAGGCTGCTCGCAAACAGAATCAGGTTCGCCACATCAGCACTATTGTTGGCGCTCAAATGCCAACTGAAGGTGCAAGTGTGGGTCAGGGTTCAAACCTTGGGCAGTTATTCATCGAGTTGACGCCTGCGCAGGAGCGTACATTAAATGCAAGTAAAGTTATTGATGCTATTCGACATACTTTAGGTGATAAAGCTACGATGGCTGACAGTATTGGGTACGTGATGATGTCAGGTGCGCCCGGTGGAGCTGACATAACAATCAAGTTACAGGGTGAAGACGAGAAAATATTACTCGCTGCTTCTGAGTTGATTCGGGAGGATTTGAGAAAATATTCTTCCGTTCAAGATATTGCAGATAACGCCTCAATTGGGCAACGTGAACTACACTTGGAATTGCGAGAGGGCGCAACTGCAGCTGGTATAACCCTGTCTGAACTTGCAAGACAGGTACGAGGTGCAGTGTATGGTATCGATGCGCATGTTTTTGCAAAAGGATCCGAGGAAGTTGATGTGCGTGTCAAAATGGGCTCTGACGTACGGAGGAATATTGGTGCATTAGAACAGTTGTGGGTAACGAATAGCGCAGGGATCTCAATTCCTTTGGTTGAGATAGCAAATATCACTGAAAAGCGTGGATATACCACGATTAACCGTTTAGATAGAGAGCGTACAATTACAGTGACTGCTGAGACAGTTGATGGAGTTAGCCCAGAATCGGTCTCCTCTACTCTTCCATTCGATGCATGGCAACAATCGTTCCCAACGATACAGTTTTCTCAAGGTGGTCGTCAAGAGCAACAGTCAGAAGCATTTAGTTCATTGCCTATTGGCTTACTCGCAGCATGTCTCATGATTTACGTTATTCTTGCATGGCTTTTTGGTAGTTACTTTCAGCCATTCATTGTCATGCTTGGAATACCGTTCGCCATGATTGGTGTAATTTGGGGACACTACATCGCTGGAGTCTCATTGTCATTCCTCAGTATGATTGGGTTTGTCGCTCTTAGTGGAGTGGTTGTCAATGACTCGCTCATATTTGTTGAGTTTTATAACTCTCGTAGAGAAGCTGGCGATGGGTTGCAGCAAGCTCTACTTGGTGCTGGCGCTGCTCGTATTCGACCGATTTTCCTTACAACTATTACGACTGTTCTTGGATTGACCCCTTTAATGCTGGAACAATCGATGCAGGCAAAATTTCTCATCCCAATGGCCCTTGCTATCTCTTTTGGATTGATTAGTGCTACGGCGCTTATCCTATTGCTACTACCAGCTTTACTTGTTATAGGCGATGATTTAAAATCACTAGTTATGTACTTCTGGGTGGGTGGTGACGAGGGTTCGGTATAATAGGCAAGCCCTCGGAACTTCACTAGATAACTTCCCGAGCGTTCAAAAGTCATGAAACTTCTACAAGGTATTCCAGTTAGCCCAGGCGTCGTCATCGGGCGTGCAATTGTCCTCGAGAAGTCCCTTCACAGAGTACCTTTCTTGATTTTAGAAAAGGAAGTGATTCCCAAAGAACTTCAGCGTTTTAACGACGCAATCGCCAACGCCTACGCTGAAGTCAAACACGATCGTGATCAAGTTGCTGCCTCCCTCGGAGAGGAACCAGCAAAGATATTTGAGTTTCATCTTGGTCTGCTGCGAGACAAAACTTTAATTGACCCAATTCGCAAACGGATTGAAGTGGAAGGAGTGAACGCTGCTTTTGCAGTGGTAGAAGCGTTTGGGGATTTGGCGGATCAATTCAGGTCAATGGATAATACCGTATTTAAAGATAAGGCAAACGATGTCTTTGACCTTGAACGACGTTTAATGAATCAATTAACTGGTGGTTCAAAAGATCGGCTTGCATCGGTAGATGAACCAGTCATTGTCATTTGTCATCAAGTTACACCTGGTGATGCTGCTACCTTCAACCATAAAAATGTACTTGGGATTGCGACTGACGTTGGGGGTCGAACAGACCATAGTTCTATCGTAGCTGCAGCAATAGGTGTCCCAGTCGTTGTAGGTTGTCAATCCGTTGCACAAGAAGTTAGCGATGGCGATTTGTTGATTCTTGATGGCAAAACTGGAACAGTAATCATTAAGCCCGATGATGAAACTGTTTCGAGAATGCGCCAAAACATCGAACGAATTGAGTCGTTTAGACAAAAGACTCAAGAAATAACAAAGCAACAATCTGTAACAACTGACGGTGTTGAGATACATCTGTATGGCAATATCGAATTCTCTCATGAAATCGAGCAAGTGATTTCTAAAGGAGGTGAAGGTGTTGGGTTATACAGAACTGAATTTCAATATCTAACAAGTGCAAAAATGCCAACGGAAGATGAGTTGTATGAAGAATATGCAACAGCGCTTAAGAAACTTCATGGTCGTCAATTAGTTATTCGTACACTTGACCTCGGCGCAGATAAATACACACAAGCCCAAGCTATGGAACCTGAACGGAATCCATTCCTTGGATTACGTTCCATTCGGTATTGCCTTCAAAACCAAGATTTGTTCCGCACGCAGTTGCGTGCAATTGTACGAGCGTCATCAATCGGACCTTTGAAAGTTATGTTCCCTCTTATTACTTCTATGAATGAACTTCGTCAGGCGAAACTGATTTTTTCAGAAGTAATAGAGGAATGCGAAGATGAAGGGTTTGATTTTTCTCCAAATATTCCAGTTGGAATGATGGTAGAAGTGCCCAGTGCAGCGCTCATGGCTGCTTCTTTTACCCGAGAGGTTGATTTTTTCTCAATTGGAACAAACGATTTGATTCAATATACTGTTGCAGTTGACCGAGGGAATGAACGGGTCGCAAGTTTGTATTCTGCTGCAAATCCTGCCGTTATCAAGTTGATAAAGTCCATTATTAGGGCTGCAAGGCGGGGAAAGGTAGAAACTAGTTTATGCGGGGAAATTGCTGGCGATCCGATATATACTATGCTCCTCATCGGTCTTGGACTGAGGAGACTCTCTTTGGTTCCATTCCAAATTCCTGCAGTCAAGCAGGTCATACGGAAGGTAAGGATTGAAGAGTGTGAGCGGTTGGCCCGAAAAGTGGGCTCGCTCGACTCAGATCGTCGTATTCTTACGACGCTACGAGCTGAATTGCAGAAAACTGTGCCCGAGGCATTAGGCGGATGGTCCGCTGAGCAGACTTCTCAGGCATAACAATGATACACAGATTTACAGGGATCGCACGAAACGAGCGGCCTGCAAATCACCGAACACAACGGGTGGCATACATGCCACCAAACACCAGTAAATTTGCGGAATCTGCCCGCAATCAAATTGAGATTGGACGCAAATGTCTGCTCACGATGGTGTGGTGTTCCTAAAGCCGCTACTGCGGAAAAGGTCCAATGTGACAAAAACAACGAAAAGTGGGGAAAAG
>CAYZEX010000001.1:9402-41780 GCA_964477675.1 uncultured Isosphaeraceae bacterium
GCCGCTACTGCGGAAAAGGTCCAATGTGACAAAAACAACGAAAAGTGGGGAAAAGGCAACTGAAATTATGGTTGTCAATGATGACCCCGGAATTGAAACAAGGATTGCAATACTTGAGGGTGGTCGCCTTGAAGAACTTTACACCGAACGAGTTAAAGCAGCCACAGGAGTTGGTAATATTTATAAGGGCAGGGTGACGAATGTTGAGCCAGCAATACAAGCTGCATTTATTGAGTATGGTGGTTCACAAAGTGGTTTTTTACATGTCACTGATCTGCACCCAAAATATTTTCCTGGGAAAGAAACTAGTGAGCGTGTTGGCAAGAAAATTGCAAAACACAATCGACCTCCTATACAAAAGTGTTTAAAACGTGGCGATGAAGTACTTATTCAAGTTCTAAAAGAAGGAGTTGGTACAAAAGGGCCAACGCTTACGAGTTATTTGTCAATCCCAGGACGTCTCGTAGTAATGATGCCATTTATGGACAAAGTTGGAGTTTCTCGTAAGATTGAGGATGAGGACGAACGCAAGGAGATGCGTAAAATTCTTGACGGTTTGCATTTGCCAGAAGGGTTTGGTTTTATTCTAAGAACTGCAGGTTTAGGCAAGAACAAAATTGAAATCAAACGTGATATTGCATACCTGATTCGACTGTGGAAGATGATAGAAAAAAGAATTAAAACAGTTGGTGCTCCATGCCAACTCTATAATGAATCGGACTTACTAGTACGTACTATTCGTGATGTATTGCGTCCAAACATTGGTGCGATTGTGATTGATTCCGAATCTGCTTATGAACGCATAGAAAAATTTCTTAAAATCGCTGCTCCAAGAGCCTCAAGAAAACTCATCCTTTACAGAGAACCCTCACCAATTTTTCATGCATTTGAAATAGAACATCAAATTGATGAAGTACATAGTCGAGAGGTACAGTTACCAAGTGGTGGTCGTTTAGTTATAGATCAGACGGAAGCATTAGTCGCCATTGATGTGAACTCAGGTAAGAGCAGAGGTGCGAAGAATAGCGAAACAAACGCATTAAATACAAATTTAGAAGCGGCTGATGAAATATGTCGCCAATTACGGCTTAGAGATTTGGGTGGGATTGTCATCAATGATTTAATTGATATGGACAAATCGGGGAACCGACGGAAAGTCGAACAGCGATTTCAGCAGAACTTAGAACGTGATAGAGCTCGGTCTACGGTTCTGCCATTGAGTAGATTTGGTTTGTTAGAAATGACTCGCCAGCGTATTCGCCCAAGTGTTCTCGATAGCCATTATGTTGGTTGTACACATTGCGATAGCCGTGGACTTGTAAAGACACCCGAAGAGGTTGCAGCAGATGCGACACGCCATTGTGGTTGGTTACTGCATCATGCATCTATTAGACGAGTTGAAATGACTTGTTCCGCCGCGGTTGGTACCTATCTTCTTTCAAACAAACGCGCAGAGTTAGATCGCTATGAGAAGAAATCAAATAAGAGAATCGTTGTCAGAATTAGTGAAGAAATAGCAACAGATCGTGTTTCATTTTACGCTTTTGACGAACGAGGGGCAGATGTTGAAATTGAGTCATTGCCATTAATTTCTGTCCCTACACTAGATTCTCTACAAAGAGCTCAGCGAGATTATGTTTCAAGCGATCCCTCTGCTGAACCAAAAACTACAACTAGAAAACGGTCTAGACGACGTGGAAAGCGAAAGGCACCTCTGGCAGAAGCCTCTTCAGTTGCAGGTAGCGATAACTTTGATGAGGAATTGTCACTACTTGATAAACCAAAGGCGACCCAAAAAAGTAAGAGAACGAAGAAGCAGGCATCAAGAAAGAAAACGAAAGAGAAACCAGCAGAAACAGCAACTCGAGTCTATCAGTTTGCGCGTAGCATTGGCAAAACGAGTAAGGAAGTTATCGCTATGTGTAAATCAAATGGAGAGGTTGTTAGAGGTCATATGTCCACGCTTACAAATGATCTGATTACTAAAATCAAGGAACAAGTTGAGGAAGCTGACGTAGAAGTTAAACCAAGAAGGCGACGACGTAGGCGAGGTGCCCGCAAAGAGGGTGGGTCTAAGAAAGTAGATTCCACAAAACAAAAGAGACTGACTTCTAAGAAGAAAACGGCAAAGAAAAAGAAAGTAAAGAAGAAATCTAAGCGTCAAGTGAAAAAAAATCTAAAAAATGACAACAAAAAAACTGTAAAGGAAGAGGTTGAGTCTAAAAAGAAATCAAAGGCACGTAGAACTCTTTATGGTGGAAGTAGAAGAAGAGTTACTGTGGACGAGGTGCAACAAAGTATGGATAATCGAGCATGAGTAGACGCATTTTCATTCTTGGCTCTACGGGTTCCGTTGGAAAGAGTACTGTTGAAGTTATCTTGAACCTCCGTTCTATTGATGGAGTAGGAAGTTGGCCCGTCATTGGACTTGCTGCAAATGAAAATGCCTCGGTATTAGTGGAACAAGCGCGTTTACTGGACGTAGAAGCTGTTTCGTTAAACTCAGGTAAAGAAATTGATTTTCCTAATATGTACAGTTCAAGTGAGGATATGCTTCGAGCGCATGCTCGTGGGGGCGACCTTGTTGTCGCTGCAATCGTAGGATTTGCAGGCATATCCCCAGTACTTACTGCAATTGAATGCGGTTGTGATGTTGCTCTCGCAAATAAAGAGGCACTTGTCGCTGCAGGTGAGTTGGTAATGTCAGCGGTTGCAGAATCAGGCATAACTCTGCTGCCAGTTGATAGCGAACACTCTGCTATATTCCAAGCGGTCTCCAATCACCCTAATCAAGAGATTGCAAAAATAACATTAACGGCAAGCGGTGGTTCCCTTCGAGAGATGAATACTCAAGAGATGCAAACCGCAACGGTTGAGCAGGTGCTTGATCATCCGACTTGGACCATGGGAGCAAAGGTGACGGTAGATTCGGCATCTTTGATGAATAAAACACTTGAACTTATTGAGGCGCATTGGCTTTTTGGAGTTGATTCTGACAGACTTGAAGCGGTGGTTCACCCGCAATCAATTGTTCATGGGATGGTCGAATTTGTAGACGGTTCAGTTCTCGCACAGTTATCCCCTCCAGATATGAAGTTGCCGATTCAGTACGCTCTGAGTTGGCCAAATCGACATGAAGGTTGTTGTCAAAAGATGGTGTGGAGTGAACACCCAACCCTACATTTTGAAGAAGTGGATTTGGAGCGTTTTCCAGCGATTTCACTAGCTAACAGGGTAATTGAACGCGGTGGCACCTCTGGAGCAGTGTTAAATGCAGCAAATGAGGTAGTAGTTGCATCTTTTCTTGAACATTCCCTTCCATTTGGGTCGATGGTTGCTATCGTTAAAGAAGTGTTAGAGAATACACCAATTACTGATTGTGTACGTTTTGATTGTGTTGCTCAGGCAGACAGAGATGCCCGTGAGTGTGCAAGATTACTGGTGGCTTCTCATAAAGTAAACTCGTAAAGGATTTAGATGAGTTTTGATTCGTTAGTAAATGTACTGTTGATTGTTCTTGGCTTTGGTTTGTTAATAGGTATCCATGAACTGGGTCATTTTTTAGCAGCAAAATGGTCGGGTATTCGCACAAACGCCTTTGCAATTGGAATGGGACCGCAAGTTATTTCTTTCCGAAAAGGGATTGGCTTTTCCTACAGGTCAACATTACAAAAAGTGATTGCAAAGTGCGGCAAAGATGCAAACGAAATGACCGATTCAGAATTGGAAGAGCATGGTATCTCAGAGACGGAATATTCCATTCGGCTACTTCCCATTGGAGGTTTTGTAAGCATGTTAGGGCAGGAGGATGGAAAGCCAGATCAAATTTCAGAAGATCCACGAAGTTATAACAGATGTTCCATTGGGAAGCGAATGGTTGTGGTTTCTGCAGGTGTTATGATGAATATACTTCTTGCGATTGTATTTTTTCTCATCTGTTTTCAGATTGGAGTGAATTTTGAAGCACCTATAATTGGGCAAATTGTCACAGATTCACCAGCGGCTCGAGCCGTTGCCCAAGGGAAACAAGATGAGCATTTGCAGACAGGGGATGAAATAGTTTCGATTGATGGAAAGGAAACAAAAACATTTCAAGATATTCAAATTGCTGGTGCGATGGCAAAGCCAGAAGTTCCGGTTACTTTACAAGTCAGAAAGAAGGGTTCATCTGATTTATTAACGTACTTAATTACTCCTGAGAGCGTCACAGAGAGCGGCTTGTTAGAATTGGGTTTATTCCCGAGTTCATCAGCAACTATTCGTAAAGGGAGTGACGCCATGGACGCATTGGTGCTATTGCAAGAGCAATACCCAGAGTTGGTCCCTTTGAGAAGTGGGATGAAGATGGAGTCAATTTCATTTCTCTCACCCAATAGAACGACAGTTGCGATTACGCAGTGGGAGGATTTGCAAAACGCTCTCGATCGGTATTACAGCGATGGAACTGTTTGTGAAACGATGTGGTCCGATGGCGCTACTGTCCATACAGTTCAATTACCAGTTTTTCCTTCACTCGAAATCCTACGCCCAGTAGGTATTCCTAAGGATGCACAGCAGAATTTTGAGTTTGGTTTTATGGGATTAGTCCCTCTCTCTAAAGTGACGTATGTAATTGAATCAAGCCCAAATGCGAATCTCCTTCAAAAAGAAGATGTGCTAACTCAAATTGGTGCATTGGAATTTCCGCGTATGGGGCAGCTAAGGAATTATTTAGCGACGCAGCCAGATGGAGAAATTTCTCTTCGAGTTCTCAGAGGCGGAGATGAGTTAGATCTTACAGCGGAATTACACGATGGAAAGTTAGGCATCTTTCTTGGAAATGCATTGGAGGTGCCAATTATTGCACAACCTTTGGAGGAAGTTTTGGTCAACGTAGATGGTACTTTGCGGGAAAGCCCAACTCCAATCTCTGGCAAACAACTTTTGGGGGGTTCAAGATTTGCTTCAGTTAACAATTGGGTTCAGTTACAAGCCTTGCTCTCAGGGACCATCCCAGTCACCTTGCAATGTATTAATCCCACTCATCAGGGAGAAATTGTGACGATAGAACTTGACCCATCACCCGCTCAGCATGATGCGGTTGTCTCTTCTGGATGGAGTACCCCGCTCTCGCAACAATTATTTGAGCCAATCTACGTAACTAGAAGTAGTGGTGGAAATCCCATCAAAGCAATCCAGATGGGTTTTGATGAAACAATCGACATGATTGTGATGACGTATTTAACTATTGATAGATTATTTCGTCAGACTGTTGGTGTTGATCAGTTAAGAGGTCCAGTAGGCATCATTCACATTGGTTCAAAAATTGCTGATAGAGGGATGAGTTATCTTCTCTTTTTTTTGGCTATTATCAGTGTGAATTTGGCAGTGTTGAATTTCCTGCCATTGCCAATTGTTGATGGTGGTTTATTTTTGTACCTCATTTATGAAAAGTTATTCAAGAAGCCACCCTCAATTGCTTTTCAAAACGCTGCAGCGATGTTCGGCTTAGGTCTTATAGCGACTCTTTTTATAGTTACCTTCTATAACGATATTGCACGCCTAGTAGGGTAAAGCCACAGAAATCTCCCTTCATGGAGACAAACAATGGTAAATTAGGTTGACTTTTCGGGTCGTGGTGGTTAATCGGGTTCAATGCTCTTTTGCGGGTCATGTAAGGGGTTTTTGGTGACGATGATTTCTTTGAGGCACAGGCATACAAGGAATTCAATTATATGGCAGTAGATCAACACGAAGATGCAATGGCTAGAAGAAGAGTTTACATCGTAGAAAGCGATGCTGGTATTGCGGAACGACTTCTCGCTGCATTAGTGACGAAAGGGTCTAATGCAGAGGCGATTGTTTTATCTAAGCAACATATTGAGTGCAAAATAATTGGTTCACAAAGTGAGTTTTATGAAACAGATCCTGCAACTTGGGACCTTGTAGTTACGGCATCTCATTTGCAAGATGGAACTGGCTATGATGTTCTTTCTTATGTTCAAGGGCTTCGACCAGATGTTCCGGTGATTTTAACAGGTAGCCCTGAGGAAGCAGATGGTGCAGTTGAATCAATTCAAGCAGGAGCTGCAGATTATTTAATGTTAACTGGACATGAGATGATTACATTTCCTGTCACAGTGCAGAAATGTCTTGCGTTGCAAGTGATTAGAACTGAAAACGATAATCTTCATGCTGAGTTGAGCCAATCACTCTCGGAACTTGCTGTTGCGAATCGAGAATTGCAACAGATGATTCAGCGGTTGGAAGTTGCCGCACGAACGGACGACTTGACTAAATTGAGTAATCGGCGGTGGCTTAATCTAATGCTTGAGAATCGTTGGGAAGAGGCAACCAGAAATGGTATTCCTCTAGCTTTCATGATGATTGATCTTGATGGTTTTAAAACATTCAATGACACCTTTGGTCATCAGAAAGGTGATGAAGTATTGCGGCTTGCAGCTAGAGTTCTTGAGGCGAACTGCCGTTCGATTGATATGTCCGCAAGGTTTGGTGGCGATGAATTTTGTTTGCTTATGCCGCATGCAGACCCAGAGTCTGCAATCCGGGTTGCATATCGAATTGCAGTTGCTTTTGATGAGGCGATGGCAGCAATTGCCGAAGAAGATTTGCGGGTTTCAATGTCAATAGGAGTTTCACATTGGCAAGTGACGAATCCAATTAATGCTGATGAACTAGTGCGGCATGCAGACGAAGCTATGTACAAAGCAAAAAATGATTCAAATTGCAGGGTCGTGCTCTCTAAAGAGAGTACGCAATCAGCAGCGTAACGTTAGATTCTTTTTTTCAATGCACGTTCCATCTCTCGCTGAGCGGTTTTCTTCGCGAGGTCTTGTCTTTTATCAGATCTTCTTTTGCCAGAGCACAATCCAATTAAGACTTTCGCCCTATTAGAAGAAAAATAAATTTTGAGTGGAATTAACGTTCGTCCTTGAGAATTTATGAACGTGGCTAGTTTTTTAATTTCTCGTTTATGTGCAAGCAGGATACGAGAGCGGGTTGGCTCATGTTGGTGCGCAGGCGATGCATCTTGATATTCGGCGATGTGGACTCCATGTAGTGAGAGCGAGATCGGTCTCTCAGATGCACGAATCCAACCTTCAGACAGACTCGCTTGCCCCTTTCTAAGAGATTTGACCTCTGTGCCTTGAAGTACGATGCCAACTTCAAGCGTATCTTCGACATGATAATCGTGCCTTGCTCGTCTGTTTTCGATAACGGGGTTGTTGTTCGATTTCTTTTTACCCATGGTTTGACGGGGATAGTACCTCGCGCAATGCCATTTACGTAGGTTTCAGAGGGTTTTATTAAGAAAAGAACTAGTTTTTGGGCGTTTTTGTTGTAAAGTATTGGCAAGGAGATTGTCATGAGTTTTGCATCCATATTGTTGTTGAGTTCTGCAGCGTTCGTGGGCAGGGGTAGTGGTTTTAATGAAGATTTTTCTATAACAACCGAAGGTGAAGACATTTTTTGGACTGGAACCAATCTTCTTCCTACCGATGGTGAACACTACGAGATGCTCTACACAGTTAATAGTGCTTACGTGAAGGTAACGTATGTTGGTATTACTTTTGGTCCTATAGATGTGACTGATATGATTCCTGCAGAATCTATCGTTACTTGGCAACCTGCTCAAGCCCCAATGCCGATTGATTTTGATTGGCATGAAGTTGTTACACCAGAAGATCAAGAACCACCGTCATTGGCGTACGATTGGATTGTGGAGGTCGATGCAAAGGGTCAAGTGGTTTGGAGAGGGGAGAATGTTTTTCTCGGTGAAGCAGAGTACGATTTAGGTTGGCCTTGGGGGACAGTTACTGTTCAAATTGTCGAGGGAACCATCAACGCAAACTTGGATATTCAGCAAGTCGTTAATCCTTGTTACGAAGATGTTGATCAAAATGGAACGGTCGACGTCAGCGATTTACTCACACTTATAGGGAATTGGGGCAATTGTCCTGACTGCACTGAAGAAATACCTGGTGACATTAATTACGATGACGTTGTGGATGTCACCGATTTATTGATGATTGTTGGGTCATGGGGTAATTGCCCTTAAATTAATTGTTGTCAGTTTGTACTTAAATTAGGGCTACAATTTAGTGCTCCAATGCGCGGAAGAGGACTCGAACCTCCACGGGATGTTACTCCCACCAGCACCTCAAGCTGGCGCGTCTGCCAATTCCGCCACCCGCGCTAAGTGGGATGGGATTCTACCACGACACGCATCGCGTTGCTACCGTAGAATCTGTAAAGATGTCGCAGAAACTACTACGTATAAATGAGATATTTCACTCTATTCAAGGCGAATCGAGTAAGTCAGGTTTGCCCTGTGTCTTTGTTCGCCTTCAAGGGTGCTCACTGCGTTGCCATTATTGCGATACTTCCTATGCATTTACGCAAGGGTTTGCAATGGAAATCGAAGAGATAATCGGCATAATCCAAGCGTACGATTGTGCACTTGTTGAAATTACTGGCGGTGAGCCACTATTGCAGCCATCTGTGCATTCTCTAATGCAGAAACTCTGTGATCTTGACTTTGAGGTGCTCCTAGAAACCAGTGGGCACCACTCTCTTGCACCATGTGATTCCCGAGTGAAACGGATTGTCGATGTTAAAACTCCTAGCAGTGGTGCTCAAGAATCTTTTCTTGAAACAAACTACGATTATTTATGCGCTACAGATGAAGTAAAATTTGTGATTGCAGATAGAGAAGATTTCGACTGGGCTCTATCAATTGTCCGAGAACATAAATTGGTACATCGAGTGGCGAATGTGCATTTTTCTCCTGTGATGTTCCAAGAGGGGAACGATTACATCCAAGGATGTGAAGCACTGCCGCCAGTAATTCTTGCGGAGTGGATATTGGATGCGGGGGAACCTGTGCGTTTGCAGATGCAACTTCATAGGTATATTTGGGCTCCTGATGCAAGGGGAGTGTAAACTACCATCTTATGCGGTTAGAAAAAACATTTCGATTTGAAGCAGCGCATTGGTTACCGAATGTTCCAAAGGGTCATAAGTGCGGACGAATGCATGGGCATTCTTTTCGAGTGACAATTGTCGTTGATGGAGAGGTTGACGACCATGAAGGTTGGGTGATGGATTATGGAATCATTACGAAAGCATTTGCCCCATTAGATGAACAACTCGATCACCATCTCCTCAATGACATTGTTGGTTTGGAGAATCCTACTAGTGAAGCGTTAGCAAGTTGGATCTGGGAAAAGTTGAAACCGGACCTGCAGCAGCTTTTTGAAGTTGCAGTGGAAGAAACCTGCACATGCCGTTGTGTTTATCGAGGTAAATGACTCTGCGAATTGTGGAGGAATTACCGTAGGCCGAGTAATTAAGAATCTTCGCGTTCGATTATTGATAACTTAGTTCGTTCGTTTCTACCTTGCAGTGGATAGTCTTTGCGAAGTGGATGAGCAGGATAATCTTTCCACATCAAAATGCGTCGAAGATCGGGGTGGTTATCAAAACGAATACCAAACATGTCAAATATTTCACGTTCACGCCACTCCGCACCAGGCCAAATATCTGTGGTTGTGTGAACATGAAGAGCAGGATCATCTTCAATACCTGATGTGTCGACGCTTGGGTCGAGGAATGTTTTTACTTGGATACGGGAAGCATTTTCGGTGTTTGCGAGTATCCAAATAACAGCAAACCGTCCAATGGAGGTTGCAGGATAATCAAGGTAATCGACCGCAGTCACATCGCATAACAAATCGAAGTTGCAGTCAGGATCGTCTCTGAGAAATCGTAAAAGACGATGTACGTCAGAGCGGCTAGCGATAATTGTTGCATTACCTCTGAACTCAGTTGACCGTAAAGCCATGTCTGTGAGACACTCTTTTACTCGAGTAATAGTTGCGTTATTATTTTGAACTTTCATCTTTTGTTATTGTAACTTAATCAGTTATTGCTAGTCCCTTGTAAGTCTCTAATCTCTATACGGTCGATTGATGGGTCCATCTCCCAGAGAATGCTTGATGCACGAATTGGAGTTGGAGCGTCTGGAGTAGTAATTGCGATAGACCTATTCTTGTGAGCTGAAAGTTCTGCAATGCCTGATTGAAGGTTATACTCAAAAGTGTCGCACTCGACTGATTTCGAATTTGATTCAACCTGTACGTTGTTTAGAGCTTTTATTTGCTGCACTTCCATACCACGGGTTGCCAGTTTAGCACCTTCAAACGCGGTTGCAGTTGTGCCTTCTGGATCGATAGCGATAATGTAAAGGGTGTCAGTTTGTACCTTGCTTATGGAGCCTTCAAGATCTCGGTGAATCATGACAACATCCTTGGTAATCTTGATTTCATACGTGTTACCTTCAATCCTTCTCGTACTAAGTGCCTCTTTCCAAGTAATCGAAGTGGTTCCTTTGCCGGCGAATGTAGTTCGATTCGACCCTTCTGATGGGTTCTGCAGGTCTCTGAGAACAAGTTGTCCTTCTCCATGGACGAACGCGTCGTGTGTTAGTACGTCTAGTTCAAGTGAATCCCCATCGATGTAGTAGAATGAAGGGGGCAAATCTGGTTGGAGTGGATGCTGCGTCTGGTGTTCAATTTTTGCTCCTTGTTTAGCAATGACCTTTTTAAGTTCCCGAGCGTTGTTGTCAGAGTTATTAGTTTCTACGAGTTCAAGATAGATGTGATTTCCAGACATTTTGCTAATTTCGTCTTCAGTTTGTTCTGAAGTCATAAGAACATCGCCAATAAGTTCGATAATAGTTGGCGCATCTTTTGTGGCTTGTGTTATATTTAATTCATTCTTCCAAGTCGCTTTCATTGAAACTGTATTATTTGAATTTTGTATTGTCTGGGCGGTGGGTCTTGAAATGCGGTGGTCAGAGTAAACTTGGCAAGGCGTGTCTAGGAATACTGCTTGGCCTGCTCCTTCCCAATTGCCCTTGCCTGTTATTTTATTAAGCCCCAAGGTGGTGGAATTTCCGTGATCTATAAGCATCCGTTGGTAAGCAATGGCCACGTTCCCTGTTAACGTTGCAGTTTCTTGAGCAATATCGCTATTGAGCACATCACAAAATGCCCGCCCGCCGTCGTTTAGTAGAATTTGTATATCTCCGATAGCTCGCATAGTGCTTGCTTGGGAGGATGTAAACATACTGTCATTCTTTTTTGTTGATTCTTCGTCACTTTTAGCGAAAGTTACTTCCACAGAATCAGCCCACAATGTTTGGTTTTCACTCTCTGCTTTAACTTCTCCAGTTGCAGTTGCGATGGATGGTGAGGATCCTCCATCGCTAGTAGGATCAAATGAAACAGTTAAGGTTTCGCATCCTATCGTGGCTTCTTTGTCAGTGAGTACAACGTTGCCAAAGCAGACAACTTCTTTTAGTGCTTCCTTCTTCCCATTAGAAGTATCGAAAGAAAAATCAACGCCATTTGTCCAAGCAAGAGAAGTGGTTGACGCTTGTTGCGAAGTTTGTTGCATGAAGCCAGAGCCCTGTGCTCCGCCAATTCCCTTTTTAGAAGTTATCCAGAGGTGCTCTGCTTTTGTTACGGTTTCATCCATAATAAGAGTCGCTGGTTCACCGAACATGTCCGTTCTGCCTTGCACCACTTCATAACGGAGGCGGGAACCAGAAGCTGTGATATTCTGTGAATAATCCATGAGTTCTGCTGGTTTTCCACTGGTTGAGGAGAGTTCAATGAGAGTATCCGTTGGGGTAGATGGGATGAGTGAGGGATTTTCTATTGGAATCATTGTTAATCCGCCATCGCATGTTAACCGGACGGGTTTTTTGCTCAGATCTTGTGAAGCGGTTGTAAGTGTAGAAGTTGCAATGAGGGTTGGAACCGTAAAAATGTTAGCTAGCGGTTTGGCGTGTTCAAATTGATTTGCATTGTTACGACTATGTTGCGTTTTAGTTTTGCTTTTGTTTGAGAAGGCTATCGTTAGTTCATCGCCTTTAGCAAACCGCCCATTTTGTTCGTTCCCTTGGATGATATGGACATTTTCAACGAACGTTGCCTTGTAATAGACTAGGTCATCTCCTATTGCTGAAGCATGAATGTTCTGATAAGAGGGAGTAGTAGTTCTTTTGTTGTATGGAGTTGTGTATTTATAGGTATTATTCAAAGAAGAACCAGAACGTCTTGTTACTTTTGTTGTAGAGGTATTATCTGTTGGAGTAAAATCGATGTAATCAAGTTCAACTAAGTGTAAATAGTCTATTTGTCCCTCAAGTTCGTTAAAGCGAACGGTTAAATTTCTTCCAAATAGATGCTCTGAAGGTGAATGCACAGTGAGGTCATTTGGGCAGGTGATTTCTCCAACAAAATTATCAAAGTGGATTGTTGTTGTATGGAGTTCAGCGTAGGGAGTTTTTGCTATTTCTTTGGTAGAAGAGTCGATTTCGTAGAGTTGTACACGAGTTTTTCCTGATAACGTTCCTGATTCCATGGTTCTATTTGGTGCATAGATTTTTCCAGAAGAACTCGTAATTCGCATGAGTTTTCTGCTGCTGAGGTAGATTTCAATTTCAAGGCCCTCCATTGTTAGCCAACCAGGTAAATCATCTGGTCCTGGGTTGAGTGAAGAGCACCGATATTGTTGCACGATGTTTCCTTGGGAATCAGTATTGTGCATCCACATGCCTTCCTCCAGTATGAGTCCAATGTCTGGGGAGTCAGGTTTCGCAGTACCTGCGTTAGGTTTTTGTATTGAGTCAGGTATAACGGTGACGTCATTTCCTTGAAAGGAGGTGGTTGTCTTCTGGTCTTTATCGCTAAATGTAAACAGGATCACAAGAATAATGAAACATACAAGAGAACAAATTCCAGTTGCTACCCACGTTGCACGTGTATTATTGTGTTTCTGGTAGTTGCCTGTTGGACTTGAGTCACTCATGCTATGAGACCTACTACTGTTTGGCGTGCTCGGTTTGAAGAGATGCTATGCATGCATCCCAAGTATTGCTTGCTCGCATAAGACATTCAACTATTTCTCGTACAGCGCCATCACCACCGCATTTAGAGGTGCACATATCTGCGTATTCTCTTACTTCTTCAACTGCGTTATGCACTGCAATGGAGAACTGAACGTGCTGCATCACTGGGATGTCACCAAGATCGTCGCCAACAAAACAAGTATTGTGGGTTGTTTCGCCAATCAATGCTAAAGCGGTATCAAGTGTGGCGATTTTATCCTTGCAGCCTTGGTAGACATGTTGAATTCCGAGTTCTCTTGCTCTGACAGAAACACATTCTGCACTGCGTCCACTAATAAGGATGACATGATTGCCCATTTTTTGCCACATGGAAATGCCGAGACCATCATGTACATGAAAGGATTTAATTTCTTGGTTATGAGGCGGAGAAAAACGTATTGTCCCGTCTGTTAATACTCCATCAACATCAAGAGCTAAAACTTTGATTGAAGTTGGAATACTCATGTTGTTAACTGCAGAACGTCTACGTTTCCGCCACATTGGAGATTCATTGCAATTGCAGCATTTACAGCATCTGTAGCGACAGAGACGATGTCGTCAGTTCGGTTGTACAAGGTATACATGACTCCTATGGCGTATTCGCCACCAGAACCAATTGCATAGTATTGGTTTAATGGTGTAACGCCCAAATCAGATGCTACGGTAAAAATGCCGCCCGAGTTTGCGATCAAGAATGTTGAATCTAAATCTCCAAAAGGGGTGCTTGAACCCGTAGCATTATCGTTCACAAAAGTGTAATGTTCATGGAGTGCTTTCCAGAAGTCTAAGAAGAATGTAAAGATTTTTCTCGAACTCGAGAGATCTGGTGTTGGGCGTGTCGACAAAAAATCGTTCAAGATATCATCGTAAACCGCCCAACCCGCTCCGCCTACGAGCGAGTCTCCTATTCGTCCTACCTTTGCAGTGCGAGCATTTTCTTGTGGCATGTGTTCCGAATCACCGAAGCTTGTCAGAGTGTCTGCAGCCATGACGATTCGATGGTCTTTTCGGATTGCGACAATTACGGACATAGTTACTCCGTTACTACTTTCATTGCAATTAAATCTTGAACATCGATAAGCCCAATTGGGACATTGTCCTCATCAACAATTGGAATTTCGTCTACACGATATTCGGCAACGAGTTGTTGAGCATCTCGAACGAGTGAAGTTGAAGAAAGCCTGCGAGGATTGTTCGTAGCTACATCGCCAATTCTTCTTGCCATTGGTTTTGAATCATCGATAACTAGTCGTCGCAAGTCGCCATCGGTAAATATGCCTGTGAGTTTACTGTTATCGTCAATAAGAAGGATCGCTCCTGCGCGACGTGAGCCTTTGGTTGGCCTTGCAAGAATCAGCGCTTCGCCAACTAAAGTATCTTCGTTAACAACAGGTACATTGTCGCCAACCTTGGATCGAATTACTTCGGTAATTGTGCGTAGCCCGATACCGAGCATACCGCCTGGATGATGTTTATGGAACTCATCAGCAGTGAAGTTTCGTCTTCTCGATAGAGTTAATCCAAGCGCATCGCCAATGGCAAGAGTTGCGGTTGTTGATGCTGTTGGAGCAAGATTGAGGGGGCATGCTTCTGAAAGTGAGCCAATTTCAAGATGAACGGTGCAGAGTTTTGCTAATTGCGAATCGTCAGATTTTGAAATGCCAATACAAGGTATGTCATCTGTTCTAAGAATCGCTGCAAGATTAATGACTTCTTCAGTCGTCCCAGAATAACTCATCAATATGACTACATCATCTCGTCTAATCGAACCGAGGTCTCCATGCACCGCTTCAGATGGATGCACTACATGGGAGGGTTGCCCGATACTTGAAAAGGTAGAGGAAATTTTTGCGCCAATAAGCCCAGATTTTCCCATGCCGCTAAAAACAACGTGCCCTTTGCACCCTTCAAGAATATCTAATGCATTTGTCCATGCTTTGGCATTGGCTGGATTTGATTCGATTCGCTGCATCACAGAGCCAATAGCATTACTCTCAGCCAAGAGTGCATCGTAGATAAATGCATGTTCTGCAGATAATGAGGTTTCTGTTTGTTGGCGTTGGGTGTTCATGACTCTATGATGTATATTGTACCTTGAAGGTATTAAATTGCACTTTATAGATGTCACTTCCACAAGAACAATTCAGAATCACGATTGACGCATTTGATGGTCCATTGGACCTCCTTTTATACCTTGTACGGCGTGCTGAGGTTGATATACACGATATTCCGATTGCAGAGATTGCGGACGACTATTTAGAAGTTCTGAGGATTGGTTCATCAGTGGACGTGGAAATGGCGGGCGAATTTCTTGTTATGGCTGCAACCCTTATAGAAATTAAGTCTCGTTCCCTTGTGCCACCTGAGCAGGTTGCCGAAGATGACGAAGCACTTGAGAGCCAAGATTCAACAGAAGATCCAAGAGGAGATTTAATTCGACAACTCCTTGCATTCCAAAGGTTCAGAACAGCTTCAGAACATCTTGAAACAAGGCGTCAATCTTTTGCCTTGCGTTCAGCCGTAACTGTTGGTATCTCAACGCTACCAGAAGTTGAGCAAGAACCAATTCTTGAATTAGATGATGTGCATATTTTAGATCTTTCAGATGCATATGAACATATTGCAAGCGCGATTGATTTCACAAAACTTGGTGAGCATCATGTTGCTATCGATGACATCCCAATAGAACTTTGCCAAGAAGATTTAATTGATCGCTTGTCGAGAAATAGCGAGAAACAACTGACGTTGCAAGATACTTTTGATGGGTTGACATTTCCAGAACGAGTTGGTATGTTTTTGGCGACACTTGAACTTGTTCGTTTGCGTAGGGTTACTGTCTTGCAAGAAGAATTCAGTGGCTCCATAGTGCTTTCTTTGTTAGAAGATGCTGTTATGGACGACGAATCGAATGCAAAAGCAAGTTGACTTCCTGTTGAGTTAAATCTCTCCATTGCCCAGGTCGAAGTCCTTTAAGAGATACTTGTCCGATATGAGTTCGTCGCAATCGTTTTACTGGATGTCCAACAACTGCAAGCATCCTTCTGATTTGTCGATTTCGACCTTCTTTTAAAACTATTTTCAATAGTGTTCGATCTCGGTCATGTCGAATAATTTCGATAGAATCAATGTTTGCTTTTTTGCCGCTTCGTTTGTGATCGTGTTTGGTGTGGGCATCAGAAAGATATATGCCTTTTTGGAGTTTTGATATTGTCTCTTCCTGTAGGTTGCCTCTTACAGTAACTTCGTATGTTTTACTCATACCGTGGCGGGGGTGCGTCAATTCGTTAGCGAGTGTGTTGTCGTTTGTGAGTAAGAGTAATCCTTGGCTGTCCATGTCAAGTCGGCCAATTGGGAAAATTCTTCCAATCGGATGAGCGATAATATCTCCAATACATTTACGCCCCTCTGGATCGGACATTGTGCAGATAATTCCTCGGGGCTTGTAATACATAACGTATATTGGATCGGTATGCATATTGAGTTTGTGTCCAACAATCGTAATTTTATCAATAGCAGGATTGACCCAAGCAGGTAAAAAATCGACCCTAACGCCATTGACTTTTACTTTGCCTTCTTCAATCATTTCTTCGCATTTACGTCGAGAGGCGATCCCGCCACTAGCCATGACGCGTTGTAGCCGTTCACCGCGAGTAGAATCGCGAAATGGATCGGTTGCATCAGATTTTGAGTTCTTGTCGTTGGTATTCCAGCCCATATTGACTAGCATACCCTAAGTGAGCATACACTCGATACTAAAACGACTCCGAACTGCAATTGCTGACCCTGTTGAAGAACTGAACAGGTGGGAGCGGGTAGTTCAATATACTTGGCATATTGTACGTCAGGGGGCGAAGCAACTCTCCCAAGATAGGGCGAGCATGATGGCTGCATCGTTGACCTATCGAACTCTGTTTGGTTTACTTCCGGTTACAGTTGTTGGTGCTGGAGTTGCAAGGGCGATTATGGGGATTGAGCGTTTTCAGGAATTTTTGAAGGAGACAATTGATGTCCTTGGCTTAAATCACGTGCAAATTGATGTCACAAATGATGGGGGAACAGTTACACTTGGTAGTTGGTTGGCGGATATTGTTTCAAGTGGCATGAATGTGAATATTGCCGCGTTGACATGGGTTGGGCTTCTCATTCTGATTTATTCAGCAATTGCTTTACTCGTTGATATTGAAACGTGTTTCAATGGTATTTGCAGAGAGAAACGAGGACGGTCTTGGCTTCGTCGTTTGCCACTGTACTGGTTTGTCTTGACGTTTGGTCCTGTTCTATTAGCAATTGCATTTTGGACTGACGGTCAAGTCGATTCCTTTTTTACTTCATATATTGCATTGGACTGGGTACATTGGATTGTTGCTAGAGGTTGGGATTTTGCATTGGGTTGGCTTGGGTTGCTCTTTTTGTATCGTATGGTTCCAACTGCGAAGGTTGATTTTCGCCCAGCAATGATAGGTGCATTTATCGCCACGATTCTCTTGCTTCTTGGAAAGGGGAGTCTTGGTCTGTACTTTAGCCATGCCATGTCTCTGCGGCACATGTATGGCTCATTAGGGTTAGTTCCGGTCTTTATGTTTTGGCTATATCTGATGTGGCTCATTATTTTGCTGGGGTTGCAGGTTTCTGCTATTTTGCAGCAAGTGTCTGTAATTACAACAGATACGGATGCCCGATAATTATTTTATTACTAATTGGTTGAAAGAATCTCTGTTTTGATAGCTTTTCTCAACGTATACCAAAGTGGAGCCTAAAAATGACCGAATATAACGATATGAATGGATTTAATGCAAATAACGGAACAAATGGAAGACGATCGCTTTTCGTTGATGTCACATTTACAAATGGCGTCATGAATGCTTGTGTTGTTGGTCCACGAATAGGTGAACGAGAAGCCACGGTTGTTGCAAATGCAATTAATGCACAATTGAAACAGTACGGGAGCAAAGTCTCCTCACTTGTTCTTGATTTCAGTGAAGTTCAATTTATCTCAAGTCTTGGGCTTGGAATGTGCATCGATGTACGGAACACCGCAGAGCAAAGCAAAGCAGTTACTTCAATAGTTGGATTGACTGCACATCTCAAGGAATTGTTTGAGATGATGCGACTTGACCGATTGTTCACGATTGAGGCCAAGTCTGCTAAATACGGTTCCGCCGCCTAAGTGGTAGCGTAGTTAGATGATCAGAAACATGAAACGATACCTGTCGCAACTGCACACTGCATTGCGGCAGGTTGTATTATGTACACAATATGGGTCTCGAAGACGCCATTCCTGTCGATGGTTATCTGACAACACAAGTCAGCAGAGTTATCAATTGGGCTCGTCGATCAAGCGTTTGGCCAATGCCATTCGCTACAGCGTGCTGCGGAATCGAACTGATGGCGACGGCATCAAGCCGGTACGATTTGGCGAGGTTTGGAGCAGAAGTTTTTCGTTTCAGTCCAAGACAAGCCGATCTCATGATTGTAGCTGGTCGTGTTTCAACGAAAATGATGCCTGTACTTCAGCGGGTTTATCTCCAAATGACAGAACCGAAGTGGGTTATATCTATGGGTGCATGCGCTTCTACCGGAGGTGTATTCGACACATACGCAGTGGTGCAAGGTGTCGACCAGTTCATGCCAGTAGATATTTACATTCCGGGTTGTCCTCCAAGACCCGAGATGTTGATAGAAGGTGTGATGGCTATTCAGCAGATTATCGACGAGGACAATATACCTTACGACTCAGATGGAAAAAGGCAGCCACTAGGTATCGACCTATCTCCAGTCTCCAATACAGTCGACGTTACCATCAGCGCTTCATGACATCACATAATCTGTTACAACTTACAAGTGGAGAACGTTATGTCTGAAGTTGTATCTATTAACGAGAGAGTTTTAGTACTGAACCGTGGTTTTGTTGCGGTGCAGGTAGTGCCTGCGAGGAATGCTTTTACCTTGCTTTGCAGACAAGCTGCGGAGATTATCTCCATAGAGAATGGGCAATACTTGAACTATGCCTTGCGAGATTGGATGGACGTCGCTTCACTTCAAAAAGAATTTGAACCAGAACAACACAGTTGGATTAAATTGCCATCATTTGAAATTGCTGTCCCAAAGATTATTCGATTACTCATGTACGACAAGTTTGTGAAGCCTGAGGTACGCCTGACTAGAAGGAATTTGTATTCCCGTGATAAGAACAGATGCCAGTATTGCGGCAAACGTTTTTCGGCTAATGATTTAACGTTAGATCACGTGGTTCCACGAGTACAGGGTGGTGGTAACTCATGGATAAACCTCGTATGCGCGTGTTTACGTTGCAACACAAGGAAGGGTGGTCGGACACCCAAGCAAGCAAATATGTGTCTCATTCGCTCGCCATTCAAGCCTAAGAAATGCGAGTCTAAACGAGTTCGAGTTGGTCCTTCCCAATATGCATCGTGGAAATCCTTTTTGAATAATGCTTATTGGTCAGTTGAATTGATTGATGAATGATTGCGAATATCTGATGCAGTAAAAGGCAACATTAATGCCGAAAACAACGGGAGCCAGTATGCAAGAGCGTTATGTTGTTAGATTCGCAGAGATCGATAGTCTCTTGGTCGCGAACACTGCCGCCTGGTTGAACAATGCATGTGATGCCCGCTTCGATTAAAAGTTTTGGTCCGTCTGGGAATGGGAAAAAGGCATCAGACCCCGCAACAGGTGAGGATGCTGAAGTTAAGCGGTTGCCTGCTCGTTGTATTGCAAGTTTCGCTGCAGAAACTCTATCTACCTGCCCCATTCCTCCGCCGATTAAACATTGTTTATCAACAATTGAAATCGAGTTCGATTTTAGATGCCCGCAAGTAATCCAAGCCAGTGCGGCATTTTGAAGTTGTGTTTCTGTTGGGTTTGGTCCTGCGACATGTGACCAGTTTGTAGGGTTTGCTTCTATTGGTCTAAGTTCTTGCACAAGAATACCACCTTCAATGGAACGTATATGTTGCCATGCATTGACTCGTTCAGCATGTCCAACTGCAAGTAGCCGAATATTCTTCCACCTATCGCTTAGTGCCTCGATGCTCTCTTTTGAAAAAGAAGGGGCTACGATTACTTCAAAGAACTTTTCGCCATGCGAGATACAGTGGGCAAGTTCAAGTTCAACTGGTTCGCTTATAGAAACGATTCCACCAAATGCAGCTAGTTTGTCGCACTGCCAAGCTGCAGTAAACGCATCAGCGATAGAATCAGATACTGCAGCGCCGCAGGGGTTTGTATGTTTGATAACCGCAGCAGAGGGTTTGCCGGTTGCGTCTTTAATGTCTTGAATTAATTCAAGTGCGGCAGCAGCATCCATGAGGTTGTTGTAACTTAATGGTTTTCCAGATACGACGGATGCAGTTACGATGCTTGGTCCTTCGCAACTTTGACTTTTATAGAGTGATGCTCGATGGTCCGGATTCTCACCATAACGAAGGGTTTGCTCAAGTTTTCCGTCGATGTGGAGGGCGGAAGGAAATTCCTTATCGGGTCCATCCATCCATTGATAAATAGCTTTATCGTAGGAGGCAGTTCGTGCAAAAGCTTCTTTTGCAAGGTCGCAGCGAAGTTCGTAGGTAGTCTCACCATCAAATGTATCTAAATCAGCTAGGACAAGGTCGTACTGACTTGGCTTTGTGATGACTGTAACGAAAGCATGATTCTTAGCAGCCGAACGGATCATTGCGGGTCCGCCAATATCTATTTGTTCAATGGCTTCTTCGTCTGTTACTCCATCTTTACTAACAGTTTGTTCAAATGGGTACAGGTCAATGCATATTAGATCGATTGGTTCAATCGAATGTTCTTCCATTGCTGATAGATGTGTTGGCTTGTCTCGCACCCCAAGAAGTGCACCGTGTACTGAAGGGTGGAGCGTCTTGACACGACCATCAAGCATTTCAGGGTAGCCAGTAATAGTCGCAACATCAATGACCGTGAGCCCTGCATCCTGCAAAACTTTTGCGGTGCCACCAGTTGAGATGAGCTGTGTATCGTATGAGGCGAGTGAAGAAGCAAACTCAACAATTCCAGTTTTATCACTGACCGAAAGTAAAGCTCGTCTTATCGAAATGTTTTTCATTGTTATCGTCGCTGGTTAAGGCGAAGCAGGGTATTGCCGTTTGTTAATACAAACAGTGAACCTTTGGAAGGAGCATCAACAAAGACTTGTTTCGCAGTAGGTATTGTCATAGATGAAACAACTCCGCCTTTTCTTGGGTCAACAATTTGAAGTTTTTGGTTGCCTTTGTCCCAACAAACTAGTTGCCCTCGATTCGTTGTTGTAATTACATTTCCTTGCACTTGATTAGCAAGCCAAATGGGTTCCCCAGAAAGATTGTTAGGAAAGGCCCTGTACGCTGCTAGCCCCTGTCCAGGGATGTGTTGATAAACAACGCTTTGAAGGTAGAACGGTGCGTCAGTTAGCGGAGAGGACGTTAGAATTTTCCACCGTTGTTTCCCCGTATGTAAGTCAACGCTGCGAAGATATTGGTCTGAACCAGCGATGAATACCGATGTTCGATTAACAAGTTCATCATCGATTATTTGCTGATTTGTTCCATAAGCAACAGCCGAAGTTACTGGGCTCGTAAGTTTTAATTTCCATAATAAATTGATTTGGCTTAAGTCAATAGCAATCACATCTCCTTCAAGAGACGAGGCAACGATTGTTTTGCGTTTCAAACCATCTATGTTTCGAATTCCTTCGACATACGTTGGTTGTACTTGTACAAAAGATCCAATGTTATACCTGTTCGTATCGAATCCGATGATTGGATTAAACCAGATAAGGTCGCCATTATTTGAGCCGTACACAATGTTTGTCTGGTCGGTTGTTAATCCTGGCGTGCTTGCTACAAACTTTAATGGGAGTATTTGTTTTTGGCCAGCGTATGCCGTGCCTTTTTTACTCATCTGCGTGGGGTAATTTCCTGTTGTCTTTTCTAAAACATAGACTGCGCTATCGGATATGACATACACACGATTTTCTTCTTTGAACTCAGTAATTCCATGTATTCCAAATACTTGGTTGCCTACAGGAGTGGACCAAAGCCATTTGCCTGAATTCAAATCGTATCGAGTAAGAAAATCTTCTTCATCAACAATGTAAAGTGAATCTCCAATAATGGTTGGGATGTGTAACCCCTGACTGTTTGACTGATTGATCCAGTCAAGTCGATACCCAGTTTTCTGTAGTTCATCGAGATTGATTCCACTCACTGAATCGGTTTCGTCGCCGTGAGTTGTAATCGATAAGAGAGAAAAGCAGGCAAAAACGATGATGAGAATCGGAAAAACTCGAATTGATGGTATCTTTGTCATTAAATGGCTCCTGAGATTGTAAAGTTTACAAAGATACGCCCTGCCGTGAGGGTGCGAATAGAAGAAGTTGGAAACTCTCGAAACTACTAGATAAAAGGTAAGACCGATGTTTACAGGATTAGTTGAACAAATTGGCATAATTACGTGCCTTGAGGATAGGGTTTTTGGGAAGCGATTGAGAGTTTCGTGCGAAAAATTGACCGATATGCCTGCACTTGGGGCTTCCATTTCCATTTCCGGATGCTGCCTGACTGTCGTATCAGCCGCCCAAGAAGAGGATCGTATGCTCCTAGATTTCGATATTGTTCAAGAAACACTCACTTGCACAACATTGGGTAGGCTTAGAAGGGAGGATTCGGTGAACCTTGAGCAGGCGATGCGGGCTGATACTCGATTAGGTGGGCACTTCGTGCAGGGTCATGTTGATGGCGTTGTTCGAGCAATCGGGTCAGATCCTTTAAATGATGGCGAGTGCCGGATACGTTTTTCTATGGACGGGATTGATACAGACACAATTATCCCAAAGGGTTCTATTACTCTTGATGGAGTGTCCTTGACGATTGCGGATGTAGGCGAAGATTGGTTTGAAGTTGTTCTTATCCCAACAACGTTACAAGAAACTACTCTTGGCAAGTTGGAAATTGATGATGTTGTGAATATCGAAACAGATATTTTGACAAGAACAATAGTTCAAGTTGTGAGAAGGATGCAACTGAGTTAAGCTGCAAATTTGAATGATGCAGGCACCGTGTTCGCTCGCAAGCAGATCATCGTAAGGTCATCCTCAGCAGTTATGGAACCTGTTTGGTGAAGGTATGAGCCAATGGAACCAATGACATCGCCATTGCTCTCTTTGCAGAATTCGTGCATTGAGAGAAGATGCGTTGGAATTTCATTCTTTTTATAGTTGCTATTCCCTAGGGCAAATTCAAATCCATCTGAATACATGAGGATTGTGTCGCCAATATTTAACTTGACCGAGTATTCAGGGAAATGTCCATCTTCAAAAACCCCAAGCAATGGGCCTTCAGATTCTAATAGAGTTGGTCCCTTGCCAATAGAACTTAGTAATGTAGGGGGATGACCAGCTCCAGCATAGGTTAACTCATTAGTTTTACAGTTAAGAATGCAATAGGCAGCAGTTGCAAAGCGGGCGCTATCACCAGTTCGTTCAAGTAAAGCTTGGTTCAAGTGATTAAGAACCTCATGTGGTTGAGCAAATTGTCCAGTGCTTGGATCAAATCGGTTAGCGGATAGTGTTCGTGTGAGCATCATCGCTAGCATTGCAGCGGATATTCCATGGCCAATTGCGTCGACGATAAAAATTGCTACGTGGTCATCATCTAACTGTGTAATGTCGTACATATCCCCACTCACGATACTTGCTGGTCTCCAAAGTGAAGAGAATGATATGCCATGCATGTCTTTCATTTCTGTTGACATGAATTCTCTTTGTACCGTTGCGGCGGTCTCTAATTCATCTTGCAAAATAGAGAGATCTTGCTCTAAATCTTCTTGGACGTGTTTTACAAGTCCAACTTGACTTCTTAATTTTGCAACTTGTCCGTTGCGTTCGATTGTTCCAAACAATACACCCGCTATTGTTGATGCTTCAGCATCGTATGCCAGTTGGATTAAACCGATTTCATGAATGAAATCATAGAGATCACCGTAATCATCACAGCAAAGAATTATTGGTATTTCTGAATTGTGAAGTTCTAACAGGATAGGTAAGGATCTCGTAAGTTCTTGGTAACCATCGGCAATCACTAGGGCTGCTTCAACTTCATGCATATCTTGTGAAAAGAGTGGTGGCATTCCATGTGGCCACTTACACATGATTTCATCCATGATTGTGGTTTGAAAACCATGTGTGGAGTTCGTATCTAGAACATATATAGTGGGTCGGTATGCCATAAGCAGAGGTGCTCGGATAAAGCATTTCGAGCAGTTCTTCTTTCATCGGAATGGTGTATTTGATGATGTAGCCCTACAACTCACAATGTAAGATTGTTTGTGGGTTGTTCTGGTTATATCGACAAGGTGTTGACTTATCGGGCCATGCTGTTCAAATACTTCAAATCAAGGTCGATTCGGTCATTAACGCGTAAATTGAGGCCTTCAATTGAGCCGTTGGTTAACTCTATTGCGAAGCGAGCTGGGGTATTTGACCAGTAATGTGGGAGTCTCCTCTCATATTCCAAATCACTCTCACCTTCTTCCTGTTGGGGATCGATAGGCATTTCGTGTAGGGCGGTGATTGTTCCTCTTGAATCAAGAAAGAGAAGGTCAATGGGAACGAAACAATTTTTCATCCAAAATGAACGCATTCTGGAATCGGGGAAAATAAAGAGCATTCCTCCATCTTTAGGAATAGAAGTGCGATGCATGAGCCCTGAAGTTCTCGATTGAACATCCCTTGCAACTTCAAGAACAAATGTTTTGCCAGCGATGGTAACTTGCAAGGATGTTGCGGGGGTTTGGCTGCTACAACTTTGGATAGAGATAAATACACTTATTAAAAAGATTACCCGAGCAACCATCTCTCGTCCTCTTTTGTATATCTGATGTTTTCAGTCTGCACGCTTTCGAGATTAAAATTGTCTAAAAAAGTATGTATCGTCATAGGCTGGAGTTCTAGTTGTGTATCTGTCCACATTCCAATAAGTCCAATGATACGCTCTGGAGGAACATCTTGCGAACGGTAGGTAGAAATTCTTGAGTCACCATGGCGCTTGGCGAGCCGTTTTGAATCTTCGCCCACGACAAGAGGCAGATGGCACCATTGTGGCTTTTCCCACCCCATCGCATCGTAAAGTTGCTCCTGCCAAGAAGAAGATTGTAATAAATCACATCCTCTTACAACGTGTGTAATCTTTTGGTGATGGTCATCTGCTACGGTAGCTAGTTGATACGAAGGCATGTTGTCCTTGGTCCATACGACAAAATCAAGATTGCTTGTGTATTCATGTCTGCCAAAAACCAAATCCTCTATAGTTTGAGGATTGTGGTTAGCGATGAATCTCCAATTCGTAGGTGTTGGTGGAGTCGATGCATTGTGCTCTACAATATTAGATGGTCTAAGCGAGAGTTGCTGCTTATTTGTTTCACAGTGGGGTGCAGACAATGCCTCCTCGAGTTCTTTTCTACTTAATGCACAGTGGTAGACGAGATGTTTTGTAATAAGTTCCGACATTAATTGTTGTGAAGCATCAAGGTGTTCTGATTGAATGATTGGCTCATAGTCCCAGTTGATACCGACCCATTGCAAGATATCTAGGATTTCCGCAATTGTCTCTGTTTTCTTCCTGGGACCATCGATATCTTCAATCCGCATTATGATTTCCCAGCCATTCTGCCGAGCAATAGCCCAATTGATGAGAAATGAATACAGATTGCCTAGATGAAGTGAGCCAGTAGGGGATGGTGCTAGACGTGTTCTAACTGAACTCACGACTTTAATCTATCTCGAATAAGGTCAGAGCGTTTTCGTTTAATATCGTCACCAGCTAATTCTTCATGAAAGATTCGGCGAATATGTGCTGGATGTATTTCAATCATGAGTTGGTTAATGGTATTGATTGATACATTGTCGATGCGCCCAAGGCAGATGCCAAGACGAATCTTGCCTAAAGATTTCATTGCTTCCTCAGACGTAAGCATCCTAGCGTTTTGTAGAAGTCCCAATGCCCGAAAAGTTTGATCGTCTAGTTTGGCCGATTGTTCTTGTGCAATCGTTTTTCTTGCTTTGCGTTCCCATTCAATGACTGGTGGCAAGAAGTCATTGGTAAGGAAATCGCAAAGTTGTTCTTCTGTATTACCGAGAGTAACTTGGTTACTTACTTGAAAAAGATCTGCAACAGCTCCTGAGCCTTCTCCACGATACCCGCGAATTGCAAGTGAGAGACCCTCGCAAGCATGATGAACTTGCTGTAAATCTTTTATGATTCGAAGACCAGGAAGATGAAGCATTACGCTGAATCTAGCACCAGTTCCTATATTTGTTGGGCAAGCAGTTAAGAATCCCAATTGTTCGTCGAAAGCATACGCGATCACTTCTTCAATGCATAAATCGAGTTGATGTACATCATCACGCACAATTTGCAATTGAAGCCCAGGTCTGATGCTTTGGATGCGGATGTGATCTTCTTCATTAATCATTACACTACGTGCTAATTCAGATCCAACCGCAATCGCTCTTGGGTGTGTCGATTGAGCAAACTTGGAAGATATTAGGTGCCGCTCCACGAACATTTCTGAAGAATTATTGTCTAACTCGTCCATGTCAATCCACTCAAGAGAGTTTTCATTTTGTTTGTTGCAGATGCGTTTAACTAATGAGGTGACCTCCATGCAATCAGACGTTGTTGCCCGATTAACGAAAGGAAATCCTTCAAGGTTTCGTGCTAATCTTGCTCTACTGCTAAGAACTACATCCCCAAATGGAGTATGGTCACTGTTAAAAGGGCAATTATGTTCTAAATCAATTTTCATGTGATTCGCCAGCATTATGCAGTTCACGAAGTTTGTCCCGTAGTTCAGCAGCATGTTCATATTCCTCTTGATTAACTGCGGACTCAAGTTGTTTGAGAAGTCTTCTAATCTGGAGATGCCGATCGAGATTCATATTTGATTGGCTAGGCGCTCGCCCAATATGTTGTGTGTGATTATCCTGAACATTTGCAATGATGCTTGCTAGTTCTTCATTAAATGTTTCATAGCAGGTTGGGCACCCAAGGAGGCTTGTATTCTTATATTGAGAAATAGTCATCCCACAGTCAGCACATGAATTACCGCTCCCTTGTTGAGGTTGACTCTCTGAAATGTTAAGGACAATAGACAGGTCGACGGGACCAAGGTTAATGCCTGACTGAATTGCGTGATCTGCGCAAAGGTGGGTTGTGTCGTGTACTCCATTGACTATTCTGACGTCATGGTAAATAGCAGGTTTGTCACAAAGATCACAGGTCGTCATGATATGCCTTTTGTAGTTTTACTTTGTATTGATTGACGAATCGAGGCACAAGTTTTAATCATCTCAGCGACAGCAGAAAGTGGTTGCATCGTGCTCGCATCGGATGCGGCAGAAGAAGGGTCTGGGTGACATTCAATGAATAAAGAATCAACGCCCGCTGCAGTTGCAGATTTTGCTAGTAGCATGGCTCTGTCTGGTCTTCCTGCGGTATTGTTCTTGCCACCCCCCGGGAGTTGTGTGGAGTGTGTTACATCGAAGCAAACTGGAGGACCTATGTTCATCAAGTCCCCAAGCCCAATGAAATCGTTAACTAGACGGTTGTAGCCAAAGAATGTCCCGCGCTCCGTCAACAAAATAGTATTGCAGGATGACTCTTTAAGTTTTGCAACAACGTGGCGCATTTCATCTGGTGATAGGAATTGCCCCTTCTTGACATTGACAACTCTTCCTGTGTTAGCTGCAGCAACAAGTAAATCAGTCTGCCTGCATAGAAAGGCAGGAATTTGAAGTATGTCTGCAACCTCGCTGACTTGTTTTGCCTGTGAAGGTTCATGTATATCAGTTGTAATCGAAACGCCAAATTCATCTTTTACTTTTCGTAGAATCTTTAACCCTTCATCTATTCCAGGACCTCGTTTTGAATGGACACTTGTTCTGTTTGCTTTGTCAAAACTTCCTTTGAAAACTAAGTTTGTTCCAGCATCGAGGCAATGCGTGATTAATGTCTCTGCAATACGAAGTGCTTCATCTTCACTCTCTAGGACACAAGGACCGGCAATGATTAGGAGCGGTGAATCAGCGCCAATTTCTGTTCCGTTGATATGTATTGATGTATTCATTATGTACAGGGTACCACGGGAATAACTAGGTCCGATAGTTTAAGAGAAAAAGTGAACAAAACGGTACTTTAACGGATTGTCTTCAGTAGGACTCGTATCAAGTCGAAGAAGTGGGGTTAGGGAGTAGCAATTAAAGGAAATCACAGAATGACACACATGCCAAAAGAACCTGAAGCATTTAGCGAACAAGTAGTGCATATTCTGCGCAGACACTTTCCAGACAAGGAAGTCCATCTAGCAGGTCCAATGGACCTCTATCTTGATAGTCGTCATTTAGGTCTTAATAATCTCTATAGGATGGTTTTGACAGATCCCGAACGTGGTGTTGAAATTGTCGAAGATTTCTTAGAGCAATTGTTAGAAGGCGATGATATCTCTCAAATGCCTATGCCATTGTCCGTTGCAAAAACACGAATAATGCCACGTATTCAACCTGCAAGTATTTTTGAACAACTCGATGCCGAACAAGTTGCATTTCAACCTTTCGTGAACGACACAGTTATTTTGTATGTTATTGATATGCCTAGGATGACTGTCAGTATTACGCTTGAGCAAATGATTCGTTGGGGTATTGACATTGATGAACTCGATCGATTGTCTCGGGAAAATTTAGCGAGATATCAACCTAATCTTAAGTTACAAATAATTGAAGGTAATAATGGTGGAAGGGCGGCTATCTTTAACATGCAAGATGGATACGATGCCGCACGTTTGCTTCTTGATTCCTTGTGGAAAAAACTTGCACCAGAATTTAAGGGTAACTTTTATGTTGCTGCTCCTGCTCGAGACATGTTCATGGCAATTTCTTGTGACCCTGATTCATTTGTAGAAAAATTACAAAACCGAATAGAAATGGACTATAAGCGCCTGCCATATCCGATTTCAAGAGATTTGTTCCTTGTTACCCAAGATGGCGTAGCAGGAACTCGAGCAGCTTGAAGTAGGAGATTTAGTTTCTTTGAAACTAATTCGATTAGAGCCTTATATTTCTTCCTGGTTATCATTGAGCTAAGAAATTTGAAATTAATTGAGGGCCTTCTGTTGTAAGAAAACTTTCAGGATGAAATTGCACTCCTTGGAGCGATGCCCCGTCGCCTTTCCAAAGTAAACCCATGCATATTCCATCTTCAGTCCAAGCATTCATTGTGAAACTCTCGGGAATTGAATCTTTGTCTACAATTAGAGAGTGGTACCTTGTTGCCGGAAACGGATTTGGGAGACCGTTGAAAATTCCTGAATTGTCATGGTGAACGTTTGAAGTTTTGCCGTGGATAGGCTTTTTGTATTGCATAATTCGCATTCCATGCAATGCGCCAATTGCTTGATGCCCTAGGCATACTCCAAGAATTGGTATTTTTCCCTGAAAATGGTTTACTAACATCTTGCTGACGCCACTTTCGTCAGGAGTACATGGACCCGGTGAGATGAGAAGTTGGCTTGGGTTTAAATCAACTGCTTCTTCAAGAGTAATCTGGTCATTTCGAACAATCTGCATCTCTCTGCAAATGTCTAAAGAAACATCGTGCTCTCCAATCCGCTGTACTAGGTTGAATGTAAATGAATCGTAGTTGTCTATGATGAGTAACACCGTGGTGAGTATACAAGAGAATGTCTGCTTTATCGCCCAAAGCAACTGTGTGTTTTGTTAGTCCTCTTTCGTGTTAATCAGAAGGAGTACTGCGTTCCATCGACAAAATTACTTGCTCAAAATGAGGACGATGTACTTCTACGGCTTTTCTTGGTCCGAGCAATTTGAAGTGTAATTTTCCTTCCTCATGTTGTACTTCAGCCACCACAAGCATGTAATCTCGTAAATGCCAAGATGCGCCAGCGCCCATGTATTCTCCTTGGAATTCAACGATGACAATTTTCTGATCATTAACTTCTAGAACAGAAGCTATTGGTTTGATTGGTGCTCCGTCATTTGTTTTAAAAAACGAGAGCCACCTGTCGACGTTTTCAGCATACGTTCCGCCTTCTCCTTCCTCGTGCTGTCTGACCGAAAACGTAACTTGGTCTTCATTTTCAATTCCAGGCGCAAAATAGTTGCATGTTATAGTTGGAGATTGAGGGGGAGACCATGTCCAAGATTGTGGTTTTGGAGATTGAAAACTCCCCATGTAGATAATATTTTTATTTGTAGGTGGCTTGGTAGTGAAGTGGTCAATTCGATCTTGAAGGCTAACTTCTTCACTTTCCAAGAGTGATTTCTTGTTACTTGTATCCGATTCAGGTAGTTCCTTCTCTGCTGTGTGGGTAGGGGGAGTATAAGGATCGGGTTGTTCGCAACCAAGGAGAAAAAGAGGTACCACTAAAAGAAGCAAAAGATTCAACATGTTGACTACAATCCTACCGGAAAGGGTACGCTATTTTACCCTTTTGTCCACTATAAGTTTGAACATGAGCAGTACTATACACTTAAGCAACGGTATTATCATCACTAACCCTGTTACCGGTACGTATTGCCACTCGCTTACGATTACGGATGGCTTTGTTTCTGGGCATAACACACCAATGCCTAAGGGATCCAAACAGATAGATTTGATGGGTTGTTGTGCTGTTCCTGGGTTCATTGATTCGCATCTGCATCTTGTTCTAGCGTCAACAGGTATGGGTGATGTTGATTTTCGAGCGTGTAGTTCAAAAGAGGGTTTTTTGTCTTTACTTCAAGAGGCAAGTCTTACCATCGAAGATAACCAGTGGCTAATTGGTTCGGGTTGGTCAGAGAATCTACTAGGAGAAATGCCAGATAAAGATTGGTTCGCGGATCAATTTAGTATGCCAGTGGTGTGCTATCGATCTGATTTTCATTCTGCAGTAGTGAATGAGGCATTACTCCAGTTAGTTGATAAAAGACGTTTGCAAACCTTGCCTGGAGGCGAACGAATCGAGGAAGGTATTATTGGAGAGAATGCATTGTTTGATGGTCTATTGCCAATGGTGCCGGAATCTCATGAAACGGTGAAGTTTCAACGAGCAAAGAGCGCACTTAAAAGAATGCATTCAATGGGGATAACCTACGTAGGTACCATGGAGAAGTTGACTGACATTAGAAAAGTTCTTTTGCAGTTGCAAACCGAAAAGTTGATGCGTTTAGGAGTTATGTGCCTTGATGATCCCACGCCTTTGAACATTCATGCGTGCAATCAGATTGAGCAGAATGATTTTCTTGAAATCACAGGTTTTAAAACTTTTCTTGATGGATCCCTTGGGTCTCGAACGGCGAAGATGTATTCTGACTGGTGTGATGCCCAAGGCAATGGTGTTTGGGCAGGTCATGCTGCAAGTGGTGTACTAACTAATTGGATTGAAAGAGTTTCAGAGGCAGGCTTTGCTCCTGTGCTTCATGCAATTGGGGATGCGGCTGTTGGTCTTGCCTTACATGAATTAGAGGGAGTAGATTCAAATCTTGTCCCTCGAGTTGAACATGCTCAATGTATTGCTCAACAAGATTTGGGTCTTCTTCACGGACGTATGTTTGCTGTGCAGCCATTGCATCAGCCTGATGATATGAAAATAGCAATTCAGTCCCTTGGAGAAAATCGAATAGACGAATTGCATAATTGGAGAAGGATGCTTGAAGCGGGTGGAATACTTTCCTTTGGTTCTGATTGGCCAATCGCAACACCGGATCCAATTTCTGCGATGGCAATTGCTATTGGTTGTGGTTTGACTCCAAGTGAGGCACTAATTGCTAGTACAACACATGCAGCTTTATCGCTAAGATCTGAGAAAGCGGGGAATCTGGGAATTGGTAGTTACGGAGATGTTGTAGTTTTAGATCAAGATCCACTCAAATGTGACTGGAAAGTTGACCAGCCTTCGGTGACAATGACTATACTCGATGGAAGAATAGTGTACAGAAGGAGTTAATTCAATGCCAAAAAAATTAACACATATTGATTCACAGGGCAAAGCGACAATGGTGGATGTTTCGTGCAAGAAACCTATGTTGCGGAGTGCGGTTGCTCAATGTTTTTTTTGTGCAAAAGAAGAAACCATCGATGCAATTTTATGTGGCAATCTTCCTAAGGGCGAGGCACTTGCTGTTGCTCGGATAGCAGGCATCCAAGCGGCAAAGCAGTGTGACGCTTTGATTCCTTTGTGTCATCCATTGCCTTTAGAATTTGCTGATGTCCAATTTGAACGCTCGGGCGTGGACAGAATTGTGATTACATCAAAGACAGTTGTGACTGGAAGGACTGGGATTGAAATGGAAGCGCTTACTGCAGTAAGTATCGCTGCCTTGACATTATGGGATATGGCAAAG
>CAYZEX010000002.1:0-34874 GCA_964477675.1 uncultured Isosphaeraceae bacterium
TAACAGACTCAACTTCACCAGCTGATTCGTTCATTAAGAGCGATGTTCCAACGGGCTGCATTTCTACGTAAGTGATATCTGTGAGTTCATTTGCAGCAAACTGGGTAATACCAAGAGTAACGGTATCTCCTTCAATATTACACCATTCGTGCGAATCAGAAAAACGGTATCCAGATGGGCTAGGCATGTATCAAGTCTCCTTATTGTTAGCTTTAGGTTGGTATAGTACCTACTTATACAACTTTGCAAATCCCAGAAAGGCAATCTTGTTTGAAACTTTTTCTATGACTTTATTACTAACCCTAGCAATCCAATCCTTGAACTCATTGATAGAAGGTGGTGAGTTAAACATTTTGGACGTACCAAATCTAGCTTCTGAGAAATTCGATATGAGTGGAGTGATGATTGATGCAAAACATCTATCGGGCTGGACTATGGAATCGTACGACACCTTCCGAAACAACGCCGACAAGAATAATTCCCCATGTCTACTCATACGAGATAATTACCTTATGGACCTTCTTGATAATGATGAAGAATCATTAGAGCGTATTGCACGATTGTCTGTTGCTGCTAATCGACTTGGTTGTAATGCTATTGCAATCACGCCAACATTTCCAGAGGACGCACAATCGGTTGATTCGATTGTAGAAAAATTAAGATATGCAATGCAAGGTGTTGAACGTCTCGAACTGAATTTGTTGTTGCAACCTTGTGAAGGGCAATCGAGTGACCCAGAGCAGCACATTGAAATAATAAAACAGATTGGGGGTTTTAGAATTGGCGCTTTGCCGACATTTGATGCTGCAAGCGCTACTGGGGATGGTATTGAAGCGCTTCGAAAACTTGCTCCTTATTCTGGAGGTATCGTTGCAGATTTTCCTAATGGGAGGGGAAAGAATAAAATTGATCCTGTTGAAGGTCTCAAAGCTGTTATAGAGGTAGGGTATTCAAATACAATTGCTCTTAACTATTGTGGCAAAGGCAATTCGATGAAAGAAATCAAGAAAGTTGCTAAACAAATGCAGTCGTATCTTAAAGGGAATAAATGACAATGGGTCATCCACATCGATTTGTAGTTACTATCGATGGGGCTGCTGGAACAGGAAAGTCCACAGTTGCTCAGGAACTCGCAAGGCGTTTGGGAACAGCATGCCTTGACACTGGTGCAATGTACAGAGCGGTGGCATTGCTCTGTGTAGAACAAAAAATTGAACCAACTGATGGCAAGGCATTGGCTTTAGAAATTCAGAGGATTGGCTTGCAGTTTGATTGGGAACAAGAACCACCCGCGCTACTTATGGGCGGAGAAGATATTTCTAGACGAATTCGCGAACTTGATATTTGCGGGGTAGTTTCCATTGTTGCAAAACAACCTGAAGTAAGAGAAGTACTTGTCCAGCAACAACGGTTAATCGGTAACGCTCATCCATTGCTTGTTACAGAGGGGAGAGATCAAGGATCTGTAGTTTTTCCTGACGCTGCAATACGTTTTTTCTTAACGGCTGCTGTTGATGAACGAACAAAACGAAGAGTGAAACAACTTCGAGATGCGGGTACATCCGTTGACGACTCAGTTGTACAGCAAGATATTGAGTCTCGTGATCAAATAGACTCAACTAGAACAGATGGTCCTTTGACCTGTCCTGATGGAGCAATTATTATTGATACTTCTTCAATGTCTAAGACAGAGGTTGTGGATGCAATGGAGTCAGAAGTAAATATGTTTTTGAGAAGATAATGCTGTCGTTTTTTCAATCAAAACGACGAGCCCCTAATCTAAGTGCTTTGCATGTTATCTTTTGGTGGGGAGTTGTTATTTGGTTGATACGTGCACTCTTATGTATTTTTTACCGATGCAGGTGCCATAATCGAAAAAAAGTGCCAAGAACGGGACCAATCCTATTCGTTGCAAACCATCAATCGAATTTTGATCCTGCTATTGTTGGAATTTTAGTCAACGATCGTCCATTCCATGGGATTGCGAGAGATACACTTTTTGATTCGAAGTTTCTGTCCGCATTTATGAATGGGTTTGGAGTTATTTCGATTAAACGAGGGGAAAGCGATATGGTGGCAATTCGAAAGGCAATGACGGAATTATCTGCAGGTCGTTGCATCTTGATGTTTCCAGAAGGAACAAGAACTCTCGATGGAGAGGTGGGTCAATTTCAGCGAGGTTTTTGGTTATTGATGAAGAAAAGCAAAGCTGTAGTAATGCCCGTTGGTTTTGATGGCGCGTTTGATGCTTACCCCACTGGGTCAAAACCAAAACTACGAGGATATATTGAAGTTTCTGCAGGAGATCCAATTGAAGCAGATGTATTGTTGGAAATGGGTGAAGAGGATGGTACAAATTATGTGCGGGATCAGATTACGTCACTTATGCTGGAATGTCGCGAAAATATTAAGCAGCGTTCAAAATAGAATTGGAATCGAACTAGTAAATAATTTATATGAGGAAAGAATCACTAGGATTGCAAATATGACTCGAATGGCTTTGCTTGGTACTACGGTTGTAAGTTTTGCTCCAATCCAACCACCGATTAAAGCGCCGGGGATGATTTGGGCAGCCTTGGTCAAAGCTGCTAGTCCACTCTCATCTGCATTTTGAAGGGAAAGATCTTTTACCGTCGCCCCAACAATTGCTGTTATGAACATAATTGCAGATGAAGTTCCAATTGCGCGTTTAATTGGAAGTTTGCAAAGACGGTTTAGTAACGGTACTTGAATTAAACCGCCACCGATACCTAGAAGTCCGGCCATTGTTCCCGTAATTCCACCCGTCACCCCAAATTGAAACATGGATGGTTTTGAAGCATCAGGTTTGTTTTTTGCCTTGCCAATGATGCATGCAATTTGGTCATATAGAACCCAAAGTAAAAAAGTAGCGAACGAAAATTCTAACCATGCCCCTTTCATTGCATTGCTGAACCAAGCTGCAATGACGATGAAGATGAGTGATAGTGGTAAGACCCGCCAGACTACATGCCAAGCTACATTTTTGTTCTTATGGTGTTTGCTTGCAGAAGAGATTGCAACTGCAGGATTTACTGTCATTGCAATTGCCTGTGAAAGATGAATGCTCATATTTGGAATAAAAAAAAGGAGAGCCGGAATCATGATGACTGATCCGCCAATTCCGAGCATCCCCCCTAATGTGCCGGCAACGAGACCAAGGCAAAGTAACATCATAAAATCCATTGTGCATATCGTACTCGATGCTAAGGAATATGAGGGTCAGTTCATGTTTAGAAGACAACCTTCACAGAGTGTCGAAGAAGACCTGAGCTCGTCTACATTGTTATGATGTTCGGATGGAGTTTTGGCACATTGTTGGGGATATAACAGTTTTGCTAAGTGCTGCTGTTTTACTAGGCATACTTGCCGAGAGGTTTGGTTTCAGCGGTATCGTTGGGTATCTTATTGCTGGCACAATTGTTGGCCCCTCGTTGCTAGGCGTGATTTCATCTGATGAAGGAGCAATAGTATCCATAGCGGAGATAGGGGTGTCTCTTTTACTTTTCACAATCGGTTTAGAAGTGAACGGAACACGATTGAAACAACTATTTGGTAGAAATATGCCAATTGGTGTGCTCCAAGTTATTGTTACAGGTGGATTAGGGTACGCCGTAGCAACTTGGTTTGGAGTTTCGACTCAATCGTCCATTATTGTTGGGGCAATGGTAGCACTTAGTTCAACCGCTGTCGTTTCTCGCGTTTTACAAGACAGAAGTGAACTAGATGCAGTACACGGTCGCCTAACTTTTGGAGTGCTGCTTGTTCAGGATCTTGCGATTGTTCCGGTGATGCTTCTTGTAGCGTTCCTTCAAGAATCTCCTGAAGAAACAGAAATAGTTGCACAAGTAGGTGTTGCAAGCGCGAAATTTATCGCATTGTTTTTGGTTATATTTTTACTTGGTCTTTTAGTTGTTCCAAGATTTTTTGGAGCAGCACTTATTCGACGCTCGTCAGAATTTCCAGTTATTCTTGGGATTGTCACCGCGCTAGCATCAATGTGGCTAGCTGAAGAACTCAATGTTTCTCCACCACTTGGTGCCTTTGTAGCAGGATTGATACTTGCTGGAACACCTTTTGCAACACAAATCCGTGGTGATATGGCGCCCTTACGTCATATCTTTTTAACATTATTTTTTGCTTGTATTGGAATGCTTGCGGATTTGCCTTGGCTGATCGAATCGAAGCATTGGATTTGGACGTTAGGTACTGTCGCGGGCATAGTTATTGGAAAGTCAACAATCGTTTGGATTATTGCAATGGTATGGAAACAACCTCGACGAGTTTCTATTGCAACAGGGTTATGTTTGGCACAGATTGGAGAATTCAGTTTTGTAGTTGGAGCAGAGGCATTGGAGTCTGGGTTACTAAGCAATGATTTGTTTCAATTGATGATGAGTTCATCACTAATCACATTGTTAATATCACCATTTTTAATTGGTAAGTCACGCCAGATTGCGAAGGTAGTAGACGATGCGCTTGGTGGGTATGGACCTGTTGAATCTTGTGATGAAATTAAATCTCTAAGTAATCATGTAGTGGTGATTGGATATGGGGTTGCTGGTCGAAAGGTTGTAGCTGAATTGATTGAAGCAGGACAGAAAGTTCTTGTTATTGAGATGGGGCCAATTGGGGTAAACGACGCAAGAAATGCTGGGGCGCTTTCTTTGCTTGGAAATGCTCAACGTAGAGAAATACTTGAGCACGCTGGAGTACGAACAGCTAAATTATTAGTTTCTACATTACCTGATCATCGAGCATCAGCACAATCTATTCAACAAATCAGGGCGATTGCTCCCTCAATCAACATCATTGCAAGGGCAAGATATTCGATTCATGCTGCGACCCTTGAGCATGCTGGCGCAGATTTAGTTATTGATGAGGAAGAATGCGTAGGACAATCGATTACAAGAGAAACACTGCATTCGATAGGTTTATAGTCCTGGGGCAAACCCTCGTCGCATGGTGTTTTCACATATTGCACGGGGTTCAACGAATTGCAATAGATAATCACAACCACCAGCCTTAGAGCCAACACCAGACATGCCAAATCCACCGAACGGTTGCCTTCCTACAAGTGCACCCGTTGAGCCGCGATTCAGATAGAGGTTTCCAACACGAAACTCTCTTCTGGCTTTTTCAAGGTTTGAAGGTTTACGGCTGTATACAGCACCTGTCAATTTATATTCAGTGGAGTTTGCAACTTCGAGAGCTTCATCGAAATCCTTTACTCGAATAACCGCAAGAACTGGTCCAAATATTTCTTCTTGAGCAATAACGTGGTCTTTTGTAATGCCAGAAAAAATATGTGGAGCGATGTAATCTCGACCGGTTTTCTCTTCAAGCCCCTCGGGGATAGGTTGGGCAAGTTCTAATTTGCCTTCTGTTTTTCCGATTTCAATATAGCGATTAATGTCTGCTGCTGCTTTTGCATCAATGACGGGTCCAATATCAGTGCTTGGATTCATGACATCGCCAATGACAAGTGTTCTGGTGGATTCGATGAGTCTTTCCAAGAATAAATCGTGAGCTGAATCGACAACAATCGCGCGGCTACACGCAGAGCATTTTTGACCTTGGTATCCAAATGCACTTTGCCTTACACCGAGAACTGCTTCATCAAGATCTGCAGAAGCGTCAATGATGATAGCATTTTTTCCACCCATCTCACAGACGACCTTCTTTACAAAAGGTTGATTAGGTGGCACATGCCCAGCAGCTTCAAGAATATCTAATCCTACCCCTTTGGAACCAGTAAACGCAATGATTGCAACGCGAGGATCGCGAACCATCGCTGAACCGATAATTGAACCGGGACCAGCAACAAATTGAAGAACATCTTTTGGTGCACCAGCCTCCCAAAGTATTTCACAAATAAGTTTGGCAATTCCCGTGGTTTGCCCAGCAGGTTTAACAAGTACGCTGTTTCCGGTTACCAGTGCAGCGACGGTCATGCCGCAACAAATTGCACTAGGGAAATTCCAAGGGCTGATAACAGCACATACACCTCGTGGTTGATAGAACTGCTGGTCGAGTTCCCCGATGAATTCACCTAATCTTTCGTACGAATAAAGTTGTGGAGACATTCTTGCGTAGTAATCACAAAAATCAATCGCTTCGCATACTTCTCCGTCGGCTTCTCGCCAAGTCTTTCCAGCTTCTTGCATGACAACTCCGCAAAGTTCATCACGCCTCGTACGCATTAAATCTGCGGCTTTTACAAGAACGTTCGAACGAACGAGTGGGTCTTCGTCCCGCCATGAAGGAAATGCGTCATGTGCTCTTGCAATTACATTTTCGGCATCTTCCTTTGTTGAGAGTAACGTAACATTTGGTACTTTAGATGCAGCAATAGAAGTCGCAAAATTCACCCGTTCTTTTGCAACGGAGAAGTCTCGGTAAGATTCTGTGAAAAATGGTCGTCCATCACCTACACCCTTCACAGCACAAGATAGATGATGCCGTTCAGGTGCCTCTTTGATGCGTAGGATTCCAGGGTCGATATCGGTATGTTGCACGTGTGGTGATGCAAGTAATATCGAGGAATCTGCGTCGTCAACAAAACTGCTTCGCAACCAAGATTCATTAGAAGTATTTTCCAATAGTCGCCTAACGAGATATGCCATGCCCGGAATCATTTCACCAACTGGTACATATTCTCTGAGTCGAAGTCCTTCTTTAAGAACCCCAGATTTGAGTTGGTCAGCCATGCCCCGAAGCATTTGTAATTCTAATGCAGCGGTTGGGAGATCTCTTTTCTCAAGAAGAGCAAGAGCGGTTGCAATGGAACGAATATTATGTGAACCAAGCGCTAGTTTGATACCGCCTTCATCAGGTGTGGTGGGAGTTGATTCAATGAATAATGCTGCCATACGTTCAAAGCATGCATCTGTGTCAACTTTCCTACTCCAAACAGGAACTGCCCAGCCCATTTCTTCGGCATGGATTGTTTCGTAATCCCAATACGCGCCCTTAACTAATCGAACAGTAACTTGACGATTAGTGCGTTTTGACCATTCAATAATTCTTTTTGCGTCTTCATCACCACTACGAAGGTACGCTTGCATAGCAAGACCTGCAGTAAAATCAATTTCGTCGCAACATTTCATAAACAAATCGAGTGTTAAATCTTTATACTCGAATTGTTCCATATCAAAGTTAATAAGTGTTCCATTGTTTTGGGCTTCTTCAAGAATTGGGCGAAGTGCCTCAAATAAACTTTCAACCGATAATTCATGTGCAATAGGATCAGTGTTTGCAAACAGAGAACTAATTTTGATTGAAATGTTGGTTCTGGGAATTTGCCCTACATGGTCATTCTCTAGAACAGGGGTAGATTCCCATGAAGAAACTTTCTCAGGTAGATTCGTAAGTAAATCCAAATAACGTTGACGATACTCTTCTGCTTCAACGTTGCTCACACAAGCTTCTCCAAGAAGGTCAACAGAAAAAGCGACACCCTCCTTCCAAATATTCTCAAGTTCTGGAAGAGCAGAAGCCGCATCGGTACCCGCTATGAATCGTTTTGCCATTTTTGTAATTTGGCTGGTAACTGTTTTCGTCATTGTGCCCTGAGCTAGCCCACCCGCTTTGAGCCCAAGACCTAAACCGGGAGGAAGTTTCACTCCAGGTTGTGTTAGGTAATCAACAAGGTGTTCATGCACTTGTTCTGGTGTAACGAGTGTAGGGAAAGTATCGACGAAACGGAAGAGTTGAATCTTAAAATCTTCGTCTTCCATAGACCAGTCCATAAGTTTGTCAGACCAAAAAGCGGTCGAGAGCCATGATTGTTTTTGTGAACGAGCGTGGTTGAGCAACCGTGAACCGATTGCATGAATTCGTTGCTCAGTCGCTGCATCAAAGACGCTGTGTGTATTTGCTTCTGAGGGAAGGGGTACAGTGGTTGTCGTTTTTCGTTTGAAGAATGCCATAGGTTGTGCATTCTATCGAAGTAGTGCCCTTGCCGTTAGGTCCGAATGGCTCTTAAAAAACGGTCATCTCCGAATCTATCTCTTAGGATTTTGGCTTCCTTGAACATAGCGTTTTCCTTTGCCAATTTGAGAACTTGATCCTTGGTACTGCTTGCGATTTCGATCAATAAAACACCATCGTTCACCAGATAGTTTGGCGCATCATCAATCAGAGGGCGTATCATGGATAATCCATCAGAACCACCCGAGAGGGATACTTTTGGCTCCCAATCGCAAACATTCCGATTGAGAGAGGTCATTTCATCGTCTGGGATGTAGGGGGGATTTGAGCAGATGATGTCAAAGGTTTTAAGAGAGGAAATTGGTTCAAGATTATCCCCGTGCACACATTCGATTTGGTTGTTTACCCCATGCGTAATTGCATTTTTCTTCGCAAGCTTAATCGCATCTTCTGAAATGTCTGTGGCAACTATTTCGCAATCCTTATAGTTTTTTGCGATAGTCACAGCGATGCAGCCTGTACCTGTTCCAATATCAGCGATACGAACTGGTGAGGAGGGAGAATCTTTGGCAAATTGTATTGCTTGCTCAACTATGGTTTCAGTACAAGTACGAGGAATAAGAGTTGAGGGATCAACTTCATATTCCATTCCGTTAAACCACGTGCTTCCGACGATGTACTGGACCGGTTCATGCTCTAGTGTTCGTTTTATGTAGGACCGCAGAGTCTCTCTCTCAGAATCCGTAGCAACACGGTCGACTTTCGCATAAAGGTCGATTCGTTGACCACCGAATAGATGTGTTAATAGCATCTCTGAAATAAGACGTGGCGATTCAATCCCGTTCGATTCAAAATGTTCAGTCATCCACTCAAGAAGTTTTCTGGTGGTCCATGGCTCTGCGTTCGTTTGCGTCACATGCTAATTGTAGAATGGATTTGGCAGAGACTATTAACAACCAGCGGTTTTTCGACAGGCTTTTTGAACAATTTCAACTAACTGGTCAGTTCTAAACGGTTTAAACAAAACTGTATGCATGCCCTCTTGGCTTGCACGCATGATAGAGTGGTGCGGGTCGTATCCAAAGCCAGTCATGAGCACGACTGGTTGGCTAGGCCATTTTTCACTGGCTGAGCGGTAGATTTCATATCCATTACAACCTGGCATCCGAATGTCAGAAATAATCAAATCAAATGGCTCATCAAGCCGTTTAGCTGTTTCCAAAACTTCTAACGTTTGCGTACCATCCTCACAGACCGTGACAGTACATCCAAGTCGTTTGAGAACCACTTCTACTCCAAGTCGAACCTCTTCCTCATCATCAGCTACTAGGATATTTTTTCCCTTCATCTTTGCATCTGGTTTAATAAAGTTTGCTTTGTCTGCATCAATTATTGTTTGTGGACCTGCAGTACATGCTTCAAGTCTCTTATGTACCTCCTTTGTAATTTTATGCAGCTTTTGTCCCAAGGTGTGGTCTGATGCTAGTAACTCATCAGCTAAGGTTTCAATTTGAGAAAGTGGTAGTGTGAGTTCATTCAAAATAGTTTTTGAAACTTGTTCATTTGTCGTGTACCGCTCTATGACTAGTAAATCTAGGGTGTGCATAGCGCTAGCAATATATCTTCCAAATATTTCTGCTAAGCGACGGTCGTTATCTGTAAACGCATCAAGGGCGTTTGACTCTGCGTTGAATACTCCGATGATACTATCATTGAGCCATAGTGGTACTGTCAAGGAGGAAGCAGCAGAGTCGAGACCGGTTTTATACAGCGGTTCTTTGGTGACATCTGGGCAGATATATGATTTGCCTGTCGCTGCAACATTACCACAAATCCCATTGTCACTTTCTTGGGCTTGGATGACTTCGCCAATTTTTAGAGGTGATAAATTTTCTGCAATAACTAGTTCTAAGTTTCCAGATCGTTGGTCTAGGAGTCTTATTTCAAAATTATCCATATCAAGTAGCTCGTGTACATACCGAACAACTTTTTCTTCCATGAGTTGTAATCGCTGGGCAACGTTGAGAGATTTCACGGTGCTCGCATCAACTTGAGTAAGTTCAATCCCAGCATCGCAGATGGAATTAATTTTTGCCTGCATTGCTCCTCCGCCTGTAAGAACATAATCATATTCACTATCGGATGCGACAATTACAAAGTGTTTTGATAGCCCAGCTTCAACCTCTGGAGATAGTGAAGCGTCAAAGGAGATATGAAGGCGAGGGCGTTTATCTACCATTATGATTCCTATGCTTCAAGCGTACCCCCATTTCGACGTAAAGCAATCCCGTTTGCATCGGAGTAATGGCCTTTTTGCCTTGATAAAGTAGGTAACTTTAACGATATTTTCACCACTTTCGACCTAATATGTGCGACCCTACCACCTCAATGTTGCAAGTACAACAAATAAGCAAGACTTTTGGAGAAACTGTAGCAGTTGAATCACTTTCACTTTCTATTGGGAAAGGACAGATTTGTGGGTTACTTGGACCAAATGGCGCAGGAAAATCGACTGCGTTGAGGATGATTTGCGGTGTACTTGCACCAAATGCGGGGCAGATTGTTATTGATGGTGTTGATCTCTTGACAAACCCACGTATTGCCAAACAATCATTGGGATATGTTCCAGAGGGAGCACCATTGCCTCTTGAGATGATACCTATTGAATACATGTCGAGTATTAGTTCCCTGTATGGTCTATCTGGCAAAACAAAAAAAGATACAATTTTCTACTGGGCTAATCGTTGCGAGATTGAAAAAGTACTCCACAAACCAATTGGTACGCTCTCTCGTGGATATCGACAGCGTGTTGCATTTGCAACGGCCTTGTTGCATCATCCATCATTGTTGATTCTCGATGAACCAACGACAGGGCTCGATCCATCTCAACGAGCAACGTTCCATGAAATAGTTCATGATGTGGCTACTGAAGCTGCAATTTTGTATTCATCCCATCATTTGGCTGAAGTCGAGTCTTCATGTAATGAGATTGCAATAATTCACGATGGCAAATTAATTGCTGAATATGATTTTGGTACATGGGTAGGCAAAGACGAAATCACGGTAGAAGTTTCGTCAAGTGAAATAGCAAATGCTCTTGGTGCAGAAAATGTAATTGAACTGGAATTCGGCTGGGTAAGATGCAATGTAAACCTTGGAGGGGAAGAAGTAGTTGAAAAAACACAGAATCTTGGAGGAAAGATTCGCCTTATTCAACCTGCCTCAAATACTTTGGAAACGAAATATCTAGAACTTATCCAAGGGGCAATCCAGTGATGTTTAAAAATGTGTTGCACCTTTGTTTTCGTGACGTTCGATTATTGATGGTAGTTCCAACTGGAGCAATTGTTGTAGCACTCTTTGCTTTCTCTTCTAGTGTCGTATTTGTTTCTCAAGTATTAGAACCAAATTCAATCGCAACAATGCAACCGGTCTTTGAATTCGCTTCTTGGTTATTATTATTGTTATGTCCAGCACTTACTATGCGGTTAATTGCTGAAGAAAGGCGGGTAGGAACTTGGGAGATTTTATTGTCCACCCCAGTGAGTTCGTTTGAACTAGCAAAAGGAAAGTTCTTGTCAGCATTTTTCTTCCTTGTAATCGTATTACTCTCAACAGTACCGTTAGTTTTAGTTTTAGAGCTATACGCTAGTGTGGACTACGGTGCGGTAGCAAGTGGCTACTTGGGGCTACTTCTTCTTGGCGGTGCTGTAATTGGAACGGGGTTGTTTGTATCTGCATTGACTACATCGCAGACGGTTGCATACCTTGTAACAACGTTTATTTGGTTACTTCTATCTTTGTCGATGAAAGTTATTCCTGCTTATGTTCCAACTAGATTTGCGGATATATTTTTTGCATCAGACCCAGATTTGCGTATCGCAAATTTTTCTATAGGATTGATTGATACATCAAATATCGTATTTTTCATGTCGATTGCGATTGCGATGGGGTGGATTGCTATTCTAGCAATTAGAAGAACTAGAGGAGTGTCATCACCCGCGTGGAAAATTATTTGTTGTTGCGTGCTGCTAGTTGTTTCAATGATTTCGATTAATGTATTTTCTCTTCAAGAGAATGTCCGGATGCGTATTGACGCAACTGGTTCCCGTTCGTACACGCTCAGTGATCAAACCTTAAATCTGTTGGATGAGATTGAAGAGCCTTGGAAGATAGTTGTGTTAGTTGATGACACAAAAACTGACGATTCCGTTGTGCAACAAATCGATGAAGTGCTTCGCCGTTACACTGAAAAATCAGAGAACGTGAGTATCCAAAGAATTAATCCTGCAAATCCAAATTCCTTGGAAAAATACAATCGTTTATTGCTTGAGTTGATTGAACTTTATGGTGATGAGTTGTCAAAGGCAGAGCGCGAAATAAAAAATGGCATCGAGCAATTCTCTGAACTTATGGTTTTTGGAGAAAGTACTTCAGTTTGGGCTGAAACATTAGCGCAAATGCGATCCTCCAAGGAAGAGCAGGAAACACTTCAAACTCTTGCGGGAGCGCTTGCACTTGTAGGGTCAGAGGGAACACTCATTCTGGATGAAATTGATAAAGCAATGCATATTGACGTTAGTCAACCACTCCCAAAGATTGCTTTGGCAAGAGACATTCTGGTTGCTGCTTTGGGGCAATGGTCTCAAGAACTTGCAGAAGTGGCTTGGTGGTTGTCAAAGGGGAGATCTGAAGCTATTGCCGAGATTTGTTTCAACGAAATTTCATCGTTCGAGAGGATGTCCGCTGACCTTGCTCAAACTGCGACGGCTCTTCGCGATCTTGGTGAGTTAGAACTCGGGATGTTAGCTACTCAATTGACGATTGGTGAAGGTGCAATAATCCTTTCTCCACATCGTGCAACAATAATTCCAGCAAGTTTATTACTTCCAAGACAAATAGGTGGTACTTCAACCATTGCAGTTGATCAACGATTTAGAGGCGAACAGATTATTTCTTCAGCAATGCGGTCATTGCAATCGGAGGTACAGCCTACAGTTGTCTTTGTGCATGCTCAAGAGCATTCACTTCTCTGGCAACAACCAAAAAACATCGATGTTAATGCGGTTAAAAATTTACTTGAAGCAAGCAAGTTTAATGTCCAGGAATGGATTCCATGTGACAGCCCAAAACCATTGATTGAAAAAGGACCATCGGTTTGGGTGGTTATTCCGCCTTCTAATAGATCTGGGCTGGAACCGTCAAAGAGAGAACAACAACTTATTCAAGCTACGAATGAACTCATCCTTTTGGGGGAACCAGTAATGATTAATCTTCATCCTAGTTTACTGCCAAGGTACGGGCAAGATGATCCATGGGATATTCTTGTTCAGAGACTCGGTGTTTCAGCGGATACGGAATATGCTATTGTTGAACAAATTGCTGTCGGACCCAATTCGCTTGAAATTGAACGTGGGCAGGCCATTCAAGAAACGAAAAGCGATCACCTAATTGCTAGAGCAGTGAATGGTATGCAGATGTACTTCCCTCTTCCGATTACTTTGAAGGGTGGTGAACCAATTCTGCATGTTTATCCTGATGAGGATCGATGGTTAGATCAACAATGGGAACGTCCAATAGCAGAAGGCACTAATAGAAAACAACTCATCGATGGAATGGTATTGGCAACAGCTGTAGAGATGGAAAACGGTGCTCGAGCGGTTGTATTTGGATCAGGTGGTTGGCTACTCTCTTGGGTTGTAGATCGTGCTGTATCACTTGGTGGCAATCAATTGTCGGTAATGAATCCAGGTAATAGTGAATTGCTCCTTGCATCAGTTGAGTGGTTAGCAGGGCTAGATGATTGGATTGCTGCAGGTCCTATTGGACAACAATCAAGCAGAGTCCGGCAACTTTCAAACAAGATGTATCTCATCTGGGCATGTATTCTTGTTTTTGGAATACCAATTGTACTTCTGGGGTCAGCAACGTATTACTCGATAAGCAGGCATGCAAGATGATTACAACCAGAGAACTACTATTATTATTCATTATCGCAATAGTTTTTTCACTGCTTGCTCTGATTAATTGGAAAGATGCAACGTATAGTTCCATCAAATCACAACATCTCCTCGTTCAAGATGTATCGATTAAATTTGACGATATTCAATCGATCTCGCTTAGAAAGAATGGAGAGAATTTTACATTTGAATTACAAAATGGTGAATGGTGGCAAACGCTTCCTTTCAATGTTCGTTTGGATACACATTCAATGTCCATTTTGATTCACGCTGTTAAAGGTGTTGTTGCCATTGGAGAACTACCAGATTCGACAAACCTTGCATCTATTGGTTTTGATAACCAATCGGATGTGATTGCGATGTCTGATGGTAATGAAACCATCCAAATACGATTAGGAAGGAAAGCGCTTGGAGGACGAGCATATGCTCAATTAGGTGAAGATACACCACTAATCGTTGACCAATCTCTACATTTACAATTTATAGATGCCGATTATCGACTTTGGAGAGATGTGCGGATGTTTCCTGACTTTGCAATTGATGGCACTCGGATTGAACGAATTGTGAACGATGACCATTTACTCCTAGATAGGAAATCTGGGCGATGGGAAATGTTAAAACCTGTTACAGCAAGGGTTGATCAAGATGTTTTATTAGAGTGGGTTGGCAAACTTGCTTCAATTCGGTTTGATTCTTTTGTCGTAGATAATCCAGATGATATAGTTTTGTTTGGGCTGAACAATCCTGTTGCAACATTTCAGGTGAGCGATAGAAGGGGAACCAAGTATCATGTTCTTGTTGGTGGTCGAGTTTCTTCAGGTTCTGAAGATAGATATGTGATGCTTGAAGGTAGACCAGTTGTTTACAAAGTTCTATGGGATTCACTCTCACAGTTGTTTCCGCACGCAGAAATTTTTGTCGATGCAACTGGAAGCTCAGTTTCAAGATTTGATATTAAGCGAATAACAGTTCGTACTGATGGTGAAGAGTTGCAATTGCAAAGAAAGAATGAACAGTGGTTAAATGAGAGTGGAGTACCATTTGATTCAAACAAGATAAATGCTCTGTTAAGTTGGTTACTAGATACTCGACCTCCGAATGTGGCGATTGGAGAGTATCCACTTAAAGATGAAATTGCTACAGTCACTTTTGATGGTTATGACCTTGCCCCTCTAGACACCGTTCGAATTGCAAAAGATTCGGTAGGTGGTTTTATTTTGGAGAACGGTGATAACGTTCTTCGACTTCACTCCGAGGCGTCAGGGAAAGTTCTTGATCCATTCACTAAATAAGGGCGTAAGTCAATGCAAATCATGGAGTTACAATCAATCGAGCAACGGTGTCTTCGCCACAGGGCTGTTCATCAACGAGTGTTGTTGTTAATGTTTTGATAAGGGAATTCATGTTAATTGCAGGTGTTATGTTTGATAAATTTGGAGAGGTAAATCTCCAGATTTCATTCACGAGTTGTTGGGTAAACAGATGCTGGAAGAGCTTTGCACCACCCTCTACAAGGACATTTGTTGCATCGTAGTTCTCAACAAGGTGTCGAAATAAAGGCTCAAGTTTTAGAACACTATCTTGACTTGGAAGCGAGAGGAGATTGCAAGTGGCATACGATGATATGTCAGCACTCTGTGCATGAGCGAGGAGTGTAGGTGCGTCATCATTGAGCACCTTTGCTTTACCTGGCGTGCGAAGTGAAGGGTCAATCACTACTCGAATAGGAGTTCTATGCTTTGTGACTCCTCGCGCTGTTAGGGTTGGATTGTCAGCAATTACGGTACCGACACCAACAACAATGGCATCAACACAACATCGTTCTTCATGTACAAGTTGTTGACTCTCCTCACAACTTATCCATGGGGAATCATTCTCTGGCGTTTCTATACAGCCATCAATAGTTTGAGCCCATTTACACGTTATCCATGGAAGTTTTGTTTTAATTCGATGTTCAAATGGAGCAATAATTTCATTACAGAGTTCATTATTGACTATTTCAACATCGACGCCATTGGAGCGTAAGAACTCCGCACCTCCGCTTGCTACTGGGTGTGGGTCTCGAACCCCAATGACAACACGCTTGATATTAGATTGAAGTAATGCATGTGAGCAAGGTGGAGTTTTACCATGATGGTTGCATGGTTCCAATGTAATGTACGCAGTTCCACCTATCGCTTGATTGCCAGCTTTCTTCAAAGCAGTAATTTCTGCGTGCGCTTCTCCGAATTGTTCATGATATCCATCTCCAACTATCTCTCCTTTGTTGTTCGTAATGATGCATCCAACCAAGGGGTTGGGTTCTGCTGTTCCATGCCCATTTACAGCGAGCCGCGCCGCCTGTTGTAACAATGAAATATCAAATTCATTATGCATAATTTGTACAGAGTATTAAAAAAGGAAGCCCGTGGGTTAGACCTTTGGGCTTCCTTCGGGGGTTGGGCTATGTTTGGTTTGTTACGACTTTAATACTTCCTTTTTGAGGTTATCAGGCATCAATCGATATTCTGATGGCTCCATAGTGCTTGATGCACGTCCTTGAGTCATTCCTCGAAGGACTGTTGTGTACCCAAACATCTCGGAGAGTGGAACTTCCGCATTGATAATTCGAACAACACCTCGAAGTTCAGAGTCATTGATTTGTCCGCGTCTACTTGAAAGGTCACCGCTAACTGCACCAAAAAACTCATCTGGTGTCGTGATAATTACTTTCATAATTGGCTCTAGAAGCGCAAGACCAGCCTTAGTGCATGCTTCTCTAAATCCAAGTGCACCAGCTTGTTCGAATGCCACTTGGCTTGAGTCAACTTCATGGTATGAACCATCAACGAGTTCACAACAAACATTTACCATTGGGTATCCTCCGAGAATACCAGAGGAAGAGGCATTTCGAACACCATGTTGGACTGATGGAACGTATTCGCGAGGAATGGAGCCGTGGCTAATTTTGTCAACAAAAACGATACCGTCTTTCATGACTAGTTCTTGCTCTTCTGCTTCAGTAGTTGTCATTGGGCGAACATTCATCACAACATCACCAAACTGGCCACGGCCACCAGATTGTTTGATAAATTTACCCCTTACATTTTCTGCTATGCCAGTAATAGTTTCACGGTAAGAAACTCGCGGTTGGCCAACATTAACACCAATTTTGAGGTCACGAGTCAGTTTGTTTTTCACGATCTCAAGATGTAATTCACCCATGCCAGAAATAATTGTTTCACCAGTTTCATCATTGTAATTTGCATAGAAAGACGGGTCTTCACGACGAATTGTTGTGAGTGCTTCACCGAGTTTCTTCTTGTCATCGTTTGTAATTGGTTCGATTGACATTGAAATGACTGGATCTGGGAAGTGCATTCGCTCAAGAATGATTGGGTTGTTTGTGTCGCAAAGCGTGTCGCCAGTCATAGAGTTCTTCAACCCAATCACTGCAACAATTGAACCAGCTCCTGCAAAATCAAGCGCTTCACGGTTCTTCGCATGCATTTCGTAAATACGTGAAATATTTTCCTTACGGCCGTTACCAGGATTCAATACACGTATCCCTTTTTCAAGTTTTCCAGAGTACACTCGAACGTATGTCAAGTCACCATGGGAATCGCTTACTACCTTGAACACCAATCCAGAGAATGGAGCGTCTTCATTACTTGGGCGAGATAATATCTCAGTATCGTCCTTAGGGTTTGTGCCCTGAACGTCAGGTACTTCGGTTGGGTTTGGCAGGTATTCAATAACTCCATTGAGTACACGTTGCACACCAATATTCTTTAAAGCCGAACCGCAATAAGTTGGAAACGCTCGCATGTCAATTGTTGCTCGGCGAAGTGCTGCTTTCAATTGTGTCTCAGTGATTGCGGACTCATCTTCAAGATAGAGTTCAGTTAACCGGTCGTCGAGTTCAGCGATTCGTTCTATGATGTCATGTCGCCAAATATCAGCCATTTCCTGCATATCTTCAGGGATGTCACGTTGCTCTACAACAGAACCCATTTCGCCACTGTCAAAGTAATACGCTTTCATTTCGATGAGGTCGACGATGCCTTCAAACGTATCACCAGCACCAATTGGAAGTTGTACAGCAATCGCATTTGCACCAAGGCGTTCACGAAGTGTTCCGTAACTGAATTCAAAATCAGCACCGATTTTGTCCATTTTGTTGATGAGGCATAGACGAGGAACGTTGTACCTATCTGCTTGTCGCCAAACGGTCTCGGACTGTGCTTCAACACCTTCCTTACCATCAAAGACAGCAACAGCCCCATCAAGTACCCGCATAGATCGTTCTACTTCAATAGTGAAGTCCACGTGACCTGGTGTATCAATAAGATTTACGGTGTATTCTTGACCATTGAAATCCCAAGGGCAAGTGGTAGCAGCAGACTGAATCGTAATACCACGTTCTTGTTCTTCTTCAAGGAAGTCCATTGTTGCTGTGCCTTCGTGGACTTCACCAATCTTGTAACTCTTTCCGGTGTAGAACAGGACACGTTCAGTAACGGTTGTTTTCCCCGCGTCAATGTGAGCACAGATGCCAATATTTCTTACGTAAGTTAAATCTCTTGCTGCCATAATTCTTTGCCAATCAGACCAAAATGGTCATAATTTTTGATATCCCAACACCCATCACACGCGTGGCGGGTAATAATAATAAGTTTGTAATAACGAACACTGTTTGTCGGAAGGCTACTTCCGTTTGCCCAGACCTTCCTGAGCGCTTCCATTCGGAATCATTCAGTGCGGTCGGGCCTCTTCTTCATCTTCTTGCAACGGTAATCTCCTTCCGCTGCGCCATAGTTAGATATGACTGAGGCCACGTAACACCAACTGCAATGTGCGACAATCGCAAAAAGAGTGGCAAGCCCAATATTGTATCGAAAAAAATATGTTCGTCAATACTTTTTTATGAAGAACGAACAATGTGCTCCCGTTTTATGCCCCTTTTGGCTAATAATGGTTCGATTTCCTTTAAAAAACGCCTTCCGTCCAGTACATAACCAGCTGTAGGTTTTAATTCTTGGATTTGAGTTTTAAAGTAACGATTGAAACGCACCATGTATAGTTCTCTAGTGTATTTGGCAATCATAGATGCGAGAGCAGCAGGCAAGTGTTCTTCATCAGTTTTAGAAGCAAAGGTGATTGTTGCAAGTATGCCATCGATATTCAACCTGTATCGGCTCATGGATGCGTCTTCAATAAGTACTTGAATGTTTGAATTTGGCCAAAAAAGTTGTATATCATTTCGATACTTGATTTTACCTCCATGCCTGTCTACCATAATTCTAGGATGTTGAGTGGGGAATTTTTGGATAATGGTATTGGCATGTTGCATTGCAATGGAAAAATTGAGAGCAGATTTAGTCGTGTGCAAAGTCTGTTTGTTGTAATTTTCTGCATCAACTACTGAGCATTTCATATGAGCGCATTTAATATTTGTTTCATGAAGAGCGCGTTGTAATCGTGCGGCATCAATTGCTAGAAGGTTCCGGTCGTTGCCAACGGGTAAAGTTGTTTGTGTTTCATACCATGGTGTTGATATGCTATTGCAATCCACTAATCTGAAAAAAGATTCATCATCTTCTGGAAGATCAAAATCCATAGAAGACAAAAAGGCACAAACACCTCTTTCAAGGTGGGTAAGTGCCTTATTTTTTGCATTAGATTTTAATTGTTTTGAGTCATTTATAGCAATTTTACGCTTTGCATCTCTACGGTTCTTACAAATGATATGATTAAGTAACCCCCACATATCTGGAGCACCACCTTCTGGATTGCAATCTTCAAGGATAAAAGCAGTAGATGCCACGCAGAGTGGACCGAACATTGGACCATACCCCGCCTCATCAATTCCTGCGTACACAAGCATCAACAAATGATAACAAGTATGGATGGAATTCATGTTTGATTTCTAGTTCTAGCCACCTCTATCTTGCATCAAAATTTTAATACGTTTCACTTCTTGTACACTACGCAATTATGGCAAAGGTACTTATGGCTATGTCAGGAGGGGTCGATTCTTCGGTTGCTGCTGCTCTGTTGGTGCGAGAGGGTCATGAAGTTATTGGATGTTTTATGAGACTTGGGTCTATCGGTGACGAAGTGGAGCAATCGATAACGATTGGTCACAAGGGGTGTTGCTCTATTGATGATGCTCATGATGCACGGTATGTGAGTTCAAAACTTGGGATGGCATTTTATGCGATAGATTTTAAAGATGATTTTGGAAAAATCATCGATTATTTTGTAGACGAGTACAACGATGGACGAACCCCAAACCCATGTATTCGTTGCAATGATTGGTTAAAATTTGGAAAATTACATGCATACGCTAATTCTATTGGAGCTACGTATGTTGCTTCTGGGCATCACGCACAAATTAAAAATGGTAATGAATTGCATATGGGTGCGGATACAAATAAAGACCAGAGTTACGTTCTGTTCGGAACTAACCGTGACCGCATCACTGAAATGCTCTTGCCGATTGGACGTTTACAAAAAGACGAAGTGAGAGAATTAGCAAGACAGTTCGATTTACCAGTTTTTAATAAACCAGATTCACAAGAAATTTGTTTTGTTCCTGATGATAACTACGCAAACTTAATTGCTAAGAAATCACCAGGAAGTTTGAAGTGTGGTGATGTTTTAGATTCAGAGGGTACTATAGTTGGAAAACATGAAGGACAACAAAAGTACACTATTGGACAAAGACGAGGGCTTGGGATTGCAATGAGTAAACCAGTATATGTTGTGGCAAAAGACCCAGTCTTAAATACAGTGACTATTGGTGGGGAAGCATTGCTAAACACAAACGCCGTAATCGCTAATGAAACGAATTGGTTAATTGACGCTACCGAATCATGGCTGCCATGCACAGCAAAAATTAGATACAACACACCACCCGCCTCAGGAAGGGTCAGGAAAATAGGCAAAACTATCGAAGTTCAGTTCGATGAACCAGAGAGGGGTGGTGCACCGGGTCAAGCAGTAGTTTGTTATCAAGATACTAGAGTTATTTGCGGTGGTTGGATTGAGAGTATCTCATGATTGATTGGTCACTTCCCTATGAATCAAGTCGAGAGGCGGTGCTTGGCAAAAATGTTGTTGCTTGTTCACAGCCACTTGCTTCCCAGTCTGGAATAGAGATGTTTCGGATCGGAGGAAACGCGGTTGACGCAGCACTTGCTGCGGGGATTGCAAGCACGGTTGTTGAGCCATGCGCCAATGGCATCGGTGGTGACGCATTTGCAATTGTACATGACGGTAACAATATTTATGGCATAAATGGATCCGGCAAGTCACCGTCATTGATGCCGACTTCCATCGATGGCGAAATACCATCCGTTGGATGGTTACCTGTTACTGTTCCAGGTGCTGTTGCTACTTGGATAATGCTCCATGAACGGTTTGGCACGTTACGCCTAGAGGAAATATTTGCACCTGCAATCAAGTATGCAAGAGATGGTTTTTTAGTTTCGCCTCAAACAGCGACTCGCTGGAAATACGGCACAGATCGGTTTCGAAGTGAACAAGCGTGGTGCGAGACTTTTCTGTTCGATGGAAAACCTCCAGAAGTTGGGCAACTAATAAAACTTCCTGATCATGCAGACACGCTGGAAGAAATTGTAGAAACGAATGGTGCATCGTTTTACACCGGTAATCTTGCTGAACAAATGGATAAGGCAGCAAGGGAGGGTGGTGGTTTCCTTCGCAAAGCGGACTTGTCTTCACACAGGAGTGAATGGGTTGAACCGTTGTCTATTTCTGTAGGTCATTCCTCAAATACCAAATTTTATGAATTGCCTCCAAATGGGCAGGGAATCGCTGCGTTGATTGCGATGAAGATTGTGCAAGAATCGGGAATTGATTTGTCAAATTGTGATGACCCAAGGGTCTTGCATATACAAATAGAATCGATGAAACGAGCATTTGCTGATGCACACGCTTTTGTTGCTGACCCAGATATTTCTGGTGATTGCGGTGACTTACTAGAGAACACAAGAATTCAACAACATTGTTCTTCAATAAAAAATGAAGCGTCTGACATCGATACAAACGCAATTCCCCGATACTCTTCTACTGTCTATCTTGCGACGGGCGATTCGTACGAAATCCAATGTTCGTTTATACAAAGTAATTTTGAGGGGTTTGGATCAGGAATAGTTGTTCCAGGGACAGGGATAGCACTTCAGAATCGAGGGCGAGGTTTTTCACTAGACCCGAATCACCCAAACGCACTTGGTCCAAATAAACGACCGTTCCACACAATTATTCCGGGCTTTCTTAAGCAAGGCAACAAGCGAACACCATTTGGTGTGATGGGTGGTCCAATGCAGCCACAGGGGCATCTGCAAGTTGTGTGCCGAATTGTTTTTGCACAACAGAATCCTCAAGCGGCGCTTGATGCACCACGTTGGAAATTACTTGGTGAGAAAAAAGTCGCTATCGAACCTGGATTCCCAGAAGAAGTGTATGCAGAACTCCGTGAGTTTGGGCATGATTTGGAAATTTCTACACGCAGAACGGTTGCCTTTGGTGGAGGTCAAATCGTTCAGGGGCTCACTGATGGATATGCAGGAGCGAGTGATTCACGCCGTGACGGACAGGCAGTGAGCATCTGACTTGTTGCATCTCATCTTGATATAATGCTCCTCTTAAACAGGAGACTCCTATGACCTCAACTACTGAATATCTTGGCTCAGAGGCCGAAAACCTACTTTCCTACAAAGCTAAGGTTTCCTCTGATTTACTCCATATTCCCGGTAACAACTTCATTGATCGCACCTGGAAAAATAGTGATCGTAATCCTCAGGTTTTACGAAATCTTGCTTCAATTTACAATCATGGTCGGTTAAGTGGTTCAGGTTATCTTTCTATTCTTCCTGTTGACCAAGGAATCGAACACTCAGCAGGTGCATCATTCACTCCGAATCCACTTTATTTTGACCCATCGAACATCATCGATCTTGCTGTAGAAGGTGGTTGTAATGCTGTAGCAACAACATTTGGTGTTTTAGGAACAGTGGCTCGGGACTATGCACACAAAATACCTTTTATTGTCAAAATCAATCACAACGAATTGATGACAAGTCCAAATAACTTTGATCAAATAATGTTTGGTACTGTGGAAGAAGCGTGGAATCTGGGGGCTGCAGCAGTTGGCGCGACTATTTACTACGGTTCTGAAGAATCAAGCAGGCAAATACAAGAAGTTGCGCATGCATTTCAGTTGGCGCATGAACTTGGAATGGCAACCGTACTTTGGTGTTACTTGCGTAACAGCGACTTTAAAGTGAACGGCACCGATTACCACGCATCCGCCGACCTCACCGGTCAAGCGAATCACCTAGGTGTTACTATTGAAGCAGATATAATCAAACAAAAACAAGCGACGAACAACGGGGGTTATATTGCGATGAACGAAAGTGGAACATCATTTGGCAAGTTCCACAAGGGAATGTACGACGATCTTTGCACAGACCACCCTATTGATTTGTGTCGTTATCAGGTCTTGAATTGTTACAGTGGGAGATGTGGTTTGATTAACTCAGGCGGTGCTTCTGGCGAGAATGATTTTGCTCAAGCAGTGCAAACCGCGGTAATCAATAAACGTGCTGGTGGCTGTGGTTTGATTTCAGGTCGTAAGGCATTCCAACGTCCTATGAAGGATGGTGTTCAACTACTCGGTGCAATCCAAGACGTTTTCCTTGATGATGCTATTACAATTGCCTAACCTACTATTAGGACTAGGTTAGATTACTTAGCAATCAGCTGGTTGCAATTTGGCGTACTGGTTTACGTACACGAGATTCTTCCATTCGACGTTGTGATTCCACTACGGAGGTGAACTCTTCGCCGAACCGGATGAGCCGTAAACTATTTGCTATAACAACAACATAGCCAAGTGCATAATAAAACGGGGTAATCCATATGTTGATATTTCCCGTAGCTGCTAAAGCGAGACCGACGATTGCAAGAATGATGGATGCACCAATATTTTGAGCAATAATATTTTTAGTTTTTCTAGCGAGTGAAATTAGAAAAGGGATATTCCGCAAATCATCATTCATCAGCGCTACGCCAGCGCTATTTGTTGCAATGTCAGATCCGCTTAAACCCATCGCAACTCCAACATCTGCGGTTGCAAGAATTGGACCATCATTGATACCATCGCCAACGACAAGTGTGCTATGCCCACGGCTAATGAGGTATTTTAGTTCTTCATGTTTTTCTTCAGGCAAACACTCTGCTTCGATAGAGTCTACTCCAACCGATTCAGCAACTCGCTTTGCAACATCAAGTCGATCACCAGTAAAAATAGAAACTCGTCTTACGCCATTACGTCGCATGTTTTCAACAGCCTCCCCAGCGTGTGGTCGAAGTTTATCTTCTAACCCTACAGCTCCAAGATACTCTGTTCCACGCATGATATGAACGGTGGACATGCCTTCAATTTTTTCAGAAACGGATATGACTTGGTTTCCAATAGTATTGTTCAGATCAGTCAACCATGCACCACGACCGGCATAAATATCCGCGCCGGATGTGTGTGCGATGACCCCACGGCCATGTACTTCCTCATACTTATCAACCGACCCTGGTGTTATGTTCGCTTGCGTTGCAGTATCAAGAATAGATTTTGCAAGGGGGTGGTTTGAATGTTGTTCTGCATCTGCAGCAGCTTGCAGCAACGCTGCACCCTCAACGCCCTCTGCTGGAACAAGTCGGCTTACTGCAAAATTACCGGTAGTAAGCGTTCCTGTTTTATCCATAATCACCGTGTCTACACCTGCTGCAGCTTCAAGTGTTTGCGTATGTTTAATCATGATGCCAAGACGTGCCGCTGCAGCAAACGCTGCAACCATTGCAGTTGGATGTGCGATAAGAAGACCACCAGGACAAGTAACAACAAGTACAGTTATTGCACGTACTGATGCGGCCCCACGAATTGCTTCATCCGCGCTTCGGCTTGTAAAAAACCAAACAACTGCAGCAACCATCACAACTATTGAAAAATAGTATGAAGCGAGTTGTTCAATGAGTTCTTGTTTTTGAGTTCGTGTAGATTCTGCTTCACGAATAAGAGATTCGACCTTACCAATGGTGGTTTCAGCAGCAACCGCAGTAACCTTGACATCGATTTGTCCAGTTAAGTTTGTTGTACCTGCGTACACATTGGTTCCTGTTTGAGCTTCGTTAGGTACAGCTTCACCAGTTAAGGAAGCTTGATTGATGTCGGAATGCCCCGCAATAATGACACCATCGGCTGGTAGGTTTTCACCTGGACGAACACGAACAACCATACCTATAGCAACTTCTTTTAGTGGCGCTTCTCTTTCGCTTTCACCTTCTATAATCCGAGCACTTCCTGGTGTCAAATCTACAAGATCCCGAATAGCTCTTTGGGCTCCCCATGCTGTTCGGCTAAGAATAAGATTAGCCATCCAAAGAAATAATGCTAGAAAACCTGCGGCGAGATACATTCCGGCAGATAATGCCGCTACAACTGCGAGTGAAGCGAGGGCATCGCTCGATGGTTTGCCATTTTTTATCTCTTTCCAAGCTCCAGAGAGAAGTGGAATGACCAGGACAATTGCACCGATTGATGCAGGAATTTCTGATACAAGTGTGTGGGCTCCGAGGAGGTGGCCAATCCATGAAACTGCAAGCAATACCCCACCGCTGAGTGCTATGAGTAGTCTACGTTCAAGGCGTTTAGCGCCCTCCATGGCACCCGATTGCATAGTTTGCTGGTTAATCTCTGTTTCAATCATAATAAAGTGGGATTCCGTTGGTTCCGTGGGTTCCTTAACGATTCTTACTTACTATAGCCACATTATGGGAGCATTGTTCGGTTAGGATTCTTGTAATCTTATGAGATATTTGATTCAAATGAAAGTAGCAATGACATGAGTACAGTAACAGTGATTGGTGATGGACAAATGGGGCTCGTTTTAGCGGATGCCTTGGTTTGCAGGGGAGTTCAAGTGCGGCTTTGGGGTCCTTTTGTTGAGAACATCGAACAGTTACGACGTACAAGGAAATCGCCGCGATTGAATTCTTTTGTGTTGGAAGATGCTGTTGAGGTAATTGCAGATGGAAGTCTCGCCTTATCTGAAACAGATGTAGCAATAAACGCAATTCCGACACAATTTATTCGCAAGGTCTGGGGGTCTATTGGAGATTGTTTGCCAGCGAATGTTCCAATTGGATGTGTTGCGAAGGGCATTGAATTGGAAACGCATTTATTGCCAACACAAATCATCGAAGAATCTATCAAAAGTGGACACCCTACATGTGTTCTTTCTGGACCTACCATTGCTACGGAATTAGTGAGACGGCAACCCGCTGCGATGGTATCAAGTTCTTCGGATGCTTCCGTTGCAGAACAAATGCAAGATTTGTTTGATGTTCCATGGCTCCGTATTTACACGCATGGCGATCCACTTGGTGTTGAACTTGCAGGAGCACTTAAAAATGTAATTGCGATTGCTGCTGGTATTTGTGATGGTATGCAACTTGGTGATAATGCAAAGTCAGCAATGCTCGCACGGGGACTTGCTGAAATTTCACGTCTTGGTGTTGCGATGGGGGCGCAACTTGAAACGTTCTTTGGGATTGCTGGAGTCGGAGATTTGGCTACTACGTGTTTCAGCCCACACGGGAGAAATCGGACCTGTGGCGAACGCCTTGGCAAGGGTGAAGACTTACAAACAATTACCAAAACAATGGGTTCTGTAGTTGAAGGTGCTCCGACAACGAAGGCAGTTCGTGCTCTTTCTCAAGAGCATGGTGTAGATATGCCAATTTCTAATGCGATGTACAGAGTTCTATACGAGGGTTTTTCTATACAAGATGCTATTGGCTTGTTGATGAAGAGGGATTTAAGATCCGAACAATTACGAAGATAACAAACGGAAGTTGATTATTTTCTAAGAAACCGTGCGTTTATTGAAGTGATGATGAAATGACCCAAAAAGGGTTATTCGTTAAAACCTGAACGGACAAGTTCGGTAAGGTCGGAAACTGCAGCGTCTGCGTCTTCTCCATCCGCACAAATTGTAAGTTTGGTTCCTGCTGTTGCTGCAAGCATCATGAGTTGCATAATAGATTTCGCGTCGACTGGATCACTATTTGCGTGTCCAACCGTAATCGAGGCCGCATATTTTTCTGCGATTTCAGCAAACAACATTGCCGGTCTAGCGTGCATGCCTAGACGGTTCTTAATAGTTATTGTTGTAGTTGCTGTTGGCATAATGGTATTGGGTCGAATAGTTGCGGCAACTCGTTTGAGGAACCTAAATCAGAGAGTGGAAAACGACGAATTCTTTTAACGTATCGCGTTATCTGTTTCACTAAGCAGAGTTAAAACTTCTTCTGCTGAACTTGCTTGTCGTAAAAACCGCCTAAATGTATCTTGGCTTAAACTACTGAAGATCGCTTCCATTGCGTCTAGGTGGTTTTCTGGCTGGTCTTCAGGGCTAAGTAGCAATACGATTGAATAGACTGGTTCACGATCAAGTGCTTTGAAATCAACCCCATCGATACTATTCCCAACGGCAATATGCATTGTTTTGATATCAGGATGTTTTACGTGAGGTACTGCAACTCCATGACCAAAACCGGTAGACCCTTTATTTTCTCTTCGGATTATTGCCTTTGTAAAATCTTCACGTTGGTCTTCCGTTACGCATCCCGATTGAACTAGCGCCTCAATCATCTCTCCGATGACACCGTCACGATTGGTTGCCTTGAGTTCTGGAACAATTGCATCTTTTACAATGATGTCCATTAGTTTCATCGGTTTTGACCTCCAGCTGGGGTGTTGTGTTTATGATCTCTTGTTTTGGTTTTTAAATCAGTTAACTGGCGGACACTTTTGTCAACGCAACTGTCAATTGCAGCGTGCAGATCGTCGTTTTCACAGTTGGCGATGATATTATCGTAATGCTCTATGTCAGTGATAATTTCAGCAGTAAAACCATGGGTTGTTTTTTCGATCTTGACGTCAATCTGCTCAATACGATCATAGAATCGAGTGAGTTTTTCCGCTTTTGTTTGAGCGTACTCTTCTATTGTTGAAGTCATTTCGATGTTTTTGCTAGAGACGTTAATTTGCATTGCAATTCTTTCTTCTATTCGGTGGTTACTAACTGGTCAATTCCCGTTTCTGGGCTTTCAGGTTATCTCTGGTGGTTTTATTTTAGCAGGTTCTAAGCCCTGCATATTTTGGTGGTCTGGTAGCAAAACACCACCACTTACTGCGAATCGGATTGCCTCCTCGACAGTTAATGGCAAGTCGATAGTATCTTTTTTTGGCACGGTGATGGTATACCCTGTAAATGGGGTGGGGGAACTAGGAATGAAAATAGTAATCGAATCGGGAACTTTTGCTTCGATTGCTTTTAGTGAATCCCCAGTCATAAAACCCACCGACCAGATTCCTTTACGAGGGTATTCAACCGCAACAACGCGGCTAAACTTTGGAGAATCGGAATCGCTAATTAAGAAATCAACAAGTTGTTTTACATACGGGTAAATTTTACGGATAACTGGGACAGCAACCATTAATTTTTCAATGCGTTTATAGATTGATCGACCGAGAAATCCGCCAACAAGTCGACCAGAAATATATACGATAATTGCAGCTACCAGAAGTCCTAGTAAGTTCATCCACGGATGTTCTGCCCACCAAGAATTAACTGACTCAGCGAAAATGATATTAGACAATTCCTGCATAGCATCGACATCAGTCGTCGAAATATTCTGCTCCATGGCTCTGGCATCTAGTAACTCTGCGTTAGGTGCAATTGCGAGTGAGTTTGCAAGGTCAGGAAAGTGCTTTGGAATTTGAATAAAGGCAGTTCGAATTCCTGTGTTTATGGGTTCAGCAATTGCGGAATCTACAAATTGGTATGCTTTAACAAGGAGCCAGAGCGTAAGAACTGACGGAAGTAACACAGCAAGTCCACGAAGAAATGGTCGTGATTTTTTTTTAGCTTCACTCATGGTTAATGTTCATCATACCTTTTGTTGCTTAGTGACCATCTGGATTGCTGCAGGATATGCTTCACATTCAAGTCTAAATACCTTATCAGCAATTGTTTGTGGTGTGTCGCTATCTAGAACAGGGCATCTGCGTTGAAGAATGGTTGTTCCATGGTCGTATTCATCATCAACATAATGCACCGTACATCCGGTTTCAGATTCTTGGTGATCTATGACTGCCTCGTGTACCAGCATGCCATACATTCCCTTACCGCCATACTTGGGAAGTAGTGCGGGATGGATATTCAGGACCTTGTTGTGCATCCAAGGGTCCAAAGGTAATAATCGTAAATACCCACAGAGTAGGATTAAATCGGGCTTGCTTTCATTGAGCCACTCTTTCACCTGCGCATCGCCTCTTGTTGGGGGCTCACCGTTATTCCTTGCAACGAGAACATCAAGGCCTCGTTCTTTTAGTCGGTTAATTCCAGATATATTTGGTTTCGAGGCAATGGCTTGAATGATAGTTACATCTAACTCTTCCCTTTTTATGTAATCGAGAAGATTAAGTACTGTTCTTCCGCCGCCACTAAATAGGACTGCAATATTTGTGGTCATGGGTTACCCTTTATGGAAACTGTTGGGGGCGAGTTGAATGGTATTGCGTTTCCATTGGAATCAACGCTCACCATCGTACTTTTCGCGTTTGTTACGATGACTCGTTCACCGGAGTCGTATCGTTCTGCTTCAACGGTGATTTCTATTTCAACGGACTTGCATCCAGTCTTTATTGTTTTGGTGTTAAATCTGACAACATCACCGACAAAGACTGGCTTTTCAAAATCAACTCTATCGACCGAAGCAGTAACCCATCGATGTACCCCATGTCGACGTGCTTCTACGAAGCAGGCTTGATCGATATAAGACAATATGATGCCCCCAAAAATCGTACCGTAGATATTTGCGTCTCGGGGCATCATTAGAACGCTAAGGGCTGTAGTTGCATTCATCTGCGTATCATCCTCCTTCTTTCAATAACCCGCAAGCGAAGATGGTCCACCATCTTCGTCTAGACTCACGATTCTTGAGTAGAGCAAATGGGATTTGGTCTGTAATTGTTGGCCAGAACGCATCCGCGATGAGAATAGCATGTTCAGGGTGAACCCATTTGCCGTTCATTGCCGTCTCAACCAAAATTGGGGTGAATCTCTGATAATCAACAATCATTGCTGCGAGTGCGATGTCGGGGTTTATTGTCCCGTCTGGATGGTGCAAGGTTCTCCATGCGAGTTCAAAATTCTTCTCATTGATGATTGTATGTAGTGTTGTTATCAATTCATTTTGTAAGGAGACCTTCGGCAGAGGAAGATTTCTTATTGCGCTCAAGAGTAGGGCAGCTCTTTGTCGTTCAATGTCATATTCATGTTCCCAAATATGAATCAAAGGTTCTATTGGTGTTGTGGCACGCTTATGGATGGCAAGAACGCAGAGCATGACACTCCCATCCCTATCTCGAACGGGTGAACCAATAACTTCAGAATAGAAAGATTCACTCTGTTTGGAATCATAAATTGCGAGTAATTTCAGGGCCCATGGTGAAATATTTGACGGGTTAATGGCAGGGGCAATAGTTTCCTGCCTTTCTCTTTTGTTATTCCACCAGAGCGCAGCATTGTAAAAATCAGGTTCAATTTCAGTTTGTTGTAATTCTTTAATTCTATTTTCTCTAAAAGCACTTTTGACAAGAAGATTTTGTGCTACTTTTGATGCATCAGAGTTATCACTTAAAAGGGGATTGAGTAATGTAACCAGTTTATCAAATGGATAACTGGAGATCGATTCGATTCCCTGTAGTTGATCGGTTACGGATGTAGAGGACAGTAAGTTGGTCTGATCTATACTATTTTGGTTTTGTGCAACGAATAAACCGGCAATGGCAGCGATAAAAATTGTTAGTGATATCGGCAATATACGTTTCACGATTGCAGTGTACCGAAAAGTTTATTTGGCTAGCACGAGTTTAAGAAGTTCTTGCGCCGCATCATGAGAGTAGCCATGAATACCCCAAGCTGTATGATCTAAAAGTGCATTGCGCAGGTCACAATCGATAAAAATAACTGAGCCTTTCCCAATGGTTGTTTGTAGCGGGATAGGCAATGCTTCTCTATTGTGAATAGACCAACCCCTTCGCCCATTGATGTGGCTTAAGGTAGTATCGGGCTTCACCGCATTTCCAGTTTGTTTCGCGACTCGTTCACGAACTGATGCAGCAAAATGACCTCGTCCGCCAATAGATTCAACAAGAATAGTAGCACCCTTGGAAGCGGTAATAATAATGTCATCGATGAGTTGTTGATCTATTTCAGACTCGTAAACGCCCCCAAGTAAAATGCAGGGGTTTCTCTTGACAGCGTTGAGGGGCATTGCCTTTGTTTTCCATCGTTCAAATGCTGCAAGTTCGGTATCCCAATTTCCTTTATGTTGAGCAACCACAATGTGTTTTTTAGATGGAATCGGAGGTTGAACATGTAATCTTGTACTCCAACAATTTAGTTCAGCAGCACCTAGACATAGATTTGTAAAAAACAGAGCGAGTTTAGAATTTTTACTTTGTACAACCTTTTTACCGTTTCCCTGAACGACAATAATGCGATCTCGTATTCCATCGTTCCAAATTGTAAGCCGTATATTTTTAGCAGCGTTCAGTAGACCATGCGACCAATGGTCACGCCGGTTCTCGATAGGTTCAATTGATGGGCACAGTGTGGAAGCAAACTCTTTGCATTGTCGCAACTCTTTGCCGGTTGCTAGCATGACGAGCAGTCCGCCTTTATCGAGATAGTTTTTTAGTTTCGTGTTGTCATCAGGAATTGCCTCTACATTCTGTACTAACATAAATGGTGCTGTCAACCATGTGAGTACACTTTCATCTATCGTTACGAGTTGCCAGGCAAGATTGCGTTCACTGGTAATTGAAAGGCGTTGTGTAATAATATCTGCAACTCTATGAGGATCAACCTTTGCTTTGCGAACAACAAGTTCACAAAAAGCAATTGGGGAATGCCCACGAGTTAAAAAAAGAAGAGCGAAGGACAAGTTTACAACACTACCCTTTGCTTTTCGTACTCCACAATGTGCGTCTATAATGGCAAGTGCACCATCAGTAAACCAATCCCTGCGACGAACCTTTGATAAGCCGCAAGACATTGCGGCTCGCTCTAGAGCGTATAGATAACTCATTAGGGCAGTTCCTCCAGAGTTTGTGCTTGTTGATGCGTGTTTGTCTAGCCAATTAATTCCACGGTTAATCGCAGATTGAAGGAGAAATTCATCTGATTGTTTTAATTCTCCTCCAAGCACTTCATCAACTCCAAGTAAGCAATTTAACCCAGCCACAGTCATGTTTGCAGTGGTCTCGCCACTGTTTGCCTTATGAGAGTAAGACCACCCACCATTTTTATGTTGTGAAGCAAGTGTAGCATTCGCCAAAGAGGTCCAACACTTTTTTGGAATACGTTCACCTCGTCTGTTTGCAGCGAGTAATGCAATGATTCCAAACTCTCTAGTTAGCGGGGAGGTTTCGGAGAATGAATTTGGTAATGTACTATCGATTCCCCAACCGCCATATTCCAAACTCATTGTTTTAATCAGTCGTTTTGTGTCTTTTTCAAGTCGTGTATTGTATGAATCTGGAAGCTGTGCCCAGATTGAAGTGCGAAGGGTTAAAAGGTAAGAACTTGGTTCTTCGATTTCCCAAATGTAATCAATGGCTCTTTGTATTTTTGGAGAGTTTGATGATTTACCTGCTGATAACATTGCGAGGGTTGTTAGTGCAGTTGTTCCACCTCGATGTTTTGAAAGCCAACCGTTTGATGGGCTACTGGAATCCCAACAGCGCTCTTTGTGGTACTCTTCATCGAGTTTATCAACAATCTTTGCAATGGCGTTTGTGACATCATTGTCATTGAGTTTTGGCGCACCTATCGCGCAAACGGCGGACAGAGCCGCTGAAACGAAAAAAATTGACATGTAAAATCCTTATTTACTTGTTATATAAATACATGAGTTTAGGCATAGAGAATTCTTGCAGCATTGTTCTTAAATCAGAAGCGTTGATTTGATTTGTGCTAGCACCGAACATACCTCCAAAGAGTACATTTTTTCTACTAAGGTCAAGGACAGTAGGATCTTCGTCGATTATTCCAGCATGTTGTTTAGCAATGACGATTGCGTCATCGAGATATCCTATCCCATCAATTAAACCATTATTAAGTGCTTGTTGTGCAGTATATGCAGAGCCGTTAGCAACAGATTCTAATGTTTTGGAATCTGTAATGACATGCCCTCTACCTGTTTCTACGCGACTGTAAAAAACTGAATACATGGCGTTGAGAATACCGGTGACTTTTTGTTTATCTTTGACCGTCCAGTTGCGGAAGACATCGTTAGCTACCGATTTTTCTGGTGAGTCTTTTGCAATTAAAGTGACAGGTTTTACACCAATCATTTCCAGCAAATCTTGGAAAGTCATGATATTTGCGATTACGCCAATTGAGCCAGTGATGGTAGTTTCTTGTGCAATAATATGGTCGGCATTACACGAAATGTAATAGCCCCCAGATGCTGCAATCCCGCCATAGCTCGCGATGAGTGGAATTTTTGCTTCTTTTATTTTTTGAATGGCATGCCAAATTTCATCGGAAGCCGTTACTCCACCACCAGGTGAATCTACTCTTAAAACTACGGCCTTGACATTTTTATCTTCAATTATTGTTCGCACTGCTTGTTTTGCATAATCAGCATTTGAGCCATCGATGACACCAGAAATGTTTAGTACAGCAATTGTTGATGATGTACCCTCTTGTGAGATTGAGGAATGCACAATACTGTCATCTGCTTGCGAACTTGCTAATGCAGATATGCCGGCGATTATCCCAACGATGAAGACGATTAGAAAGATGAACATTGCCGAAAGGAAGGCAACGAACGTTCGAAAACCGCCATTTGTGGCGACTACTTTTATTGTGGCTGGTGAAGTATCTGTCATTTTTCTTTCTCCTTCTTTTAAACTCCGCACATTGTAGTGTGGTTTTTACGGGTTTTATGAATTACTGAGAAAGTTCTTGCTTATGAAGAATAATAGTGGCATCGTGCCCCTCCAAGTACGTTTGGGTGAACGATACGAGGGGGGTTTGGGTAAACGCAAACGATAACATTTCAAGCGTATCAAAGCGAGAAGCTGGATAAAGATCTTCAGAGGAGGGGTCACGCCAAGATTGATTAGAGAGAAAGTTAAAGGCAACACCCAGAGAACAATCATCGAATGCTTGACGAATAAGTCCCATTGCATCTTGTTGTGTCATTGCGTTTAGGGAACCAGAAAAAACGCACCAATCAGTTTTCTCAAAGACATCCATATTGTCAAGTACGTCCATGGTTTCAAATGTACATTTTTCTAATGAAAGTTCTTTCGCGGTATTAATCATCGCTTCCATTGCATCAACTCCAAGGAATGCCTTAAAGTCAACGGAGGATTTGACGAGGTACGAGGCGAAGTCCCCGATTCCACACCCTACATCAACAATAGAAGTATCGGCGAAATCGATGTACTTGGTGAACGTTTTGAAGCGGGCAACTTGCCCACGCTTAGAACGCCACAATGTTGCATCAAATGTTCCCCCATGTATGTCCACAGCTTCCTGATATGGTTTGAGATATTTAGGCGTATGTTTAGACACTTGGTATCCTAATGCCGCTGGCGTTGCAAACGTGTTTGCATTGGCATCAATAACTGAGAGATAGCATCAAAAAATCGATCAGTTAATCGTTCGTAATTCTCAAATTGGGTCTTTGTTTCTTCTCTAATCTTATCGCCATCAATACCTACGGACGCCATTTCAGTAGCGCCATCATTTATCCAAGATTCAATTATTTCTGGAGTACATTCAGGGTGAAATTGAACCGCGTATGTGTTCACCC
>CAYZEX010000003.1:0-33281 GCA_964477675.1 uncultured Isosphaeraceae bacterium
CTACAGATACAACATTGATTTTTTTTGAATTTTTCGAACAACGACCTTTATTGCAAGAAACTTTTGCATGCGAGCATTGATCATTGCATATTTGAACGTTCGTTCTATGCAACCTCACTCGGTCGCCGCAGTTTAAACAAGTGCCAGAGTCAACATTGTTAACAAGAAGATTACTGGCGTTGCCCATATTTCGAGGGGCAAGACGTTGCCTAATCTGATCAAGAACATCTTCACGAGCGCTTTGGACAGCATCGCGCTCATCCATTACCGTATACCCAGTGCGTTGAGCGGGTGTTCGGTAGTATCGATCAAATTCTAAGAAAGCGGCTTCTTTTGGAGGGTATCCATAGAGATATGCTTTTTCATTGAACAACTCACCATTTTTACGAACGTTGTAATATCCACGTGCCAAGCGAGGGCTATCGGGAGTTCTACTTCGACCCACGAAGTAAATACGATCTAGACTTTGTGGAACAAATCCCTTTACCCAGTCTGGCGAATCATCATTTGACATTGGCATTTGGGTCATTTGTTTCGGTTCATGCATTCGCCAATTTGATCCTCGCCCTTTGCATCCGATTGCGATGAGAATTACGCAGCAAGTAAGTGTTGTTTTGATGAACGTATTTAACATGTATCGTCTCTCCTAAGAAACGTTTGAAGTAGATCTTATTCAAGGTGAATAAGTATTTTGAAATCCCCCGAGGAACAACCTCGGGTCAATAAAGCGTTCGCAGTATATTGAATCCAAGTCCTGTAGTGGTATTCTGAATGGGTCTTTTTGGTAATTAATTCGATAAATCCATGAATAAACTTACTCCCCTGATTTTGCTATCCTGCACTTTATGCCAACGACAATGACTATTGCTGAATTCCAGATCTTGATTCGCAACAAATATTTTGAAACAGACTCTAAGAGGGGGATATCCAAGACATTTCTATGGCTCTCTGAGGAATTTGGAGAATTAGCCCATGCGCTTGGTAAATGTGAACGGGGGGACCCTGACCCTGCAAACCTTCAAGAGGAATTCGCTGATGTACTTGCTTGGCTAGCTACCCTAGCTAATATCACAGATATCGACCTAACTCAAGCAATACACGACAAATACGTGAAAGATGGCGGTCCTGAGGGAATAAAATGACCCTTATTGAATCAATCTTCCAAAATCGTTCCAACCTTATTATCCCATTCATAGTGGCTGGAGATCCAACTATTGAAACTTCAGAAGAGGTTTTACTTGCCCTAGACGCAGCAGGCGCAGATATCATTGAAATCGGTATCCCCTTTAGTGATCCAATCGCTGATGGACCCGTCATTTCAGCGGCGATGCATCGAGCTCTTGGCGCAAAAACTACACCAGTACATGTAATTGGAACCGTTTCACGGCTTAGAAGCCAAATATCTGCTGGAATCATTGCAATGGTGAGTCACTCTATTGTAAGAAAGAGCGGCGGTACTACTTTCATTGAACGATTAGCCGAAGCCGGGTTTGATGGCATTATCATTCCAGATATTGACGATATTGAAGCCGAAACGCTCAGTGCGTTTTGCGACTCGATTGGCATTTCGTTCACTTTGCTCGTTGCTCCAACAACCCCTCTGAATCGTGTTGCAAAATTGGCTCAATTATCCAGTGGCTTCCTCTATGTTCTTGCTCGTACAGGCCTCACAGGCGAACAATCTGAATTACCCGATTTGCAAAATCGAATCGCGGCAATACGCGGTGTTACCGAACTTCCAATAGCAATCGGCTTTGGAATTTCTACAGCATCACAAGTCACAGCAGTCCAATCGTATGCTGATGGGGCAATTGTGGGGTCAGCTTTAGTAAGAAGAATGCATGCTTCCGCTAACCCTGCGCAAGAAGCAGGTGACTTTCTAACAAAAATTTCTAAATAAGCACTTGCTTCAAATCGAGCAAGAATAGATACTACAAATAACTTGGCAGGAGGCCTTATACATGGAAGATTTATCAATGTCGAACGCAACGGATATGCAAACTAACGATTATTGTGACAATTTTGGGTCTTTAACTTTCTCTGGCGACGCCATGCTTCGGTACCTACAACCCGAAGTGTATGCATCGTTGATTGAAACTATGGAAAAAGCAAAGCCACTTGACCCTGCAATTGCAAATAACGTAGCACACGCAATGATGGAGTGGGCGATTGACAACGGTTGTACGCATTACACACATTGGTTCCAGCCACTTACAGGTGCTACAGCAGAAAAACATGACGGTTTTCTTGAACCCACTGACAAGGGTGCGATTGCAGAATTCTCCGGAGACCTTTTAATCAGAGGCGAACCAGACGCATCCAGTTTTCCTTCAGGTGGTATCCGAGATACTTGGGAAGCTCGTGGGTATACCGCTTGGGACGCTACTAGCCCAGCATTTATTATGCCAAATGAAGAGGGTGGCACTCTCTGTATTCCAACTGCTTTTGTTTCATGGACTGGCGAAGCCCTCGATAAGAAAACACCCCTGCTTCGCTCTATCGATGCAATCAACACACAGGCACTACGAATTCTGAATATCTTTGGTAATAAAGAAGGCGCCTCAAGAGTAATTACTACTCTTGGACTCGAACAAGAATATTTTTTAGTTGACGAATCTTTCGTGACACATCGAGAAGATTTACTTCTTTGTGGAAGAACACTAATTGGCACCCCCCCGCCAAAGGGTCATCAGTTAGATGACCATTACTTTGGCAAAATACCCCAACGAGTTCTCGCATTCATGGATGATGCAGAGCAACAACTATATGAACTTGGAATTCCTGTAAAAACTCGTCACAACGAAGTAGCACCGGGACAATATGAAATCGCTCCCACCTACGAGAATGCGAATGTAGCTTCAGACCATCAGATGCTTCTCATGGAGGTCCTTAAAGCCACCGCAAAACAACATGGATTCCATTGTTTACTCCACGAAAAACCTTTTGCTGGTGTAAACGGCTCTGGCAAACACAACAACTGGTCAATTGCAACAGATACTGGGAAAAATTTACTTAGCCCAGGCAAAGAACCTCAAAACAATTTGCAATTCCTCACCTTCTTATGCGCCGTCATTCGCGCTGTTTCTATGCATGGAGATTTATTGAGAGCCTCCGTTGCCTCGGCAGCAAATGACCATCGCTTAGGAGCAAACGAAGCGCCCCCCGCAATCATTTCTATCTTCCTTGGAGAAATGCTCAGTGATATTCTCGATCAAATAGAATCCGAAGAAAACCGCACTCCAAGAGATGGCGGAATACTTGATCTTGGCGCATCAACAATGCTAAAGGTTGCCAGAGATAGTGGAGACAGAAACCGCACAAGTCCATTTGCATTTACCGGCAACAAATTTGAATTCCGCGCTGTTGGCTCAACTTCAACCATCGCTTGGCCTAACACTGTACTTAATACCATCATTGCAGAATCTTTCGATTACATTGCTACATCCCTTGAAGAGGCGCTCGCAGGAAGCAATTCAAAACAGCAACGTGACACTGAAGTTAGATCTTTGCTCCGTGATATCCTGATCAAACATCGCAGAGTTGTTTTTGATGGAGATAATTACACACAAGAATGGCACGAAGAAGCAGCAAGGCGAGGACTCCCTAATCTTAAAACTGCTCCTGATGCCTACCCATCATTGGTCAGTGAGAAATCTTTACTTTTATTCGAGCAATACCATGTTCTAACAAATAGAGAATTAACTGCTCGAGAAGAAGTTCTACAAGAGCAGTACAACACCATTGTCAGCATTGAAGCACGCACACTCTTGATGATGCTATCCACCAAAGTGCTTCCAGCAGCACTTCGTTATCAAGACGAACTCGGTAACGTTGTGTTATCTTCTCACACGAATTCCATCAATTGCTCTCGTACAGCCGCCCGTCTTGGAGATATTGCTCGATTATCTGAATCGCTACAGGAGTATATTGAAATCCTGCAAATTGCCGTTGCTAAAGAACATCTCGATTTACAATCGCAAGCCAATTTCATCCGAGATTCACTTTTAGGTTATATGCGTACTGCCCGTACTATCTCTGATTCAATTGAAGAGTTAGTGCCCCAAGACTTATGGCCTCTCCCTTCCTACACTGATATGTTATTTATTCGTTAACGCATAGACACATTTTCAATCCCGCTAGGGAAAGTTTTTCTAGCATACATAAGCCCTTTACAGTAAGATGTACGATTCGAAAGAAGGTTTATGAATATGACTACAACAGCATCCCACCCCTACGAATTATCCATCGAAGAGGCAGGTCCTGCCCGTAAAAGGCTTACTATAACTGTCCCTGCAGACACAATTGCGTCTAAATTGCAAGACTCAATGGGAACGTTACGAACGCAGACTGTTATTCCAGGATTTCGTAAAGGCAAGGTGCCTGCTCACATCTTAGAAAAACGATTTGGTGAATCCTTACGGAACGATGCTCGCAATGAAATCATTTCGGATGCTTGGAAGAGTGCTATCGAGGAATACGAACTCAAACCACTTGGGGAACCAGAGCCTGTTGGCAATCCAGAAGATGTAATTCTTGAAGAGGGAAAACCTCTTACATTTTCGCTAGAAGTTGAAGTTATGCCCGAATTTGAGTTGCCGACTTTCGATGACATTAAACTTACAAAACCAATCGTCGATGTTTCTAAAGAACATATCGAAGAAGAAATCGTACGACAAAAAATCCGCAATGGCAAACTTGAAGAAGTTGAAGGCAAAGCTGAAGAAGGCAACTTCCTCATAGGTCCTGCTGTTGTTCATCTAGACGGAAACGAAGAATCTTTTTACAAGACGGAACAAACACGCCTGACTGTTCCAGCAATTGATAGTGGCGGCGAACTACTTGGTCTCTTTGTAGACGATTTAGGCAAAATATTAATAGGTGCTTCTGTTGGTGACGAATTAACTATCAACACAGAAGGCCCTGAAGAACACGAACTTGAAGAAGTACGTGGCTCAAAAGTTGCTATTACTTTCAATGTCGTTCAAACTGTCAAAATCAATCCGCTATCTGACGAGGAGTTAGTTGCATTATTTGGACTCGACTCAACTGATATTCTTCATGAACAAGTCCAACTGGCCCTAGAACAACGTCGTGACAAAGATCAAGCAGCTGTTCTACGACAGCAAGCAACTACCGAGATTGCTAATCGAGTTGAGATGGAACTTCCTGAGAAGACAAGCGCTATGCAAGCCGATCGTGATCTTCAACGATTACGAACGGAGTTGCAATCTTCCGGACGTATGACGATGGATGAAGTGGAAGCTGAAGTTGCAAAAGTCAGAGCCGGTTCCGCAGAAGAATCCAAAAAACGATTGAAGACGTATTTTATCCTCACTAAACTTGCAGAGCATTTCCATGTATCTGTCAACGAGATGGAAGTAAATGCGCGTATTGCAGACATTGCAATGCAAAACGGTATACGACCTGAGGAAATGCGAAACCGATTAGCACAACAAGGGCAACTGCAACAAATACAAGCAGTTGTGCAAGAAGAGAAAGCTGCAGATCAACTTGTTGCTGCTTGTACAGTAACTGAGATGCCAGTAGATGAATGGAAAGAACAAGAAACTGGCGAAAAGACTTCTTCGAAGAAAAAGAACACCAAGAAAAAAACTTCAAAGAAGACTGCAAAGAAAACTGCAACTAAAAAGAAAACCAAGAAAAAGACTACGAAAAAAACATCAACTAAGTCCTAATGTTTGTTGGAAGTGCATTTACTGATGTCCTTCCTGCTACGCTCGTTCTCATTGTGATTACTCTCATCGGTGGATTTATAATCTTTGCAGTTCGCAAGAGAATGAAATCAAATTTTCGTGGCTCAACCACATTTACACTCAGCCAATTAAAAGAACTCCGTGAGAAGGGTCTTATAAGTGAGGAAGAATATGAAAGAGCAAGACAATCGATTATCAATCAATCTTAGGTAATTTAAGACCGATAGCCTAAAAAACTACACTAATCAGTGATTAATCGAGGAAACCATCACTAAATAGGTGGGCAATTCCCTCTTTTTGTGTCACAATTAACTACAGAAAGTGCCGGTGATACCCTAATAGGTAGGAAGAGAGTAAGCAGGAAAAAATGAGTAAGTATTCTGATAATGACAATGATGAAGTAGCAAAGATGCAACAAGATTCCTCATTCGATGGTGACTCTGGTGGCCAAGACAATGGTGGTTCTGGAGGCAATGGCTCAGGCAGTGGATCTGGTGGCGATGATGGCGGATTTCGAGGGAGACGAGTAACTACATGTTCGTTTTGTGGCAAGACTTCAAAAGAAGTTGGCCCAATGGTGGAGGGCCCAAACGAAATATATGTCTGTTCAAATTGCACCGATTTATGCCAAAACATTTTTAAACAGGAACGTCGGCGAATAAGTGCGGCATCCCCTACCTTTACTTCGATACTCACCCCTCGACAAATTAATGAATATTTAGAGCAATATATTATTGGGCAGGACCGTGCAAAACGTTCTCTTTCAGTGGCTGTCCATAATCATTACAAGAGACTTTCCCAACTTGATAACGCTGATCGAGATGTTGAATTAGATAAGTCAAATGTCCTCATGCTCGGGCCAACGGGAACAGGCAAAACTTTATTAGCAAAAACCCTCTCCCGTATTTTGAACGTCCCCTTTGCTATTGCCGATGCGACGACTTTAACGGAGGCTGGATATGTAGGCGAAGATGTCGAAAATCTTCTGCTTAAACTATTACAAGCAGCTGATTTTGATTTAGATGCAGCACAACATGGCATAATTTATATCGATGAGATTGACAAAATTGGACGTACAACCCAGAACGTTTCGATTACACGAGATGTTTCGGGTGAAGGCGTACAACAATCCCTTCTTAAAATGTTAGAGGGTGTTGTTGCAAATGTTCCTCCACAAGGCGGAAGGAAACATCCAGAACAACAGTACATTCAGATGGATACCTCAAACATCTTATTCATTTGTGGTGGTTCATTTGATGGCATCTGCGATATCATTTCAAAACGTATTGGCAAATCCAGAATTGGTTTTGGAGGTGCTTCTGGAGATGACCGTGCGCACCATGACCGCAAAGCAGAATTGCTTGACCAAGTAACGACAGAAGATATCTTGCACTTTGGTTTAATACCAGAATTGCTTGGTCGACTTCCTATTGTGACACCACTTATGCCACTAACTGAAGATGCAATGGTTCGAATATTAACGGAACCTCGCAATGCAATTATTAAGCAGTATCAACACCTCTTTACATTAGAGGGCGCCTGCATCGAGTTTACGAACGATGCGCTCCACCTTATTGCAAAACGTGCGATGGAACGTGGAACCGGAGCAAGAGCATTACGGGCTGTAATTGATAATTTCATGATTGACGTTATGTATGATCTACCCGATCGCAATAATAATGATGCTCTGTATATTATTGACGCCAAAGATATAGAGTGCGGTCTTGACCTTGACATGATGCAACAATCTAAAAAACCAGCTAAAGAATCTGCTTGATACCTACACTCTGCCTCATTTATTAGTTAAAAAACACGGTTTTTCATACGTGCAAACTAGGCATATTTTTGATATAATGACCAATTCGCCATATTTGGCGCAAGGAGATTCATTATGCCACGTGTATGTTTTTTTACTGGTCGCAAAACGAAAGTCGGTCGCAAGATTCGATACAGAGGTAAGCCCAAATATCAGGGCGGTATCGGTTTAAAGATAACTGCAAACGATAAGCGCAAGTTTAAACCAAACCTTCATACTGTACGTGCTATTGTGGATGGAAAACCAACTCGAATCAAAGTTTCAACCAAGGCAATTAAGCAAGGTCTCGTTGTAAAGCCACTAAAACGTAAATACGGATATACACGTCAACAAAAGTTACAAGCTGCGGGTTAACCCTAAATTAATACGCAAACTCCAGGATTGAGTAAAAAAAACTAAAAAAACCACATTTTTTTGTGGTAACGTCCGAAAAAAAGACGCATTTAGTTGACAGCAGGCGTTCCCTGCGTATTCTAAAAGTGTCAAAATATGCCAAAATCACACCTTACAGGGATGTGTAGGCCTACTGAGCCAAAACCATCCAAACCTTAAATCGTGATTAAAGCCAGACAATTTAAACAATTGGGTTTGTTATAGACAAGGGTTATTCTCTTACGTGATCACTAAAGGCACGAATATTAGACAAGGATTTGGAAACCAGACAGGAATGAGTGACAGATCAGACATTGAACAGGTGCGCGAACAGGTAGATCTCGTCGCACTTATATCTGAATATGTCCCCTTGCAGCAAAAAGGCCGCGAGTGGGTTGGCGTATGCCCATTTCACGATGACCACAAACCATCGATGTGTGTGGTGACCCATAGAGAACAACCTTTCTACAAATGCTTCTCATGCGGTGCGGGTGGTGATTGCTTTAAATTCGTGCAAGATTATCTTAAAAAAGATTTTGGCGAAGCTCTCCATTTCCTCGCAGAACGCCATGGTATTGAATTGTCAAAAAGAAACCAAGAAGAGGTTAAAACTCCTCGTTCTAAAATACGCAGTGCTATGCAATGGGCATTAGAAAAATATATAGAGGCATTAGCCACAACGCCTGAGGGAGCAGAAACACAAAAACAATTACAAGCTCGTGGCTTCACTAAACAAACTATCAAAGAGTTCCGCATTGGCACTGCGCCTAATTCTTGGACATTCCTCACAGACCCACTTCACAATAATAACGAACGAATTGAAACGGCATTCGATGCAGGTTTACTCAAGAGGAATGAGGGAAAAAATAGGGTATACGATGCTTTTCGCAATCGCATAATCTTTCCTATCATCGATGAAGCAGGTTCTCCAATTGCATTTGGCGCAAGGCGGCTCGACGAAAATGATGAACCAAAATATATCAATAGTCCAGAAACAATTTTGTTTAACAAGTCTAAGACACTGTATGGATATAACCTTGCAAGACATGCCATCCAACAAGAGAAAAAAGCCATCGTAGTTGAAGGGTATACTGATGTACTCGCATGCCATCAGGCGGGAATTACCAATGTAGTTGCTACTCTTGGCACTGCGCTGACTCCGGACCACGCTGACAAACTTTCAAGAGTGTGCAATGAAGTCATTCTAATTTTCGACGGTGACTATGCTGGACAACTTGCTGCTGACCGTGCAGTCGAAATCTTTTTCTCAAAAAATATAGACGTACAAATTTGCGTACTCCCAGAAGGCAAAGACCCAGCAGATTTATTTTCTGATGAGCTCGCTTTTAAATCATGCATGAATGATGCAACTGATGCATTAAGTTTTAAATTTAAACGACTTGACGCCTCTCTGGGCAAAGAAACTACTATTGCTGGGAAATCTAAATTAATTGATGCTTTTCTAAACGAATTAGTACGCCTCGGTGTTGAAAAACTTGTTCCTTCAAGAATGACATTTGTATACGAACGGATTGCGTCCTTACTTTCGATTCCAATGGATGATGTTGGGCAAGAACTACGCGCTCGCCGACCTTTAAAACAAACTACTCAAAACCAAACAAGTGAACAAAGAGAAATCAATCCACACATTTCGACTTTCTCAAAAGCTAGACAAATTGCTGAACGTGAGTTTCTTTCTATTTTGTTATTTGACCCAACTGAGACGTCAGCAGCACTACGCGAATCCGATTTCAAAATTAAGGCAGAAGACTTCCTAGATCCAATTTCAAACATTATTGCTTCCTTTATTTTTCCCAAATTGGAATCTGGTGCGCTATTCACGATGGCTGAAGTAACGGTTGAACTAGATACTGAAAGCGAAAATGTCGCTTCTACTCTCTATTTTGTTGGAGAGCGCATTTGCAACACCTATGGGAATGTCCTGCATTCCTTTAATATGACAAAAAATGCTTTGAACAACGCAATTGAAAAACAAGCAATTGAAGATGAAGTAAAAAGTGTTCAAACAACTATTGATACAGAGCAAAAGACCATAGCAGCAAAACTAGCGATAGACTCAATTCGTCGCCAAAAAACCTTGAGGGAGACAACTTGACTTTCTCACATTTACATTTAATGACAAGCAACACATTCGTTGACATACAAAATTGCGCTTACAAAGGAGCATAATAGTGACCACAATCGCAAAATCAAAAAGAATAGTAGACATTCCAGTTATGCACCCAAGTATGGATGGTCTGTTACGCGAAAGTGCAGACCGTGGCTGGGTTTCATATGAAGAAATCAATTCTGCCATTCCGGATGAATTTCTTTCACATGAAAAAATCGATGAACTGCTTATTTTAATTAAGTTCCTGAACGTCGACATTATTGGCGAAGATTTTAGAATGCGGCGCGGCTGGGATCAATATTTTGTCCCATTACAGACGAATCTTAGGTTCAAGAGAGATACACCTTGGAAGGACAAAGCTCAAAAATTAGCTGAATTGGCTGAAGATGAAAATAAAGATCACAAGAACGCTGTACATATAGATGCCGATGATGACCTTCTTGATGAAGAAGAAGCACAAGCAGTAATTGCTCAAGCACTTGCAGAAGCATCTTCACGACGCATTGACGATCCAATTCGTATGTACTTAACTCAAATGGGAAGTATTTCACTTCTCACTCGAGAAGAAGAAATCCGGCTAGCGAAGAAGATTGAATCAACTCGTTTTGTATTTAGGCGTTTAGTCCTAGAATCAGATTATGCAGCAATGCAAGCAATTGAAGTCTTGGATTTAGTCCATGATGGGAAATTGCCTTTTGACCGTACTATGCGAATTTCAACAGCAGAAGAAAATGCAAAACAGAAAGTGGCAAGCCGTATTCCTGTAAACACGGCTACGGTTCGTTTACTTCTTGCGAAAAATGTTGAGGATTGGGAACGATGCGAAGAAGGCGGATTGAACAAAAAAGAACTTGAACAAGTTCGATTAGAAATGGAAGCTCGTCGTCGTAAGGTTGCGTCTTTACTTGAAGAATGTTGTTTGCGAACGGCAAAAATCCAACCTTTATTAAGAAAGTTGCAATCGATATCTAAAAAACTCAAACAAATTAATCGTGACCTTGTGAATGCGAAGAAACCCAATAGTAAGTTTGATCCCGATGACATAATTGTTATGCAAGAAGAATTGTCTGGTATGCGTGGTCTCATCATGGAATCACCTGAGGACCTTGATGCTCGTCTAAAAACTATTGATGTAGTGTTTGAGGAATATGACCAAGCAAAACGCGATCTCTCAGGAGGAAACCTTCGTCTTGTAGTTTCAATCGCGAAGAAATACAGAAATCGTGGGTTGCCCTTTCTAGATATCATCCAAGAAGGCAACACTGGTTTAATGCGTGCTGTGGACAAATATGAATATCGGCGTGGATATAAATTCTCGACCTATGCAACATGGTGGATACGTCAGGCAATTACTCGCGCAATCGCAGACCATGCAAGGACAATTCGCGTACCTGTCCACATGATAGAAACCATGTCGAAACTTCGTGGCATTCAAAAACGACTACTTCAGGAAATTGGGAGAGAACCAACACTTGAAGAAATTGCCAAAGCAGCGGATATGACTCACGAAGAAACGAAACGCGTTATGAAAATTTCACGTCACCCGATTAGTTTAGACCGCCCTGTCGGGGAATCTGAAGATTCACAATTTGGCGACTTCATTGAAGACGAGCGACAACAAGCACCATCTGAAACCGCTACAAGCGAAATGCTACGTGCAAGAATCAATGATGTACTGAAGACTCTAACATACAGAGAACGCGAAATACTTAAACTCCGATATGGAGTTGGCGATGGATATACCTATACACTGGAAGAAGTTGGACGTATTTTTAAGGTTACGCGTGAACGTGTACGACAAGTTGAATCTAAAGCTATACGCAAATTGCAACATCCAGTTCGTAAGCGTCGGCTTTCTAGTTTTATTGAACAACATGAAGAGGAAGACGAATAATTACAGCGTTGGTGTACGACCGTTGTCCAGAATAATCAAGTCGTGTCTCATTTCTTGTAGTTCTTAGATTGGAGAGCAGAGTTAATCACTCATCATCATTGACTTGTTTCAGAACAGAGTTTATGTGCGCCTTATCCGTTTTGATTACCCAGCCAGTTTTCCCATCAAGAGTGACCGCCTCAATGGCGTCTATGTTCGCATTGAGTTTGGCAATATTCTCAAGGACTCGTACAAAATCCCCGCCTCTATCTTCTGCAGTGACATGGACGACTAGTTCTTCTATTGCATTCAACTCCGCTGATTGTGCGAAGTCTTGAAATTGAGAATCCCTTTCAGGAATACAACTGAGAGTTGAAGTTTGATTATTATTGCTGCGAGCCCACAAAGTCAAAAGTGAGATATCCGCAGTTCGCATTCTTGTCGCTAAAGCAAGTAGCACTCCTGGCTGATCAACGAGTGTGAAACTGAATAGTGTGCATTGGCGTGCTATCGGCATTTGGGTATCTTACTCACATGGTCCCCAAGCAGCAATCACGGCGAGTAAATCTGGTGTATCAACCGTTCCATTTCCATTAAGATCGAGCGCTGGATCTGAACCTCCCCATCCACCAACGACAGCGAGTAAATCATTCACATTTATCATTCCGTCCTGATCAATATCTTCTTGACAGGAAGAACCACAGGTGGAAGGATCGTCGCAAAGTGTTCCGTTGCCCTGCCATTTGCCTGCAACTGCTGTACAGTCCACATTCGTTAATTCTAGGCACCAATCAGACCCACAACATGCTCCCAATGGTTGCGGGCAATCAGCTGTTCCGCAAGAAGTAGCGTCGCCTTGGAATGAACCTGCAACAGCAATGCAGTCCTCTTCAGCAACTGGACCAATACAGCTGCCATCTTCAAGGCAGCATGCACCTTCTGGGAAACAGACAACGGATTCACAAGTGGTTCCCTCTCCCATATGTTCACCACCTACAACGGTACAATTATCCAAATTAAAATCGACACAATTACCCGTCGATGGTACGCAACATGCTCCGATACCAGAACCGCAAACATACGTTTGGCAAGTTGTACCTGTAGAGGATGCGGTGCCCCCAAAAATATCACATTCTGAAGGTGTCAAATCCATACAGGAATCATCTGAAAAACAACAGGCTACTGGATCAACAGTGCAATTTACAGAGGTATAGGAGGAGCGTAATACCCAATCTCCACTAGGAGTGCAGATTGATGGAAACTGTTGAAAAGTCATCCATCCTGAACCGCAAACACACCAAGTGCCATCAACAGCATCTATCCAATTTTCACTTGGAAAGTCCAAGCCACTCATATCAGTGCACGGGAAAGCATTCTTACTCACAGGAGGGCTACTTATGCATGGGTTACCAGCTTGATTATGTTGGTCGATTCTAAATGCGACCGTAAATGAATTCATGCCACTATCGTTGTAAATGTAGATTTGTTCTGGATCATCCGGGTTAACAGAAACGGAAATGATGACACCGTTAGTGCCTGGGGGCATAACCAGATGGGGGAGAATTATATCATCACTTGAAAAACTAGCAATTTGAATTCCCTGGGTTGGTGTACCATCCCAGACGGTCACCGACCAATGTGTAGTTGTTTGCTCAGTTGTGTTTGAGGTTCCAAACAAAACTTCCATAACGTCAACTCTAATAGGGAATGCGTCTGGTGGCACTTCATAGGTTGCACCAAGAGATTCGCCCTCAGCAAATCCTGCTTGAAGTGTATAAGGACCATCATCAAAATCACTATCCGTCAAGGACACTGGTATAGTAGGACAATTGCCCCTAGTTTTTGGTTTGCCACTTATATTTGCAGAAACAGTTTTAAATGATGCTTGCAGAGTACGAGGTTGTGTCAATTCAAGAGGGAGTTGTACAAGACGATTACTACCGTCATCTTGCCACGAGAACAACCCTAAACTTAAAACCAATACACCTATATTCATGTTTGCCTTTCTTTCCTGACCTTATAACTTCTTTATATCATCACTCTAAAAAGAATAGGAGTCAACAAGAAAACGTGTTATTATTTGATAAACAGGCTCGTAAGTGCACAAAACAAGGCTTCTGGTTCTAACATTCGCCCCTTGCCAACGGCTCCACAAGCCTGCCAGCCATCATCAGAATTTAAAATGGTATAACCATCTTCGTGTAATGTATTGATATTGCGTTGCGTCGCAGGCTGATTTAGCATGGTTGCGTTCATAGCAGGAGCAACTAAAACAGGTGTATGCTCTCGATTTATTGCAGCGCATACAAGAGTTACTGAATTATCCGTAATACCTGAAGCGAGTTTACCTAGCATATTCATTGTGCATGGTGCTATTAACATCGCATCTGCATTTGAAGCAAACTGGATATGCTGAGGTGAATAACCATCGATATGCTTCCATTGGTCATCGAAAACTGGCCTCCCTGTTAAAGAGGCAAACGTGAGTGGAGCAACAAACCGCGTTGCAGCATCGGTCATGAGTACGTCTACAATTGCACCAGACTGTACTAAGGTACTCACCAAATTTGCAACTTTATAACATGCAATCCCCCCAGTGATGCCGATGACAATGCGCTTACCATCGATAGTAGATTGTGTTGAGGTCATTAGTTAAGTACCGACGGAAGATTCCATCGAATAGCCCGACTCAGAATAATCTGCGGTAATTTTGTCTTCCATGATTTCTGCAATAACAACTTCCAAATCTGTACGGCCATCACGGTCAACGAGTGGGAGAGCACCATCAATAATCAGTTCACGCAACCGGTGTTGAATGAGAGCGGTTAACTTAAAACGACCACCACATTTACGTACAATCTCATCACTTCGCAGTTCTTCTATCATCTGAATATCTCCTAATAGCCCTTATTGAGTAAAAAACGAAGGTTTCAATCGAGTGCAATACCTAATTATACATGATGCCTTCCAATCTGTCAGGGAATAAATGCCCCAAGTAGTGGTACAATCACCGATTCAACTATTACTTGAGTAGAATACGATGAAACGGCTCTTTACACCATATTTACGACGATTAGGTCTCCGCTTAGGCTTTGATCGAGATTGGTACCTCTACTTGGTCGCAGCAGTTATTGGCATGTTCATGGGGCTTGCTGCAGTTGGATTCATTTGGCCTTTAAGGCAAATGGAGTTCTTAGCAAATCACCTTAAGGGATCTGACAATTTGTGGCTTCTAGTACTTCTTGGACCTGCAATTGGCGGACTTATCACTGGCATTCTTATTTCCCTGCTTAACCACGATGGAGTTGGTCCCGGAGTCACTTCGGTCATCTATGCAGTGCAAAGGCGTAAAGGCAGGTTGTCTTGGAGAATAGGTCTTCGCAAGTGGCTAGCATCAACAGCGACCATTGGTTCAGGCGGTTCAGCAGGCGCTGAGGGTCCAATCGTTACAATCGGTGCAGTTGTCGGTTCGAACATTGCCCGCATTCTTGGCACCGGCTCACAACATACTGGCACACTGCTTGGATGTGGAGCAGCAGCAGGACTTGCATCTGTATTTAACGCCCCAATTGCAGGCATTTTTTTTGTAATGGAGTTATTACTAAGAGACTTTTCACTTAAAACATTTACTCCAATTGTCATTGCAGCGGTTGTCTCTTCAGCAACTACACAAGGTATTCTTGGAGATGCAGCATTATTCGATGTCGGGGACGCATTCAGAGACGGTAATTTAGGATTTAGTGTTATACAAATTCCCACATTTCTAATTTTAGGTCTTGCCTGTGGAGTTATTGGTTCAATATTTGTACGGTCGCTTGATTATACCGAACGACTTTTTGGTGCAACGAAGTTGCCTATGTTTGCAAGGCCACTGCTTGGTGCCATTCTACTTGGCATTTTAGGAGTTAGTGTTCTTTGGTTTACCAGAGGCGACCACGTTCCGATGTTTTACGGCAACGGCTACCCATCCATTGAGTCTTTGATTGATCCAAACTCATACTTCACAACTGAAATGCACACATCCCTAAGAACCGCTGCTCCACTTATGATGGGTTTAGTCGGACTCGCAGCAGTTAAATTAGTAGCAACTAGCATAACTGTTGGGTCTGGTGGAGCTGGCGGGTTATTCGCTCCATCTCTTTTAATTGGCGCATCCACTGGGGGCTTTATTGGATACTCAGTTCACGCTTTAGGTTGGTTCCCAGGAACTACTCCTGCAATTTTTGCTTTGGTTGGCATGGCAGCAATGGTCGCGGCGACTACACATGCACCACTTACAGCGATACTGATTGTTTATGAAGTTACGCAAAGTTATGAACTCATCCTACCGCTCATGTTCGCCAGTGTTGTAAGCACAGTTATCGCTCGTTTTGTTTGCAAGGATAGTGTCTACACATTTAAATTATCAAGGATGGGCGTCCGTATGGGAGCGCTAAGTGACTTAACAATCCTTCGCAGATTAACGGCTGAAGACGTGTTCATTAATAATGCAACAATTGTTAAACCTGAAGATTCAGTTCAACAATTAGTAAACCTTATGGAAACAGATGGCACATCTGACTTTGTTGTAGTTGACGATCATTCTAAATACTGTGGAATGGTTACAGCAAATGATTTACGTGCTGCTCTTGTTTATCGAGAAGCAATTCCGCTTTTGCAAGTTTCAGAGTTGCAACGTTCCGATTTGCCAACTGTTAGCATTGAAGAAACATTGGATTTAGTACTTGATAAATTCGCACGCTCTGACGTTCAGGCACTTGTTATGACAAATTCGAAGGGTGAAATTTCTGGTCTAATTACACGCTCTAAATTGATGAAGAGGTACCAAAAAGCCCTTGACGAGGACTCCTCGCTATGAGTCAAAAAAAATTGTTATTTACTCGTAAACAAAGAATTACTAAAAAATCAGAGTTCGATTGTATCTATAAGAATGCTATAAAAATAACTTCTGGACCCTTTTTAATCCATAGAGTACGGAATGAATCTACTTTTTCTAGACTCGGACTTTCTATTCCAAAACGCGTTGGAAATGCAGTGAAGAGAAATGCCATACGACGACGATGCAGAGAAGCATTCAGAATTACTCAGCACGAACTTCCTAATCAATACGATATAGTTATCACCATTAGACCCCATTCAATTCAAGAAGTAACCCAATACATTACGTTGCTTCGTGAAAGTTTAACTTGATGAAAACAATTTACAATTTACCTATGTATTTTTGCGTATATCTTGTACGTGCATATCAAGTCACACTCCGACCTTTCTTAGGCGGACAATGTAGGTTCCACCCTACTTGTTCTGACTATTCCATTGAAGCATTTTACAAATATGGTGCCATTAAAGGAGCAGGCAAAACGATTTGGCGTATTTTACGTTGCAATCCCCTTGGTGGATGTGGCCATGATCCGCCGTAACTCAACTGACTTATAGAGTGCACATACACTAATACGCGATAAACTTATTTTCGGTCGACCGTGTTGGATGGATTCTTGGATTGAGAATCTTCCTTCTTCTTAGCAGCTTCTTTAGCCATCCGTTGCCTCCAAACATCCAAACTAGGCGGTTCAGGGAACGCTTCTGCAAAAGACCTGATATTGCGAAGCGGGTGCTGTTCATATTGTGCTTTAAGTCGTGGAGCAATCCTATCGTAAACCCTTGGTCGAAGTCCTCGCTCTAACTGATCAACACCTGCCCAAATGGCCATACGCTCTTCAATTGAAATTGTTGAGTCGAGCATCAATTGTTCAAAAGTAACTTGTGCACTTGATTCAAGAACGCCAAGAATATCACTGATTCTGCCACTACCAAATTTTGTTTTATAATCGTTATAGTCATTTGTTTTGAATTCTGTTGTTACTTGGTTTGCAAACTTCACTGCTTCACTAAATAACTCTGGTTTATTTTGCCCAATCCCAACCCTAAAGGCATAACGTAAAGCAGATGTAACATCACTAATTGCAATGGCAGGTAGTCGTTCGTACATACCCTTGGTTTGATCTCGTACCCAAACATCTAAAGGCACTTTATACGCAGTATTTGGCGGTGTAGCACCGGTACCAAATAGAGCATCAAGTTTATCCAAAATTAATTGCGCGCGATCTAACTCACCTTGCCTATACCACTCGCGTACGGCAGAACCTAAAAAGTTTCTCAAAAATGTCGTAAAGGTATCGCTACCTGCACCACGCACAAGATAATGTTTTTTATACAGTTCATTCCAAAGTCCCTCCCTTGTTTCATCACCAATTACTGAATCAATAAATCTTGGATCTGGGAAACGACTTGGAGGTTCTTGGGAAAATGGATCAAACGAAATCCTTCCAGTTCTAGCAAGTCCCTGCAATGACTGTAATTGAATACGATCAGTATTCATAACTCTGTAAATTTCATCTGCCTTCAAACGTCCCTTGCCCACCTCACCGCCTCGTCTACCCCAGTAGAAGGCGTGTGCTTGAGGATGCCTCCAATCAAGGGGGCCTCCATCTCTTGTATATTCGTACATGAGTTGTGGATCCATGTTGTACTCATCTTTTAGCACCTGTTTACGGAGAGTTGCGAGTAAGGTTGTCCATGCTTGCGAGTACTCTGGGTTAAGATATAACTCTTCAAGTTTCTTGTAATAGGGAGATTTGCCACGAAGTTGTTCGCGTAGACCAATTTCCTTTGCAATCATAGAATGACTCGCGACTGTTTCAAGTTGGGAAATTTGATTAAGTAACATTTCTGGTTCTAATAAGTTATCAGTGTCAGTAAATTCCTTAAAATCTGTCTGTAAAACGCTCAGTAATTCCTGGACCTTTGGGGTCTTCACAATTGCATCATGAGTCGTTCTAGGTGCATCAGCTATTTCCTTCATCCAATTAGTACGATCACTCCAAGTAACTGGTGGTTCCCCAAGTAGATTATGCCACCGTTGAGCAAATTTACGTTTGTAATACAAGTGGGCATCATCAGAGTTCCCATTTAATTTATGCATAAAAAAGAAAGCCAACTCCTTATGGAGAACCATGTCATCTGGGTTAGCTCTTAAACCTTTCTCACGCAACAACCTAATTCCCTCATTTACCCACTCCCACCGTTCCTCAATTGTATGCGTTGCAACCGAAATGTTGTATGCCATATTGTGAGCGTGAAAGACCCAGACCTGTGAGAACCTAGGTTGTAATTTTGTTATTAAGTCAGCATCTGCCATAACCTCAAAGTAGAGACCATCTTTCTGCATTTGATGGATTTTTATCCAAAGATAATCAACAAGGAGACCCCGCAAAGCACCGATGGACATACCGACAGTATTAATCCAATCTGGAGCACCATCTACAACGTTATTTGTATACCTAAGTGTATTATCTTCTGCTTCTTCAAGAATCTTAGGAAGCATAAGTCCACCGACTGTCACACACACCAGTGCGATAGATGTAGCAAAGAGTTGTTTCATTCTGTCTTGAAGCAAATCGTCTTAACCCTTCCCACTGTAAATTGCTAGTTGACGTTTACGCAATACTGTTGTGCCAAGTAGTAAAATTACACCAGACCATATAACACCGATAGTAACAAAGCCCTTCAAAACGGTACCCCACGAGATTAACATCCCACTAACCAATTGTTTAGTTGGTCGCTGCGACCCAAATCCTTCCAAACAAAAAACCAACGCGGATGCAATTGAATGAACTATATGCTCAAAAGCCCATTTTATAACAAAAGCAATATTCCCGAAGTCGACATCTGAAGTTGCTACTGGAAAATAAGACTCTAGTGATTGTGACAGATAGGGGGAAAGTGAGCCGCATGCAAATACAGTTAGAGTCATCATACAAGCAACTGGAAAACTTAAAAAAGTAGACATAGCAATTGCTAATGCTGCTAAGAAAGATAGCTTAATAAGTAAGACTAAAATCGCTCTAAAAAAATTGCTTTCGAAGTTGCCGACTCTATACAAGAGTTGAAGACCACCCTTTTCAAATCGCATCGACCCAGAATATTGATACGATGGTGGTGGTTGAAACAAATTGTAGATTGATATTTTCAGTTCGCCATTTTCATCAATTAAATACGCTGGAATCATCGTGACATGCGTCATTGTTGGCACATAGGTAACCAAATGCCTAGTAGCCATATCGTTGTTGTACACAAAACCTGCGTCGTATGTTTCCTGTTCATCCGCTGAACCTATGTAAAACTTATATTGAAATGCAAGTGGTGTACCTACTTCTTTTGCAGTTTGCAACCCAGTAAAAGTGTACGTCTGAGCGTAGGCAGTGCCACTTGTATTTGCTGGCACAGACCGTTGTTGTGCTATAAAGTTATCCTGTACCTCTTCACGAAGTTTTTGGCGTAGCTGGTAGCCAATTTCTTCTTCATCACGAATATCTTCATCGGCTTCAATTAGGGCTTCTACACGATTATTGATTTGCTCATTATTAAGCTTTTCAAAAACTGGGTAAGCTTCCGTTCGAGCGGTTAATATTTCTTCTTCAACAGCAAGCCTATCTAATTCTCCTTGCAATCCCTCTGCAACTGGAGCAGTACGTAAATATTGCAAATACATGAAACAAGATAAACTTGCAATTGTCAATATCGCAAAATTTAATGAAACAATGCCAACCCATTTTCCAAAGAGATACCCAATCTTACTGACTGGTTTAGTAAGCACTTGCCAAATCTGTCTATCACGTATTTCAAAGGCAACAGTAGCGCAACCAAGAAAAACCGTAAGGAACGCAGTAATTGCAAAAGTCATTCCCAAACTTCTGCTAAGCATCGTTTGCACTTGGTGGCGCAAAGGAGATTCGCTGTCAATCATCAGGGGAATAATAGGTAGCGCTACAAGTAGAATTGCAAGAAAGGCAAAAGACATTTTTGTCCTAGACGCTTCAAGTAATACTCCTCTTGCAATTGCTGGAATTTGTTTAGGAGAACTAAAAAATAAACGAAATATTTGTATTAATAAATGGTAACTGTAGCCAAGAATGCACATGCCAACCAGCGCAAGAGAAATGCTAGGAAACCCAAGTGCTCTAAATGTAAACCAACTCATTGCTCCTAGAATTATTGAATAAACAAATGGTAGAAATAAACCTAACCAAACTGAAAAAATGCACCAGGCGATAGTTACAGCCCCAGCGAACCAAATGAGACTTGGGTCTCTCAATAGCCATGCTGGAATCCAACGAGGTACCGCGTTAGTGATTACTAACGAAGTAACATCTGCTGGATTTGAAACTAGACCTTCTTCGTTTAAAATTTGAAAGCCCTTTAGACGTTCATCGCCGAAGGTTCGGCCATGAATTTCTACAAAACCCGTTTCCTCCAATTTTTCCGCTGCAATTCCTTGCTCTGAACCAGTGAGCGTTCTATAAATATCTTCTCGGTCTTCATACAACTGATAGGTTGCTAGCAAAGTTGGGACTAACATGAACAAAACCAATATTACCAGCACAAGACTAAGAAGCACTTTGGAACTTCTTTTGCTTTGCCAGATTTGCAAAACACGGTGTAAAGAGAGAATATTGTTCACTGCTTATCCTGAGTAGGTTCGTCAGTTTTATCTTTCAGAAGAGAATCTATCATTTCAGTATCCGCTGACTCGGAAACAATCTGTTGCTTGCTAGTTTCTTTAGCACGCACTTCCTCTACCTCTGATGCAACGAGATTTTCTACAAATTCTGTTTCAAGTGGCGAAGAAGAATCGTCAGGTGTTTTTTCTTCTGACTTGCTTGATGTTGCCTTTGAATCTAATAATTTATCAATTAATAATTCGCCCTCTTCATCTCCCTTAAGGAATGGAGCTGTACCTCCACCTTTGACACCGCTTGTCTCAAGTTTTGCTTCTCGAGCTTGCTCAACTATTTTAATAAAGAAGGATTCTAGATTTTGCCTAGGTTGTTTTACAGATTCAATAGATGTACCTTCGTTCTCTTCAAGAAGCCTCTCAATCTTCTCGATTGTGCCATCATGTTTAACTCTTGGTATTCTGAGAATAGTGCTTTGAGAATCCACAAGCAACTCATCTGCCGTGCCTTGGGCACGTATCTTCCCGCCGTACAAAATTGTCATTCGATCACAGACATCCTCGACATCTGACAATAGATGAGAACTCAAAAGAATGGTCTTGCCACGCCGCCTGAGTTCAATCAGCAAATCCTTAACTTGCCTTGTCCCTATTGGATCTAAGCCACTTGTTGGCTCATCTAAAATCAGGAACTCTGGGTCGTTCATCAATGCCTGCGCTAGTCCAATTCGTCGCATCATGCCCTTAGAGAATTCTCCCACATGACGATGAGCTACTTGGGTCAAACCAACCATCTCAAGCAATTCGTCGGTACGCCTTTTTCTAACTTTACGGTTTATCCCGTAAAGTCGACCATAGTAATCAAGGGTTTCAACGCAATTTAGATAGGGGTATAAATACGATTCCTCTGGTAAAAAACCAATGAAACGTTTGACAGCAACATCGTGCGGTTCGCGACCAAACACTGTCAAGCGCCCTTTAGTTCTATTCAATAATCCAAGAATTAATTTAATGGTTGTACTTTTTCCAGAGCCATTTGGACCCAGCAACCCAAACAATTCACCTTTGTTCACTTGGAAAGTTACTCCATCAACAGCCGATGCTTTGGTGCGCATCCAAAAGTCTTTAAATATTTTTGTTAATCCAACTGCCTCTACAATTCGGTCAACTTTAGGTGTACTGCTTGTCATGTGAAATATACCATTATTCTTTTCGACCTTGTACGACACCATCGACAATTGAGAGTTCTCTTGCAGGACCTTCCAAATCAATCTCTCTAGCTCGTAATATCCAAGGATTCATCATGGTTCCATCAAGTATATTTAATGATTCTTTGTGAATAAGATTATTCCTGTGCCTTAACTGAGCAACAGCATCAGATCCAGATATACCCAAGGAAATCGATTTCATTTCTTCAGGAACAAAAATCGTTTCAACATCCGATCTACCTACTACTGCTGTATACATATCAAACCATCTACTTCGTATGACAAGTTCAGGATGTTCTCGATAGGTTGGCAATAAACTTTGAAATCTTTTAAAATCCTGTCCAAGAGTTGTCTCTATTTGCGCTCGATAACCTTCCGCTGAGGCAATCCTAAAGGCCACTTTCCCTGAAATGTCCTTTGCATGCAACAAGTTATTAATGCCTTGTAGAGCACTGTTCTTCGTGGATATGTCGTCTGATTCAGATGCCTGTTCAAACTGATTAATCAAAGTCAATAATTCTTCATATTTACTCCCAGCAGCTTCAATAAGTGTCTCATGTGCTTGAGCCGTAGCCTTTTCAACGCCTGTTTCGGCGTCGATTCTAGCGCTATCAAAAGCTGCATACGATCGTTGAATATAGAGAGGTGGCTCAGGTTCACTTGGAATGGAAACATCTGTAATACGTATACCGCATTGCAATTGGTTCAATGCGTCCTGTGCCTCGATTTGAATGAGTGAACGTAGTTCCTCTAAGGGCTTGGTGAGTAAATCCTCTAAAGTAATTTCGCTCACGATATGCACTAATGATTGCTCAAGTATTACATTGATAATTGCAATACCTTGAGCATCGGGAATCTGGGAGGCGTATTGAATTGGGTCAACAATTTCCCACTCCGCCTCTACTTCGATATGAGCCAAATCACCATTACCAGTAAGTAGAGAACCATCTATACCTGGGCGAAGCCCATCGCTTGATTTCGATTTGGTAATGCGCTGCTCAGGGCTCAATCTTGCATCTATTTGTGGCTTAAAGATTGGGCCTACATTTGATTCTCGATTTTGGGCTTTGTAAATTTCAAATCCACCAACAGGAGGAGGCCAATTCATTTGTAAACCGGGCAGCAAGGCTTTATCGTCAACGATTGCACCGAATAAAGTACTTACTCCAGTTTGAGAATCCTCAACTGTTCGGAATCCAGAAACGAGATATAACACCAATAGTACAACCATTACAATTTGCAATGCACGGAAACTGAGTTGCAAGGAATCAGTAAGAGAACGATGGGCTGTTTCCATCGCATCTCTTAATTCTAATGACGAATCAACTTCTGTGTTCTTTACAACAAAATCTGCCGAGGCTTTTCTCCTACGGCTATCTTCAGGAATGTTGTGGTGCTCACTCATTCGTCACTACTTTCCCTTGAACTTTTTGGCTCTGGAATACCGCTGGGAATTTTTGATCGATTCAAGTCAAGAAGGTGCCACGGAGCAACGTCGGATTCAAGAACAAGTGTAGTATTCTTTGAAAGTGCAGTTTCTACAGCATCGAGCCAAGCAAGAAAAATTGCTAGGTCTTCGTCCTTTCCCATCTCTTTCAAATACTCTGCTGCTTGGGCTTCACCTTCAGCACGAATATCTTCTGCTCTCTGCGCTGCAAAAGCCATAATTTTATCGTGTTTCGCGCTGGCTTCCGCGCGGATTGCTTCAGCATCAGCAGTACCTTTAGCTCGTCTTTGCTCGGCGAGAGTATCACGCCTTGCTTTCATACGATTTAGAACTGCGGTGGTTGTTTTTGGAGGAAGTAGCAAACGATTGATGCCAACAGAAACTGGGTCAATACCTGAGCTACCAAGTGAGTTCAACTTTTCAAGAATTGCTTTCTCAGCTACAGCAAGTCTATTATTTTCACCAGTCAATTCGTCAAAAGTATATGCACTGAGAACCGTCAAGGCGTCTCGGAACTGTCCTTCGATAGCAGTCTTTGCTGAATCTGTATTTCCATAAGCTCGATAAAAATTAAGCGGAGCAGTACCATCGGGATTTACTTTCCAAAGCAAAAATGCTTTTACAACAATTTGTTGCCCATCAGAAGTTTGAAGCATTTCTAAAGGCGATTGGTGTATCTTCAATCTTGTGTCTACTATTGCGACGGAGTCAGCAAAGAATGGCAAGCGAAAATGCAATCCTGGTTCGCGCACAACACTTTCTTCAGAGGTTTCACCAAACCTACTATGAATACCAATTTCATGGAAAGAAACTGTGTACGTCATACTGAATAAAATTAAGATACAAAAAATTACAACTCCAGCAATGATGACAATTGGACGTCTCATATTATTGGTCTCCTTCTTCATCGGTTTCAAGCGAATCAGCAAAATTCAAAAGTGGGTTGATATCTCGAAGTTCAACGTCAACACTTAAGCTCGACGCATCAATTCCAATGACATACTTTCTGAGATAAGGTAGCTTTCGAGCAAGCACAGACATGTACATCCTTTGTTTGTATAAATTTGGTGCCGCTTCAAAAGCTGACATCTGCCCTTTGACTCTACTCGACCTTGACCAAGTATTCATAAGGGAAGTCCAACGATCAACTCGCGCATTTCGTATTTGGGCTGCAGCCCTTCCGTTACCTTTTTCAATAAGTACTACCGCATTTTTTTCACAAGCAATCATGTGCTTGCGAACTTTCTCCATCGATGAGTCTGTCAAAGAATCATCTTTACGAGCATCGTTCCATGCGGTACGGGCTTTATTATAAATAGCAACCGAATCGATGACATCGGTAACCAGCGATGGGTCGCCAATTGTACGAGTAAGTAAAGCCTGAGCCTGTCCAGTTGCAGCAGAGGTAAGGCGTGCTTCGCCTTGTTTTGCTACTGATAATTCTTCGAAACTTCCTGCGGCATCACCCGCCGGTGAAATCAGCGGGAATGCAACCGCAACTACCTGCACTCCACTTTCATGCTCATCTAATGCCCTTTGTACTTTTTGTTTCGCAATATTCGTAAGTTGCGCTCTCTCCATTCCGATTATGTCATCAAGTTGTAGAGTTTGAAACATTGCAGTAATTACGTCTTGTGAAATTGCAAGCAAAGCCATTTCTCGATATGTTTTTCTCGACCTCCGGTCAACCTCGTCCGACCCAAATCGTAACCAATTCAGAAGTCCATTATCAGCAATTCGATACCTGAGTACTGCCCTTAAATCAACAAGAGATATTAAATCATCACTGTCTGACTCAGTTACGCCTTGAATATCGTTCACAATGAATGGGATAGGTCGAGTCAAAGCATGTTTGTTGTAATCGTCTGTCCAGAGAATAACTCTTCGTTTGTTCTTCCAACTAAACGTTAACGGTAGGGTTCGAATAGTCGTAACGTCTTCAACAATAGTAGATTCAATTGGCCATGGCAATTTGAACATTGGACCAGCAGAATGGACTTCACCAACAATTGCACCTTGTCGAATTCTCACTGCCTGCTGGGTTGGTTCAACAATGACAAGTGTACTCATGGCAAATAGTGCAACCATAGCTAAAGAGACGAGCCAAGCAACCGAGCGAACAAACAATTTGTAACCCCATGAACTCGTAATGTCAAATCCGAACTGGTAGTTAATTGCTTCGTTGATGGAACGAACGAGTGAATCTGGCGATGCGAACAAGCTCAAGGTTTTTGAATCAAATGCAGGTCTTGGAGATTCTCCATGCAAACGAGGACGATATAAATTTAAAACAAAGTTAACTGTTATCTCAGCAGATACTGCAAGCATGAAAATTGGAATGCCCCAACAAATTGCACGCAAGACCTCGTCATTGTCAAAAAACCGAAATAATAAACCGACAGAGAGGGCAACTAAAACAATTGCATTCCCGACCATCCAAGCAGACCCACCACGAAGGTTAGTCCAAGCTGGTATTTTGGACATTCCTGCTATAAAGCGTGAGTAGATAAAACTAGTCAGTGCAAACGCCATAGAGATAGCAAGCGCCCAACCGATGTGTGGAGTACTCTCTAGAAAAGTGAGCAACTGGTCATCTTGGTGATTCAAACGCCCAAGAAATCGGAGAAGCAGAATACCAACTAAAAGGAGCATAATCGAAATGAAAACACTCAGTCCAGGCATCACCCAACGATGAATCAATTTTAAACGAGTTGCAGCAGGTCGTATTTCCTCACCTGCTGATTCGAACATTGAGGAATGTTCATCCCCCACTAATTCGGATTCTTCTAATTCTTCAAGAAGTCGCATCTTCTCTTGGTAAAAGAGAACAATGAGCCCAAGCCAAACGAAGACACCAATCCATACAAAATAAGAAGCGAAAACGAATGCTGTGCTGCCAGATACTAAACCGAAAACCAGTAATGTTGTCGCAATGGCAAACTGAAGTATTAATCCCGTTAATGCCGTTGTCGCTGCCCTTTGGCAAGCATGATGGTCAACTCTCATACGTTTTTCAATACCTACTTTTTAAAGAAATCAGATTAAGAAATGAGTGATATAGAAGCAAAAGTTGCTTAAAATTGATATCTACGAACCTTTTACGAATGACGTTCGTTGAAGTTCAGGCAGATTATCATGATTTGCCTTACCCTGCCCCCTTTTACGACTAAAAACCATGCTTACACAGATCATTACCATCGCGAGAAATACCTTTTTTGAGAGCATTCGGCAACCCATTGTCCTCGTGTTGATACTTGCAGCAACCCTACTTCTTCTGCTTGCAAGCCCACTATCAGCCTTTACACTTGATAACGACCAGAGAATGCTCATCGACATTGGACTTGCCACGATTTTCATGATTGGGATGCTTTTAGCTATTTTTGTTGCGAGCACCGTCTTGGGGCAAGAAATCAGGAATAAGACAACCCTTACCATTGTTTCAAAACCTATAGGAAGGCCACAATTTGTCATTGGCAAATTTCTAGGCGCAGCCTCTGCACTCACATTGTCCACCTTGTACGTCGCACTTGTATTTGTCCTTGTAGACCAACAAGAAGTGTTCCAAACCGTAAGAATTCCTGTTCACCTTCCTGTGCTTCTGTTCGGTTTTCTCAGTCTCATCATAGGCACAGCAATTGCAGTTTGGTGTAATTACTTTTATGGTTTTGTATTTTCAAGCACTTGGATTTGCGTTACTACCCCACTGCTTCTTATAGCCTATATATTTACATTAAATTTCGGACCTGATTTTTCAACACATCCAATGTGGGTGGCTTTTAAACCAGACATCTGGAAAGCGATCCTAACAATCTTAATCTCCGTTCTTATTTTAGGGAGTGTAGCCATCGCAGTTTCAACTCGACTAAGTCAACTTGGAACATTAGTTGTAACGTTACTTCTTTTCTTTGTGGGAATGATGTCTGATGCGTGGTTCGGTAAACCTGCACATAATGTAAAGCAACTTTGGCTTGACCGAGCAGCATTGATAGGCGAAGCTACTATCGTCGAGCACGAACGAACGATGCTCAAAACAAATGGCGACACCGAGACAGTAATCTCTGAACGCTTGGAAGCAAAAGAAGGCATTTCATTATCAAAATTTGCCATTGGCTCTGAATATCCCATCTGGATCGGTTGCAAAATTGGAGGTTCTATCTTTCCTAATTTTCAAGTGCTCTGGCTTACTGATGCACTCACTCAAGAAAATGTTATCCCCACACGTTATCTTGTTCGAACAACTGCCTATGGCGCTCTATATATAGTTGCTGCTGTATCAGTTGGCATCGTTCTATTCCAACGAAGAGAAGTTTCCTAAAAGTGGCAATGCCATCTCAAAGTATTGAAGTCCGTGGAGCGAACGAACACAATTTACGATCAGTCGATGTATCGATTCCTCGTAATCAGTTAGTAGTCATAACGGGAGTATCCGGTTCAGGTAAAAGTTCTCTTGCATTTGACACAATATTTGCTGAAGGGCAGCGAAAATATATGGAATCGCTCAGTTCTTATGCGAGACAATTTCTTAACCAAATGGACAAACCTGACGTTGAGTCTATAGAGGGACTCCCCCCGACAATAGCAATTGCTCAACGTTCAAGCAGTCACAACCCTAGGTCAACTGTTGCAACGACCACCGAGATTTACGATTATCTTCGATTACTTATGGCTAGATGTGGCACTCCTCGGTGCTGGCATCAAAAGAGTAACGGTGCAACTTGCGGGAAAATAATCCAATCGACTACCATTTCCCAACTGGTACATTCGGTTATGCAAACTCCATCTGGAAGCAAGTGCATAATATGTGCTCCTGTCATAGTTGGTAGAAAAGGGTATCACCGAGAGACACTAGAAGAATTGCGTGCAAATGGGCTTATCCGCGCTCGCGTTAACGGGGCAATTGTTGACCTAAGAGAAACCCTTCTAAACGAAAACGAGAACCCACTCTCACTTGGCAGATATGAAATGAATACCATTGAAGCAGTCATTGATCGAATCGTGATTAATGAGGATCAACGTGAGAGAGTCGCAGACTCTGTCGAGTTGGCTGCAAAGATTGGTTCTGGCTCTGTTCTTCTACTCGTAGAAGATAAGGACACTTGGATTGAGAAACGTTTTAGCGAGCATTTTGCTTGCCCTGAGCACCCTTCTTGCTCTGTCTCAGAATTAGAACCACGAATGTTTTCCTTTAATTCACATTTTGGAGCTTGTAAACATTGTGACGGGCTTGGAACAGTTCATGAATTTGATCCTTTGTTAGTTATCCCAGACAGGAACCAAGCACTTAGCAAAAAGGCCGTTTCTCCATGGGTACATTCCATGCCGTCAATTAAAAGGCGGTACAAACGTAAACTTAAGCGTTTTTGCGATAACGTGGGAATTGACTACTCAAATCCGTTCAACTCTTTTACAAAAAAACAACAAGAAGTCATCCTAAATGGCGGAACATTAAAAAATTCTAAAAGTAAGTATGCTGGAATTATTCCAGAATTAGAAAAGCGTTTCAAACAAACTGAGTCTGACAACGTTCGGCAATGGCTCATGAAATACATGACGAAAATGCCTTGCAATGTTTGCAGCGGAGAACGCTTACGAGCCGAATCGAGAGCAGTAACAATCACATCAAATAAAGAACGATACTCTATTACTGATATAACAAAGTTAACCATCTCAGATGCTTTGAATGTAATCAGCAAAACTCAGTTCACAAAAGAATTGAGCAAAGTAGCGGAACCTATTATCAAAGAAATAATATCCCGACTTACTTTTTTAATTTCAGTTGGGCTTGACTATCTAACTTTAGACCGTACGAGTTCTACACTTTCAGGTGGCGAAGCGCAGCGCATTCGACTAGCAACACAGGTAGGTTCAGGACTTGTTGGCGTTTGTTATGTATTAGATGAGCCAACAATTGGTTTGCATGCACGGGACAACATGCGTTTGTTAAAAACATTACGCCATTTAACAGACATTGGAAACTCCGTACTAGTTGTGGAACATGACGAACTCATTATTCGAAGTGCCGACCACATTATTGACGTTGGACCTGCTGCAGGAATACATGGGGGAAAGATTGTTGCGCAGGGCTCTGCCAAAGAGATACAAAAGAAACGCAGTTCCTCAACAGGAGATTATCTCTCGAAAAGGAAATCGATACCACTTCCCTCAAAACGCCGCACTACGAGCAAGGTAAACCTTGCAACTGTAGTTGGGGCAATCCATAATAATTTACGTTGCATTGATGTAGAGTTTCCTTTGAATAACTTAGTCTGTGTCACTGGAGTCTCTGGAAGTGGCAAATCATCATTAGTTAATCATGCACTTCTTGAAACTGCCAAGCTACAACTGCAAGGCAATAAAGCCTCTACAAAAACGTGCAAATCAATTGCTGGGTTAGATAGCATCGATCGAATTATTGAGGTAAACCAGTCACCGATTGGACGAACTCCACGTTCTAATCCTGCAACATACACAGGCATTTTCGACGGCATACGTTCTTTGTTTACGCAAACTAGAGAGGCTAAGATTCGCGGCTATAAACCCGGAAGATTCAGTTTTAATGTGAAAGGTGGAAGGTGTGAAGCGTGCCAAGGACAAGGACTAAAAAGAATTGAAATGCATTTCCTTCCAGACACCTACGTAACTTGCGAGGAATGCAAGGGTGCGAGGTATAACTCAGAAACCTTAGAAGTGAAGTGGCGCGGACACACAATCAGTGACGTCCTGAACACGACTATAGAAGATGCAATTAAACTATTTAAAAATCATGGTCGCATTGAGCGAATGCTCAGTTGCCTTCTTGATGTAGGACTTGGGTACCTCACTTTAGGTCAACCATCGACTACGCTTTCCGGAGGCGAAGCACAACGAGTTAAGTTAGCAAGTGAACTTGGCCTACGAACTAATAACCACACCTTGTATGTTTTAGACGAACCCACAACTGGACTGCACTTCGCAGACATCGACAAATTGCTGTGCGTGTTACAACGTCTAGTTGATGCTGGTAATAGCGTGATAGTAATTGAGCATAATATGGACGTAATAAAATGTGCCGATTGGATTATTGATCTTGGTCCAGAAGGAGGTGATGGAGGCGGAAAAGTAATCGCCAAAGGCACACCTGAAAAAGTAGCATCATCCAAACAGAGTTTCACTGGGATTGAACTACGTAAATTGTTCGCAAGCATTGAACCTATGCTTGCGAAATCTTAACCTACTTGACAACTCCAAGCCCTGAGAATAAAAATGGCATTACTTTTTAAATACAAATATCTTCGTCATAAAAAAGTTAAATACGATACCAACTGCAGAACCAACACCTGCCCCGGCAATGGCTGAAATTGAGATAGCGTTTTCATTTGAAAGATGCAGGGTTACAAAGTAATTCGTCAAAACGGGGATAGAACAAATTAGTACAAATCCAAAATACTGTCCAATAAAAGAGTGATTGTGAGCATTCCAGAAAGCATATTTTCTGTCCCAGATAAAGTTCCAACTCATCGTTAGCCACGCTGAGAGACCAATTGAAATTGGCTTGTATGCAATAAATTCAGAAGTAACCATATTAAGAAGCACATACAGTAATGCTCCACTTAGGCCAACGAGAGCGAAGGTAAAGAAACTAACTAAGTTTGGTTTGGTATATCGAAGCAAGCGAATAATGTGTTGTAGATATTGCCATTGAACGCTAAGTGTCAGTTTGCTCTGCCCGAGTTGGCGCGTGCGAAAATGTATAGGAACTTCTTTTACAAGTTTACAATTACACTTCACAATCAATTCTAAGCCTATCTTATAACCGACCGGATTTAAATTATCCGCCTTCTCAAAAGTGGAACGACGAAAGGCAAGAAACCCACTCATGGGATCAAGCACTCGAGTGAATGGTCGAGACATAATGGTCGCTATTTTAGAATTCAACCATCGTAGAACACCCCAACCATCTTCTGTTGTTCCACCACCAACATATCGTGAACCTACAACGAAATCTGCGCCTTCTTGGAGCGCTTCAATCATCGATGGGATCGCAGAAGCAGGATGCGAACCATCGGCATCCATCACCACACAAAAATCTGCTGTTGAGGCTTGCAAACCTGCGATAACAGCAGGGCTGAGGCCACGATCTTCTTTTCGGATAATGAGTGTAATCCAATCCTTTGCAAGATCAAGAATTAATTGTTCGGTGCCATCATTGGAATTATCATCAACGATAATTAACTCAAGGTCTTCCAGTGCATTGTGCTTAATTGTTTCCACCTCTTCTATAAGGGATGGCAAACTATCAAATTCTTGATAAGTTGGCGAAATAACTGTAACAGATGGATTTGTCATAAGTTCAAGTCAAAAACGTTTATGGGCTGGACGTTCTCGCTCCCCTCGTATCCCAAGAATAGATTTTACTAAATAATAATCCGTTTTCGTTGTCACTTTGATATTTCGGCTATCTCCCTCAATAAGGTATACAGACTCTCCAAGTTTTTCTATAACTTGCGCATCATCTGTGCAATCAAGTATATCTGGGTCTTGATAACCTCGCTTCAAAAGTTCAAACTCGTAGATTTGTGGTGTTTGAATTTCCCAAAGAGAGTTGCGGTCTACCGTTTGCGTTACTCTGTAAGCATCAACAGTCATCTGCGTTTCGCTTCCTAAGATTAAATCAGCAATAGCATCCTCATCGTTTACAGAAGAGCACCCCTTTTCAACACGCTTCACCGTCCCTTTAATTTGTAATCCTGCTGCAACAGCATGGTAGTTCTCGCTAGCTAATATTAATTTATCGAACAAATCGTTAGACAAAGCAGGACGCGCGGCATCATGAATTGCGACACGGTCAACAGGGTTAATGATTTTTTTCAACGCATTGGAAACTGTCTCGGTTCGAGTTGCACCACCCTTGGCAATAACTACGCCATGAAAAGACAACGCTGGGCCAAACCGTTCTTTAAAGTCCTCAAAATGTTCTGGAGGACCAGCAACAATAATTTCAGCAACTTCTTCTCTTTTGGTAAAAAATTCAACTGTTCGAAGCAAAAGGGGTCTACCGCCCAAATCTTCAGCAAGTTTGTCTTTAGAGCCGTAACGCTTGCTACGCCCAGCTGCAGGAATAATGACAGCAATTTTCATACTTGTTGCATGGTACCCTAATTAATCAAGGGTTAATGAATACCGAAGATGGGACTCGAACCCATACTCCCTTAACGGGAACCGGATTTTGA
>CAYZEX010000004.1:0-28823 GCA_964477675.1 uncultured Isosphaeraceae bacterium
TTGCCCAAAAATTACCCACCTATGAAGAAACAGGCAAATTTGAAGCGTGGCTCTTCAGAATAGCCATGAATCGTCTCAGAGATGAGATGCGAAGGCAGGGTCGGCACGCGGTTCCTATGGAGAACGAGATGATTGGCGTCCTCAGTGCAGGCATATCGGACGTTCAGCAAGATGATGAGAAAGCAATACAAATTCAACGGCTTAGAGCGGCGGTTCGCCAATTATCAAGTTCCGACCAAGATATTATCTACATGCGTCATTCGGCAGGGATGAGCTATAAGCAGATTGCAGAAGTCCTTGGAGAACCCCTAGGGACGGTATTGGCTCGTCAACACCGTGCATTGAAAAAACTGCGAGGATTTATTGATTGTGAGGATTATGTGCAAAACACCGGCGATAAAGGGGCAATCGATTGCAATGATGAACGTTGAACAGGAGTGCCAATATGGAAAACGAAGAAAGACAATTTAAACTTGAGTTGAATGCAGAAGAACAGCATCTGGAGTCTCTGCTCAGCGAAGCATTTCCTGTACGAGCAAGAGAAGGGCTTTCGGACAGTATTATGAGCAGCTCTCATGAGCAACTTTTGCGAGCAAGCAGCACAGTGCTTGAGAAACAACTCGATAATGCTCTGGCAGTTGCACCACCCAAAAACCTCTCTGATCGTATTTTCTTAACATCGATACAAGATCTAAAAGATGAACATCCAACTGTTATTGCCCGAATTGGGTACGCAACAAAATGGCGAGAACTTGCTCTCGCCGCGTGTATTCTCTTTGCTGTCTTAATTGCAACATTGGTTAGCACGCAATCTTCAGAGGTAGTTCCAAGCAGAGATTTACTGGCGACAAACACGGTATTGAGCGTCGAAGAAGAAGAACTGTTACTCGAAGACTTAAATCTCAGCGAATATTCTTATCTTGCAGATACTCGAGAAATTGCATTTGCTGATGTTGCGGTTGGCTTTGACGGGTTACGTGATGATATCGAATTGTGGCAGTATGGTTTGTTGTCAGAATGATTTTGCAGGTAGCGCTGATAGTACTTGATGGACGGAGGTAACTCATAATGAAATCGACATTAGTTATTGGCTCACTCTTTACATTTCTGATGATGTTAGGAATGAATACATCGGGTAATCAGACTTGTTATCACCTACAGAACACAACAACATTTTTGGTGGGCAATGTTCAACAACCAAATGACATCAAAGATGAAAAAGACACAAAGCGTCACCCAAATCTAGGAAGAATGCGACCAGATAGACAGAAACCAAGAGTCGATGGTAGAAATCCATTTGCCTCGGATCGCCCACTTCCAGAGAATATGGTTGAACACATTATGGAGCTAGCGAAAGAACTAGATCCCGAATTAGCATCGCAACTGATGACGATGTGCGAGAAGGACCCAAGAGCATTTAACACCATTGTTCGCAAACAAGGTCGCCGTCTTGGCTCACTAATCCGACTTCGAGAAGATGATCCAGAATTGTTCGAAGTTAAAGTAACGGAGTTGAAGGTTGATGCAGAAATTTACCATATTGCCGAGTCGATTCGTGGGCAAGATAATTCTATGCCGGAAATTCAGGCACACATCGCAGAATTAGAGGGACTTGTACGTGTTAGAACCGCCCTATCTATTCGTGCGCAAACGCTTTATATTGAACGCCTAAAACGCCATCTTCAAGGTCTTCAAGCACGTCTAGAGGACACAACAATACGATTCGATGAAATTGTTGGTGAGCGGTTAGAACAGTTACTACAAGCGGTTGATGGCGAATCCAAAGAAGAGAAAAAAGTGGAACCAAATCTTATTGATTAATACAGTTTTACTCTTGCTCCCTCTCTCATAACAACCTTGGTTGTGTTCGATTTCCTTTTTTGCAACGTACTGTGAGAAAAGTGCAAAGACTTAGCAAGGGAATAGTGTTTGAGAGGCAAGATTGAAACGTCCCAATGCTACTATACATCCAATGGGCAAAGTGAAACTCTTCTCGTTTTTAGGGTTACGTAAGATTTGTGTAGTTTTTATTCTTTTATACGCCGCTTTGTTTCTGTGGTCTGTTTCATCCAACGATAGTGGAAGACGATTTGAACAAACTAATGTACAAGCAGCGCTCCTCCCACCTTCATGGTGGTTTCATTCAGAAAAGCAATTGCACCAAGTAAATGATTTACGGAAAAGCGGTATTTGGTTTTCTTGGTTTGGTACAGATCAACTTGGAAGAGATGTGTTATCAAGATGTGTAGTGGGGGGTGCCATTAGTGTGAGTGTTGGTTTATTTGCTGCATGCATCGCGGTCATTGTTGGGAGTATCTGGGGAACGTTGGCTGGAATTCGCGGGGGAAGGATTGATGCCATGATGATGCGAACAGTAGACATTTTATATGGTTTGCCCTCTGTAATGCTTGTTGTTCTTATTACTGTTGCAGCGAATGGTTTTTTTAACCAAACGAAAGGCGCATCTCCAATTCTTCATGAAGCAATTCAAGTATTGTCTCTTTTGTTTGCGATTGGAGTGGTGAGTTGGTTAACGATTTCCCGTGTTATACGCGGGCAAGTTAGGAGTCTAGTATCAAGACCTTCAATGGAAGCGTGTAAAGTAATTGGAGTAGGACCAGTTAGAACATTCACGCATCATTTACTCCCTGCGCTTTTTGGAACAATAGTAGTGTATGCAACGCTTACTATTCCAACAGCTATCTTATCCGAAGCTTTCTTGAGTTTTCTGGGCATTGGGATTCGAGAGCCTTTACCAAGTTGGGGAAATCTTGCATCTGATGGGCTGAGCCAGTTGAACCCAGTACACTCTAGGTGGTGGTTGTTGCTCTGGCCTTGTCTTTGTATAGCTACTACGTTAGTGCTAATGAATTGGTTTGGCCAATCCGTTCGACGAAGAATAAACCCATTTGAGTCTGCGACAATATGAAGAATATGCTTCTACAAATACAGAACGTATCAGTTGCTTTTCAAAACCAAAAAGCAGTGAACCAATTATCCTTTGATATTCAGAAGGGAAAAACAACCGCAATTGTTGGCGAATCGGGTAGTGGAAAAAGCGTAACTGCCCTGGCGATCCTTGGGCTCCTTCCTAGAGAGGCACAAATAGTGGGAACAATTATGTTTGAAAAAAAAGATTTGCTCTCTGTGTCAGAAAAACATTTGCGGCGTATCAGGGGGAGCAAAATTGGAATGATTTTTCAAGAGCCTATGACATCGCTGAACCCAGTTTTTACAATTGGGGAACAAATTGCAGAAGTCATTAAACTCCAAAAAAACCAATCTCGACGGGGGATACAGGCTAAAACCCGCGAGGCTTTGCAGGAAGTTGGAATACAATCAAATCGTATTCACGGATACCCCCATGAATTTTCTGGAGGAATGAGGCAAAGGGTTATGATTGCCATGGCTCTGGCAAACGAACCACAACTTCTTATAGCAGATGAACCCACAACAGCATTAGACGCTACGACTGCTAAGCAAATTATGAAACTTTTAATTGCAATGAAGATTCGTCGAAAAATGAGTATGTTGTTTATATCGCATGATTTAGGTTTAGTTTCAAACATTGCTGATGCCCTCTGTGTCATGCATCTTGGTTGTCTAGTTGAATCAGGAATGGTTGAACAAGTGATAGGCAATCCAACATGTGAATACACCAGAACGTTGCTTTCTTCCAGAATAACACTCCCTAGTGTTTAGTTTCCTTCGGATCAACTAAATATTAAAAAACGTCCGAGAACCGAAAGATGTTCGCTTCCGTATTGATTGTTTAATCAGAACCCTAGGCGGCTTGTGGAATGGGCACTTGGCAGCTCGCTACGCGACCCCGAATCCTCCAACGCCACTATCCGCTTGGGTTCTAGGGGAGATTGTTTATGGTAACAAACAGATAGTTAACTTGGATGGTTAATTTCGTACACGGCAGGAGCCCACTCAATGGTAAAAATACGAACAAAAACATTTGATCAAATAGTTCAACAGTTTGATAGAACGGGTACCCAACAGGCAAGGCAACGGGTCTGGGATTATATAAATTCAATGCCAACAATTTTCTTTGTGCAGTGTGGCAGACAATCTTGTTCTGTTCCATGGATTGTATTCGAAGAAGAAAAACCAACAGCAATGGTATTTACTAATTATGATCATGCAGCCCAAACGGCTTCGGTTTTAATAGAAGAGGGAGACAAGGTTCGAGTTGTTGGCTTGCCAACGAATGCAGCATATATGTATGTGACTGCACTAGCGGCTCAGGGGGTAGAATACGTATGTTTTAATCATGGTCCCAAGAGGTTTGATGCACCAATGCAGGAAGTTCTTATGGCACTACGCACATTAAAAAGATGATTATGGTTGAAGTTCCCTACCAGTTTCAATGTCCGTTACTGACCAGTCGAATTGTTTTGCAAGTCTAACAATGGGTAACCACGCAATTTCTTCTTCAACAATATGTAGCAACATTTGTTGAATAATTTCAACGTCTGGGGGAAGTTCAATCTTTATTCCCGGTCCCCATAACATATCTCCTCCATTAACTTCAGCAATTGTGTTGACTTTTGCCAAGGAGTCTACAATATCACTTCGGTTACCAAGTGGGACTCGTTTCCCATCATCAGAAGTAGTTCGGGATTGGATTACAAATTGTTTACTCATGAGGATTGCTCGATTCAGAAAGTAGGCAGGATACAGTATCAATTAATCTCTCAAGACTGATTGGTTTATTTAGGTATGCAGCAACGCCTAATGATTTCGCGTATGCCATGTGGCGTTTGCCCTCGTTTGCCGTCACCATGATAATAATTGGAGGGCAGTCCATTTGCTGCAGTTCTTCAAGAACGAGGAATCCAGATCGTTTTGGAAGCATCATGTCCAAAATAACAGCGTCTGGTTGATTTGCTCTGCAGGATGCAACAGCCCTGGTTCCATCGGTTGCAGTTTGTGTTGTTGCTCCTTCTGCTCTCATAGCAATGTCAAACGACTCAAGTATATCTAGGTCATCATCAACAATCAAAATTGAATAATCGGTTAGGCGTGGCATGATTTATACTCAATGGTAACACTCAGTAAGGGCTGAAAGTTCTTGGTCAGTCATCCATGGTAGAGATTCTAGTTGTTTAATGACTTTTTTTGGCATTGGTTTGTTGTTTGTTTCAAATTTAGGTCGGCTCTTCCACCTTCTGTGAAGCCAAAGGTATTGCTCAGGAGCGTTCCTAACCATCTGCTCAATAGCTCTGTTGTATCTAGCCGTGATGTAATACAAGGGATCCGGTTGATTGTTCCAATCACTTGGTTCAATAAAGTCAGTGACACTGACTTCATATTTAAAACTGCCATCAATACGCTTTGCGTGGACAGCAACAATTGGGATTTGATACCGCATCGCTAGTATTCCAATAGATTTATATGATGACGCAAGGCGGCCAAAGAATGGAACAAACATACCGCGATCGCCAGCATTCTGATCAGCAATAAAACCAACACTTGTGTTGTTTGTAATCATTTCTTGGAGAATAGGAACCCCACCCCATTTTGTGACAATTTTGAGACCAAATCGTTCACGAATTCCAAGAACCCAATCGTTGATGAGGTGATTATCAAGTGGTCTAGCTAAAGCAGCGATTGGATACCCTAAGACCGATAGTAGGTAACCTAATAGTTCCCAATTGCCACAATGTCCGGTGATAAAGATAACGGGCTGTTTGTGCGTTAGTCGCTCTGATAGTTGTTCAATATTGACGAGATCAACGTATTTGTGCCATGTTGACGGTGTTATAAGGGATGGCATTTGAACACCTTCTGCCACAAATAGTTGGAACATGTGTTCCATAGAACGTTTTGCTAGGGTGTGTACTTCTTCAGCGGAGAGTTCCGGAAAACTAGCCTGGATATTGCTACTTGCACGCTTTCTTCTTTTTATATTAATCCGGAAATATGCGTCTCCAAGCAACGCACTTGATAGCATATTAAGGTTCATTGGTGCACAACCAATGAGTGTTGCAAGCGCTCTTAGGGGAATATATTGAGCCAATGAAGTTATGGTAGACTGGCTACGTGCCATTACACAAATAGTACCCCCAGATACTATCTAGTTTCCTTGGTAACCCGTAAGAATATATAAACGATTTGCTGTAAGGACAGGTACACCGGCAGTTCTTGCTTGTTGTCGAAGAGATTCATAGTCCAAATAGTCTGCTTGTTGTGCGTTGTAGGCATTTTCTACCGCAGGAGATGCATCCTTTTTTGGTTTGCTACTCGGTGCTTTTGGCGCAATACCGAGTACTAGGAAATCTAAATCGCCTGGAATTACTCCTGTATCTTCATAAATGACCCCACCCCATCGAGTGATTTGATCCTTTATAAAACTATTGTTTGATTCGGGTACTCCGTCCCCATCGGCGTCAAAACTACCGTGTACCAAAAAGGAAAATGCATAATTTGGGTCATAAACCGGATTCACGATGATATTGTCTCGAACAATCGGTTGGCTTGAGGTAGAGCGAATAATTTTAGCAGTTGAAGTTGTTGGGCCAACCCCCACAACTTCGACAGTTGCCTTTCCTCGAGGGAGATTTCCATCTTCGTTTGGTCGCAACTGTGATGCTGAATCATAAATATCAAAAGTCATTCCTAGGACGATGTGGTCGTTTTTGCCTCGATTGATAAACACTTCATTTCCGCCACCAACATTAATAATGTTTCCATCTACGAGCAATGAGGGGTCCACAGAGTCAAGACTGCTGGAATTAATTTTTTCTCTTAGGTCATATATTTTTGTCATGAGGCGAGCTTTTTCCTCATTCATTTCTACTATATCCTTTTCAAGAAAAACAATTTTTTCTTCATTTTTAGCGTAAATACTTCTTAATCTTTCTTTTCTGCTGTCAAAAAATTCGTCAGCCTTTGTATTTAACTCTTCAGCATGATCTTGTACCTCTTGCCATTCATTTTTTACGAGCTGAACTTCAATTTCCTTGCTCTCTGATTGGTTTTTGAGTTCAAGTTTGAGGGAATCAATTGTATTTTGAGCACTTGACAATTCTGCATAACGAGAATGTAATTCTTGATTCATTGAATCTATTTGGCCTTGCATTTTTGAGAGGGTCATTGCTAATGGGCTTCCGCCAGAAACACTTTCAGAAAACTGGCTTCGAATGCTATCAATTGTTTCCGTTGGGTTACCAGTGAGCAATTTGTTTCGTTCTTCTATTTGATTAATAAGGTAGCCAGCAAGAGATTGCTCCGCATCTTCCGCGGCAACTACATATTCACCCGCGTTGTCATCGTTTCTAAAATATATTCTTAGTTTTTTATTAGAATTATCGACACTCTCTTTTAGTTCTTGGTTTTGCACGTAGAACACAATGGATAGCACAAGGAGGAATACAGTTGCCAGAACAAAAACAACTAATGAAACGATGACGCCTGTTCCAGCGCTGCTACGAATAGCCATAATACAAATCTCCAATCATCGCCCACAATATCTGTTGAGGGCAGTAAAACGGGTGGGCCACAATTTGCCCATTAAATGATTGGACAGTTTCTTTTGTTTGGGTCCTCTCGTCAAGTTCAATCTTCACTTAGATTTCGAATCTAGTGGTAAAAGTCTAATTATTAGGCGTTTAAAGGCATCCACACGGTATAAGATTCTATTAATAATCGCAATTAGGTCCTGGGGTTATCAGCGAGAGGCTCTCTTGGTATCATTGCCTAATTGGGGGAGGATTAATTGTAGAAATATCACTATTTGAAGAGAGACAAAAGTAATGACAATATTGCCACAAGATGTTCGAACAGTTCTAGGTAGGTATCAACTCACAGATGGATACGATATTGTTGTTGATCTCGATAAATCTCATGGGGTATGGATTCACGACTCATCATCTGGAAAAGAATATCTTGATGCATTTACATGCTTTGCATCTTGGCCTCTTGGGTTTAATCATCCAGAATTAATGGAAGTACCTTTTAGCGAAGAAATATTGAAGGCCTCTCGCAACAAAATCGCTAACTCAGATTTGTATACAACCGAACTTGCTGAATTTGTTGAAGCATTTGGTTCAAAAGTTACTCCAGAAGATTTTCCACATCATTTCTGGGTTTCAGGTGGCGCACTTGCTGTTGAAAATGCACTAAAAACAGCGTTTGATTGGAAAGCAAGAAAACTTGGTAGAACTAATTTCCTTGATGATGTAAACGACCTTGTAATTTTACATTTTGACCAAGCATTTCATGGTCGAAGTGGGTACACAATGAGTTTGACAAATACCCTTCCAGACAAAGTAGGTCTCTACCCTAAATTTTATTGGCCACGAGTATCAAATCCGTTTTGTGAATTTGATAATGAGGGGAACATTATTAATGATATTGTGTCGGCTGAAGCAAAAACTTGCAGTGAAATTGATAGGGCGTTTGAAGAACATTCAAATCGCATTGCAGCAATTATTATTGAACCAATGCAGGGAGAAGGTGGGGACAACCATTTTCGAAACGAATTCCTCGAAAAACTTCGCCGGTATGCTGATGAACAAGAAGCATTATTAATTTTCGATGAGGTACAAACTGGTTTTTATGGCTCTGGAAAACCTTGGTTTTGGCAACACACATCCGTTCGGCCGGACATTGTTAGTTTCGGAAAGAAAACACAAACGTGTGGCATTTATGCCAGTGGTCGAGTTGATGAAGTAGCGGAAAATGTGTTTAAACGCTCAAGTCGAATTAATTCAACTTGGGGAGGTAATCTCGTGGACATGGTTCGTTGTACGCAGTTCATTAAAATAATTGAACGGGATAACATTGCGGAATTAGTGACTTCAATTGGTGACCATGTCATATCTGGTTTGCGAAGTATGGCAAAAGAAACAGGCGTGTTTACAAGTGTTCGAGGGAAGGGATCCCTTATTGCCTTTACACTTCCAACTCCAGAGCATAGAACCGCTATGTTAAACACCTTGATGGAATTTGGAGTAATAGCTCTGCCATGCGGAACACGATCAGTACGATTCCGATTACCTCTTGTCATGACAATTCAAGACGCCAACGAGCTGCTCCAGCGAACACAAGACGCGGTCAGTGCAATGGTCACGACAGTGTAGTAAACGTATTGCGAAGTGCTGCCGCTATTAGTGAACACCTCGATACCCGCACAGCGGCTATAGAGGTTGCTGCGTTATTAGAAAAAGCAATGGATGGCCCATCAGACTTGGTATTTGTTTTTGCAAGTTTTCACCATCGGGAATCTTTCGGAGAAGCAATTGCAGATATACGCCAAACATTATCTCCAAAAACGATAATTGGTGTAACCGTGGAGTCTGTGGTTGGTTGCGACCTAGAACTTGAAGGTGTGGCTGGGTTGTCTGCTATCGCAATGTACATGCCTGGTGTCACAATTACTCCGTGGATAACAACACCAAAGAAACCCCTTCCAATCTCTCGCCCAGAAGATATTCCAGATTGGATACATTTAAGGGATGATACTAAGGCAGTTTTTTTCTTTGCAGATCCATTCTCAACTCCCATCACACGATTACTTCCAGCCCTTGTGCGTTGTCGTGGAGAGCACAATCCACTGCCAATAATAGGAGGTATGGCGTCTGGAGCATCGCAGGCAACCTACAACCGTTTATTTTTAAACGAGGAAGGAATTCGAACTGGCGGTATAGGTCTAACGATGTCTGGTTCAGTTGACATTGATTGCATTGTCAGCCAAGGTTGTAGACCTATTGGCTCACACTACCGTGTAACCAAGGTTGATGGAAATGTTGTTCTTGAACTTGGTGGCAAGCCAGCTTTAGATGTTTTACACGAATTAGCTCAACACGCAACGAAACAAGAAAGAAAGTTGCTTGAGGGTGGATTGCTATTGGGTAGTGTTATAGATGAACATAAAACACATTTTGGGCGCGGCGACTTTTTGGTCCGAACAATTCTTGGGGTGGACAGGAAAAGGAAGGGAATTGCGGCTGGGGAGTTTTATCGACTTGGCAAAACAGTTCAGTTTCATGTAAGAGACGCCCAAACAGCGGTGGAAGACTTGCAACTTTTACTCGATACCCAGCAATTAGAAGGAGGGCCATTCGCAGGCCTGCTGGTAACTTGTAATGGCAGGGGGCGGAGTTTGTTCCATGAAGATGACCACGATCTTACAATTATTCGTGAACGAATTGGCGAAGTGCCAATTTCAGGATTTTTTGCAGCAGGGGAAATTGGCCCAATTGGAGGAAGGTCATTTTTGCACGGACACACTGCGTGCTTAACTATGTTCCGAACTCCTAGCTAACGAATCGAGTGCAATCGTAAAAACTCCCCCTCTCGAACAAACGACACCCTCTTAAATGTGTAGTCTCTACCAACTCTGTCAGATAGTGTGTGGATGATTTCATGTTCATTCCTAGAGATGGTAACATCACCAAAGCCAGAACCACCAAGGATACGCTGTAGAGTTTTAGCTATTTCCCTGCGGTTTGAACTAAAAAAAACTTCAAACTCTTCTCTGCCATTTTCTTTTTGGTTGTAGAACTCTTGCATCTCGGAACTCACAAGTTGTTCGAATAACAAATCCCAAGTGCGATCCCGAAGGCAAGTTAGCGTATGTGTTAAAACGTGTTTTGGAAAAATTGCACGTAACGTTTTTTTACCGGTGAGTTCGTCAACCTCTTCAAGCTCTATCGTGTCAAGATATTCCTGAAGTGCACTGCACTGATTATCTCCCGATTGGAATTTCATAATTGTTCCATCACTACGAACATGTTCTTTTGGAAGGTTGCCCGTAAGAGCGGATTGCCAAGCAGGCCGAGAGCGGTATTCAACAGTTTGTTGTTTACACCCAGTATTGATCAGTAACCAACCACAGCAAAGGAGCACAAGTGTTTCTTTACGAACAGCCATCAATATCCTGTTATTGAAGGGCCTGCCTCAAGATCGAATAAAAATGGTGCAACCCAAAGTTGGCTGGTTCCGGTTTCTCGCTTGCTCGTCCACATTAGCCACTGTCCTGAAGAATCAAATACCGGTAGCCCGTCGAATCCATCTGCATGGGTGATGCGCCGACGGCGAATTCCATACCGAGTTGTTCCGCTCTCTCCACTATCAGCATCACAGACAAAAAGTTCATAGTTCCGGTGACTTACTTCACTTGTGGCATAGATCAAAAACCGGTTATTTGGGTGCCAGAATGGTCCCCAATTAACGTGTTCGTTATCTGTCAACTGGAATTCCTTATCAATTCCAACAATAGCACCGTTGTCATCAAACTTTAGTTCAGCAACATATAACTGCAACAAGTCATTACCGCGTCGATCTGACCGATACACAATACGCTTCCCATCAGGTGAGAAAAATGGTCCCCCGTCGTAACCCGTGTCTCCAACGATGAGCCGAGATATACCTGTTTGTAGATCAGTGATATAAATATCACCTGCACCAGTAGCTAGTGAACAATACAAAACGTGCCGACCGTCTGGACTCCAAGATCCCTCAGCCAAATAGTATTTGTCATCCGTTACGAGTGGGTTAAATTCTTTGGTTTGAAGATTCAAAGAAGTTATATTCATTTTTGGTGGAAATGCCCATCTGTACCGACCCGAACCACGTTGATACCCAGGAATATCTTCATCTTTAAGTGGTGTCATGGTTGTTGCAAACATGACCAAGGATTCATCGCTCGGGTGGAACCAACCACAGGTGTTTGCAGAACTTTCTGGGCTTAATCGTTCTACATTTATTAATCCAGTGATTTCTCCGTTAAATCCGTAAGTCAGATCGCCAAGGTACATTCCATAATTATCATCTGGTTCTTGCCCCTCTTTTGGATGTTCAATTGCCTGAAAAATAACTCGTTTGGTTGCAGGATCAAAATAAGATTCACCCGCCTTAAGAAACACAGCAGGGTCGGTCAATCTTACAGGTTCGCCGATAGCTGAAGTTTCGTTTGGGTGTAGCGGTGAAATGCTCGTTGTTAGAGATAGAAGAAGTGGCATACAATGTAACATTATGGGAGGTCTCCTTGGATAATCGAACTGCGTATCATACGCCCCCAGAGTATTTGCCGCACGAGGTTCAGGTTCTTTATCATGACGATTACCTTGTAGTTTTAGACAAACCATCGGGTCTGTTAAGCGTAAAAGGTATCGGTCTAGACAAGATTGACTGTCTAGCGGTAAGGGTTGCTTCTGCGATTGAAGGAGCTAGGATTGTTCATCGTCTTGATATGGATACTTCTGGGGTCATTGTGATGGCAAGGGATGCCAACACTCATCGAGAGTTGAGTCGCCAATTTCAAGACCGAGAAGTAGAGAAGGAATATATTGCTGAAGTTGGTGGTGTTGTAGAAGATTCCTTTGGGTGTATTGATATTCCAATTCGAAAAGATATGGATAACCCCCCAATGCAGTGTGTGGATTATGAACTAGGCAAGTCCTCCGTCACACATTGGAGTGTTTTAGATAGAGGGGAGCATCAAACTCGCCTATCTCTGAAACCCATTACAGGACGCTCTCACCAACTACGTATCCACTTGAGGGAAATAGGGCATCCAATTCTTGGGGACAACCTATACGCTACTCCAGAATTACTTGCTAGGGCAGGGCGGCTTATGCTCCATGCCCACACTCTGACAATTACACATCCAGCATCAAGTCACCGAAAAACATTTACATCTATTTGTCCATTTTGATGTGTATTGGCACAATAAGGAATTCTATTGTTTTACTAAAGGTGTAGTTTTGGTGCCAAAGTAATCATAAAAAAACACGAAACGGCTTACTGTTTCGTGCTTTTATGGGGAGGGTGTATTTAAAGTTTTCTAACTGCTCGCTCCAGTTGGTTCGGGTTCAGATTCTGGACTTTCCTCAATCTGAGATGAAGAGAAAAACAGATGGTCAACATCTTTCTTGTGGCTTACATCAAGGTGTTGCCCCTCTGAATATTCTCCGCTTAGAATCGCTTCAGCGAGAGGATCTTCGATGTAAGTTCCAAGGGCGCGTCGAAGTGGTCGGGCTCCAAAATCAGGGCTATACCCCTTCTCGATTAGGAAATCCTTAGCAGTTTGATCCAATTCCATTGTGATTCCCTTGCTATTTAAGCGTTTCATAATTTTAGCAAGTTCAATATCAATTATGCAACAAAGGTCATCCTTTGTAAGCGATTGGAAGACAATAACATCATCAAGTCGGTTAATAAATTCGGGTCTAAAGAATTTTTCAGTTTCGCTGAGCAATTGTTTTTTCAACCTATCGTAATCCACGACCTCTTCACGTTTCCCAAAGCCAAATGATTGTCCACCCTTAATGAGATCGGAGCCGATATTTGAAGTTAGGATAACAATGGTGTTTCGGAAATCGACCTGTCGACCGAACGAATCAGTGAGCCGTCCTTCTTCCATGATTTGGAGCAACATATTGAAAACGTCGCCATGCGCCTTTTCTACCTCGTCGAACAAAACAACGGCGTATGGTTTTCGGCGTATTTTTTCTGTTAGTTGTCCACCCTCTTCATAACCAACATATCCAGGAGGTGCACCTACCAATCTTGATACGGTGTGTTTTTCCATATATTCTGACATGTCTAGATAGATGAGTGAGTCAGAATCACCAAACATAAATTCAGCGATTGCTTTTGCTAATAATGTCTTACCAACTCCAGTAGGACCAAGGAACAGAAATGAACCCATTGGTCGATTTGGATCTTTTAGCCCACTTCGTGATTTGCGTATTGCTTTTGCAATTTGTGTGATACCATCGTGTTGACTAATTACTGTCTTGTGAAGTTCGTCTTCAAGTTGCAAGAGTCGTTGTGATTCTGCCTCTTCAAGTCGTGTAAGTGGTACGCCAGTCATGCTTGAAACAACTTCAGCGATGATATTTTCATCAACTTTACTTGTTATCTCATTCATTTGCTCTCGCCACTCTTTTTGGACACCGTCTTTCTTGGACCGGAGTTTTTCGGCTTCATCCCGAAGCGCAGCCGCAGCTTCGTAATCAGCACTTTTAACCGCTTCGTCCTTTTTCACCTTTAGCAATTCGAGCTCCTCCTCAAGGTCAGCCATTGAGGGGGGTTTTGTCATGGATTTAAGTCGAACGCGTGCACCGGCCTCATCAATAACATCGATGGATTTATCAGGTTGAACACGGTCAGAGATATATCGATTTGATAACTCGACGGCAGCACGAATGGCATCATCTGTAAATTTCACACGATGATGTTGTTCATATCGTTCTCGAAGACCCCTAAGTATTTCGATTGTATCGTCGTTATTTGGTGGATTGACTGCAATAGATTGGAATCGGCGCTCGAGTGCATTATCTTTTTCAATGTATTTACGGTACTCATCAAACGTGGTTGCACCGATACATTGGATTTCACCTCGAGATAGAGCGGGTTTCAACACGTTGGAAGCATCGATAGCTCCTTCAGCACCACCAGCACCAACAAGTGTGTGTAGTTCGTCGATGAATAGTAAGATATTTTTAGCGCGACGAACTTCATTCATTACTGCTTTAATTCGTTCTTCAAACTGACCACGGTACTTAGTTCCAGCAACCATCATCGCAAGATCAAGTACTACTACTCTCCGACCATGTAGAAGGTCAGGAACTTCACCCTCTACTATCCGTTGAGCAAGACCCTCAATAATGGCGGTTTTGCCAACGCCCGCTTCTCCAAGAAGAACGGGATTGTTTTTAGTCCTTCGGCACAGAATTTGAACAAGTCGTTCAATTTCTTTGTGGCGACCAATCACTGGATCCAGTTCATCCTTTTTAGCAAGCTCTGTTAAATCCCGACCAAAACTGTCGAGTGCTGGTGTTTTGCTTTTACCTCTTCGCTGAGTTGGTGTTGGGCCATCACCTTGTGGTTCCATGCCCTCTTCATCAAGCTCTTCAACTTGACCCACACCAGCACCAAGAAGATTTAACACTTCCTCGCGAACATCCTCAAGTTTCAAACCAAGATTCATTAGAACCTGTGCAGCAACACCATCTTGTTCACGCAATAGTCCAAGAAGTAAATGCTCAGTACCAACGTAATTGTGGTTTAGTGACCGCGCTTCTTCGATTGCATACTCAATGACTTTCTTTGCGCGAGGTGTCTGTGGTAATTTACCCATAGTGACCATGTCTGGTCCGCTTTTAACAAGTTTTTCTACCTCAAGTCGAACCTTGCGAAGATCAATCTCAAGGTGTTTGAGGACGTTTGCGCCAACCCCAGAGCCTTCCTTGACAAGCCCAAGGAGGATATGTTCCGTTCCTATATATTCATGGTTGAAGCGTTGTGCCTCTTGGTTTGCAAGAGCCATGACCTTTCTGGCGCGATCTGTTAAGCGTTCAAACATAGTTCAATTCTCCGTCCGCATGATATGCGGGATGTGTTCCTAAGGCGAGCATAACACCACTCGCACTCTACTACAATCGGTGCAAGAGGCATTCCATTTGAGCAGATATGGAGATATTGTTAGAAAAGGGTATAAAAAGGCAAAAAATCAAATCTTGATGTTGTTTATTTGCGTTTTTCAGTTCCTAATGTGCCAAAGTGGCGGGGTGTTCAATCTGTCCGTGCCGAAGATGCACAATGCGATTCCCTTTAGAAGCAATATCTAGATTGTGGGTTACCAGCACAATCGTTAGCCCGTTGTAATGTAGGTCTTGTAGAACATCAAGTATTTCGGCTCCAGTCTCTTCATCTAAATTCCCTGTTGGTTCATCAGCGAGAAGGATACTAGGTTCATTGATGAGCGCTCGAGCAATTGCTACTCGTTGCCGTTCGCCACCCGACAATTCGCGTGGGCGATGCGTGAGTCTATGAGAGAGTCCAAATTGGTCAAGGAGTGATGTACCCCTTTCGCGAACTGCGGAAGAATTCGCCCCGCCAACCATAGATGGAAGAAGAGTATTTTCAAGGACGGATAATTCTGGCAGAAGATGATAGAACTGAAATACAAAACCGATGTTATTATTTCGATAGTTGTTTATTTGGTGGTTTGATTGTGACCATACCGAATCACCTTGGAAGAGTACTTCTCCTCCATCATCATCCGGCCTATCTAACCCACCAAGCAGATGTAAAATGGTGGACTTTCCAGATCCGCTTGAACCCAAAATGGTAACCCACTCTCCTTCCTGTACAGCAATCGAAGCGTCAAGCAACACTGGAACACTTGCACGACCTAATTGGTAAGTTTTTTTAAGGTTACGACCTTCTAATAATGGTAGGGCTTCTTGTAAATTATTCATGACGAAGTGCCCTCACGGGATCGGTATCAGCAGCTTTAGCTGCAGGGATTAGTGCCCCAAGTAAACAAAAAATAATGGCACCAGCAGATGTAATGATGCTGGAGGGCCAATCAATTTCATTCGGAATGTTTGAGAAGTAATAAACCTCTGCATTCCAGATAATCAACCCTCCAATATGCCTAATGTAGAGAACTAGAGCAGCGACAATGCAGCAAACTATGAATCCAAGCGAGCCGAGCACGATGGGTAACATCTGGCCACCACGAGATTTCATATATGTATACAGAGCGATACAACCAGCAAGAACGAAGCAAACAACGCCAACACTTAATGGAGGATTGCCCATTGCATCATGAATCGTGTTAATGTTTCGTGTAATAATCCATCCAAGCAACAACCCAAGCCCCGAGCCGATTACACCAATAACCAAACTGTATTGTAGAAAAATCCAAACAACACTTGCTCTTGATGCACCGATGCTTCGAAGAATTCCAATGTCGCGAGTTTTTTCAAACACGATAGACCAAAAAATCGACAGGATGAGCGCCGCAACAACAAAATAGACAATGGAGAAGAGCGTTCTCATTAGCTCTTTCTCTTTCTCAATAGGACCAGTAAACCCCTCGTTCTGTTTTTCCCATGTATTGAAGGTTAAACCCGTACTGTTACTCGGTGGTGGGTATATCCCTGCGTCTTCTGGTAACTCAGAAAGAAATGTATTGTATATTTGTATAGCTTTTTGTTGTAAATCGTTTGCATCAACACCATCGATTCCGCGAATAAATATACTTGTAGCACTTGCTGGGTACACTCCATCAACAATTGTTGGGTCTTCTTCATTAACAAGTTCCGCTTGGTTGAGACCTAATAATTCTTGGGCAACATTGAGTGGTATAAAAATACGTGCGTCGTCAATCAAATACACACCAGATTGAAACTCATTTACAAAGGGCATAATTTTAGATTTTGGTTCACTATCGCCATCAGTTGGGAGCATGGTGAGGGTGCCTTGATGCCTTGGTAGCCACCAATAATCATTCCAAATAACAGCATACGATCCGTCCATTTGCCGTTTGTTTCCTTCTGACACATGAAGCCCAGAGACGATGCCCGGTTTTCCATTTCTAGAAAGCGAAAGACCTTGTTGATGAAGAGTACTTGGTTCTTGAAGCCGTTCATCGAAGTGTAATACGGCGGTCCACTGTTCTTCATTAAGAATTTCTTGAACACGCTCCCATATTGGGACAGGTCCATTCTTCATCTTCGATAAGGAACTGTTAACAAGATCTGCAATTTCGCCCCACGGTTTTGGATCAATCTGTTGGCGAAGTGCATCTTGATTTTCTAAGAGAACACTACTTAGAAGCCAATTTCGTTGGTTGTCAGAAGGTGTTTTCCAAAGTAAGGAATCACCAAACGAAGTTACTTTGGCAAACGAAGTAGGTTCAATCCCCCAGACCTGAACGGTTTCAGATTGTTTAGCATCTGAATCAGGGTAGGGCATTCGAAGAAGACCCCAACCTTCAACGATAGGGGTTGCGGCAAATACTTCAGAATCTGCCTCAAGGAGTTCAATGAGTTTTTCGTAGTGTGGAATACCCGATACCCCGTACGAGATAACAATATCTCCCATTAGTGATCGTCCTGAAGATTGAACCATGTTTAAGAACCCAGACATGACAGAAACTACTACTATCACTAGTGCAACACAAAGAGCAACTGCAGCAACGGCAATAAGTGGAATGACGCGGCTAGTGATATATCTGGTTGTAAGGAGGGTTTGGTACATGAGATACGTATCCTACTTTGATGTGTCTGAGCCGTACTCTCGAAGTAGGTTTATTGGGCAACCAATATCAACTATTTCAACCTCGCCTAAATAATCTTTTGCAACATCATGTGAAAAACCCAGTTTCATCCCAACAAAAGAAAGTGTCATAAAAGCTTGAATGCAACAACCAAGCGGCACGCCGGTGTCACAATGGAGCCCCGAAGGAATATCAAGCGAAATGCACGGAGCGTCAAGTTTATTGACGGCAGTGATGGCTTCTGCATACACACCCTCTACGACACGGTCGAGCCCTGTACCAAAAATAGCGTCGATGATGAGAGATGAGTCCTCACAAATATTTTCATCCCAAGAAGTACAAGGAATATTCATTTCCTCACAAATCGATGCATTTGTAATGGAATCTTCAGTTTGAGGATTACCAAGTTGAAGCAGCCGAACAAAACACCCTTTGTTTGTAAGGTGGCGAGCAACCCCATATCCATCACCCCCATTATTTCCACGTCCACATAAGATTGTGATTTTTTCCAGCACCTTGTGAGGTACAGATTCAAGAACGATGTCTGCTGATCCTTTTGCTGCGTTTTCCATCAAGACTATACTTGGGATTCCAAATTGTTCGGTCGAAGTAGCGTCAATGGCTTGTAACGCTTTTTGTGAAAAAAAGAGTTTTTGGTTGATCGGTGATATGTGCATTGATAATGAGGATGATAACGAGGTACCATACGGGTGGATGGCAGCGATTGAAATCACTTCACATATTCTTGGCGTGCTTGTAACGGTTTCACTTTTTTTCTGGATTGGTATGGTTTATCGTTTATGGTCAATGGCTCGAACCAAACCCACGATTCGAGAAGGCCTTTCTCTTCCGAACCCAAGAGACGCAACAGTAAGCGTTGTTATCCCCGCACACAATGAAGAAAGGGTTATTGACCAGTGTGCAATTTCATTACGGAACCAATCACACCAGAATATTCAAATCATTTTTGTTCTCGATCGTTGCTCTGACAATACTCTTAAAATCCTTCAAAATCATGCATCAGAAGATGAGAGGATTTGCCTTATAGAAAATGATCATTGTCCAGAGGGTTGGGCAGGCAAGTGTAATGCGGCTCGAGTTGGAGCAGCAAAAGCAACAGGTGAATGGCTTTTGTTTACAGACGCGGATACGAAGTTTGACAAGGAGTTGGTGCGATGTTCGGTTGCTTCTGCGAGTAAACGTGGGGCGTCACTATTGAGCATCTTGAGCACGCTTACGATTACCAAACCATTTGAACGTATTGCGCAACCGATTGCAAGTACCTTTCTTGTGCGTCAGTATCCTGTTGATCGAGTGAATCGAGAACATCACCCTCGCCCATTTGCTAATGGGCAGTTCTTGCTATTCTCAAGAAATGCGTATGAAGAGATTGGTGGGCACGACGCAGTTAAAGACGATTTACTAGAAGACATTGCGTTTGCAAGAGTAATACATGTTTCTGGTGGTAAAGTTCAGTTATTGTTTGCTGATGGTTTGTTAAAGTGTTCGATGTATCCAACATTCGAAGCTTTTAAAACAGGGTGGAAGCGGATATATATAGAAGCAAGTACTCGTAATATCAATCGGTTGCGTCGAAGTGCCTTGCTTGCGATTATTGTTTCACTCCTCCTCCCATCGGCATGCATTGTTGGAATGGTTGTTGGATTTACATTTTTCCCGATTTTGTTTTGGCTTTCTACCGCGTCATTATTTTTTAATATGTGGGTAATCGGATGGCTTTATAAAATGAATGGGGCTCCGGTTCTATTTTCGGTATTTGCTCCAGTTGGTGGGGTTATTGTTGCCAAGTTATTTTTGGATGCAGCATCAATGTTACAAAACAAAACACCCATACACTGGGGCGGAAAAGAATATATTTTGGAGCCAAAATAAATGCGCATTCTTCTAACAAATGATGATGGTATCCGTGCACCAGGACTAATTGCACTGCACAAAGCATTAAAAGGTCTTGGAGAATTAGTTGTGATAGCACCCGAAACAGTTCAATCAGCTATGAGCCACGGCATAACATACACTGCTCCACTGATGACTCAAAAAGTTGAAGTCACTGAGTCTATGCGAGGACTATCGGTGGATGGTCGACCAGCAGATTGCGTTAAACTTGCAATGGAAGCACTGTGGGAAGAACTCTTCGGTGAAGGCACGAAACCAGATTTAACAATAAGTGGAATGAACAGCGGGTCGAATGTAGGTATTAATATTATTTATTCGGGAACAGTTGCTGCGGCGATAGAGTCAGCATTTCTTGGCGTACCTTCGATTGCGGTAAGTTTACATTTGAAGAATAGAGAACAAACCTGTTACGACAGGGCTGCAGTAATTGCGAGAGGGGTTGTTGATGCCGTTATAGAAAATTCTCTTGAACCACATGAAGTCATAAACATAAATATTCCAACATGTGAAAATACAGAAATGAAAATGCCAGAAATCAAAGTTGTTGATATGAATGCTTCAAGTGTTCTGGGACATTATGATAAACGGGAAGCACCAGACGGGAGAACGTACTATTGGGCTGCCGGTGACGGCATGGCTTTTACGCATACTGCTGAGGGTAGCGATGTCGAAGCACTAAGGCAGGGGTATGCGACTGTTACACCGCTTGACTATGTTCTCACCAAAAATGATAGAATGGGAATATGGGCAGGTAGATTAGAGAAATAACAAGCGGTATCTTTTTAGCAAGTTGCATAAAAAACATATTGGAGACTTGGGATTCGAGGTTTCTGAATTCAAAACTCCTACAACGCAATAATGACCCTATCTTGAAAATTTAATATGAATAGTTATCTCAATTGTTTCGTTTTCTTTAAGGGCATCAATGTCCTCTCCCGAAGCGCGCCACCGATACAAACTTGATTCTAAAGAACGGTCGATAGAGCGGCTCCCCGTACTTACAAGGATGAGCACCCTCATTGGTTTTCCGTTTTTATCGATGTGGAGTTCTGCGACTAAATTGCCGGGCGTGTTGCTTACGAGTTGGTTCGCCGTAAATGAAGGTCTTCGGGGGCGTAAAACGATACCTTTTGCTGCAAGTGGCTTACCAGATTTCCACTGATCCGCAGATATGTGTATTAGTGAGGTGGCTTCAGAATCACGATCGGAAGATTTGTTGTCTGTTTGAGGGTTATCTGTCACGACTGTTTTTTGAGCAGGTGGGATTTTATCAGTGGGTACAACAATGGGCAATTTGTTTGCAGGAGTTGTTATTACAATCCCCTGTAATGCATTGGCAAGATCTGATGCGACTTTGGTGATTGGCGCAGTTATTTCTAAAAGTGCAGTAAAAGACTCAGTTAACAGATTCTGATTAGTAATGGGAGTTTCTACTTGCATAGATGCTTGCTCTACTTCTGCAAATCGGGCTCGCTGTTCCTCATACTCCTCATACCCAATCCATGTTAAGGTTGAAACCTCCGACACATCTATTCCCAATGTTATTTCTGGGATTTCTTGTATCGGAGTTTTAAGATGCGTTGATTTTGAGGGAAGTGTATGTGTCAACGGCGGATTATTTGAATACACAATAGGGATTGCAGCTCCATGTAGGATAACTGAACCCACTAGAGCGATAATGAGTATCAAGTTTTCACGGAGAGTCATCCGAAACCTCTTCTTGCTTTGGTGACCCAACTAAAAAAATCTCTAACCCCTGATGTCTTAACGCATCCCATGTTCCAGTTAAAAGGGGGCCTCTGTCAACCGAGGCCACTCCATCTTCAACAACAACATATATAGCCGCACCGGGATTATCAGCAAGTTCAGTTGAAACTAGCGAGGCGACATTGTTAAGAGAAGCCAAAGTTTGGTTTACATAAATATTACCGTCAATCGCGATGGTGACAGAAATAGACGCGCGAGGTTCTGCAGGGGTTCCCGAAGCATAAGACTCTAGCGGAACAGGCAAAATTTCTGCCCGAACCATAAGCACCATTGCGTAAATAAAAAAAGTTAAAAGAAGAAAAACGACATCGATGAGTGGCATCATCTCAACTCGGGTTTCGTGTTCAGTGCGACGAATCGGTCGCATACATCATTCCTCAAATGTTAAACTTGCAAGTGCTACTGGAGTATTTTCAATAAACTCAAAGACTTGATCTAGACCCGTGGCGAGCATTGTTGACCAAATTGAATCGGAAATATTGCAGATAATCATTCTTCGTTGTTTAGACTTAAGAAGCTTTTTGATTTCAATTAAAGCACCAAGGTTTGATGAGTTAAGATTTGCTACATTTTGCAAATCAACAATTGCATTTGGTGGGGAAGAACTTTCGCACCTAATTTTTGATAATAATGTGTCGGTATCTTCAGAAAAGTCAGGCTCGTCAAGAAGTTCGAGAATTACAATGTCGTCGTTCCACTGATTTAATGTCATGTTGCAGAGGATACAGTATCTTCGACACCTTCGACTTTTGCTGCAGCGATTAATCTATCACCTTCTTTAAGGTTTACTACGCGAACACCCTTGGTATTTCTTCCGATGGTTCTGATATCACTTGCTGAAATGCGTACAAGCATACCGTTTGCTGTGATAAACATTAAACTGTCGCTATCGCGAACGGAACGAATATCAGCAACAAGGCCGTTTCTATCACCTGTTTGAATATCTCTACGCCCCTTGCCACCGCGAGATTGCGCTCTAGTTGACCCATCTTCACTTTGCACTAGGTAATCAATCATTGGTGTGCGTTTACCGTAGCCATTCTGTGTCATGGTCATAAGATCAGCATCGTCCTCAGCGAGAACACATCCAACAACTCGATCACTTTTTGTAAGCGAAATGCCCTTTACGCCCGCGGCAGTTCGACCCATGAGGCGTGCATCTGTTTCAACGAAGCGGATGGACATACCAGTTGACGTACCAAGAAGTACGTGGCTTTCGCCTGTGGTTTTAATAACATCTACAAGAGAGTCACCCTCGTTAAGTTTAATAGCATGGATGCCCCCTCGATTTACGTTCCTGTATTCAGACACAGCAGTTCGTTTTACGCGCCCAAGGGATGTTGCAAAGACTAGATTATCTTGACATGTTTCAAAGTCTTTGATACTTCTAAATGTGACAATATTTTCGCCTTCTTTGAGTTGCAGGAGATTCACAATAGCACGACCACGGCTCGTTCTTGTTGCTTCGGGTATTTGATAAACCTTTAATTGGAATACCCGTCCGGTGTCAGTAAAACAAAGTAGGTCGTCATGTGTTGATGCTACGAAGATGTGTTCAATAAAATCACCATCTTTTGTTTCACCACCCTTAATACCTCGACCACCTCGTCCCTGTTCGCGGAAGGTGTTAATTGGCAATCGTTTTACGTAACCATGGCGTGAGATGGTAACGCAGACGTCATGCTCTGGAATAAGAGCGCCATAATCAAAGTCATCGTCTTCGCCATCAACAAAACCCGTAATCCGATCTGTAGCAAACTTATCTTTAAGTTCAATGCAATCTTCGCGAATAATGTCAAGTATTCGTTTTTCGTCAGAAAGAATTTCTTCGTAATCCTCAATTTTCTCAAGTAAATCAGCGTACTCACTTGTGAGTTTTTCAATTTCAAGGCCGACCAGTTGAATGAGGCGTAGTGCTCCAATAGCATCAGCTTGCAAACGAGAAAGCAAAACTCCATCTTTTGCTTTCTCAATCAACCGTTTAGCGATGAATGTTGCATATTCATGGTTTTCAGGAACACAGAATTCACGCACCATTAACTTTTCAATGGCCTCTTCGCGGGTTCGACTTGCTCGAATAAGAGCAATGACTTCGTCGATATCACAGACTGCGTAAATTAAACCTTCAAGGCGATGTGCCGCCTTTGATGCTTCTCGATGCAGGTGTTCTGTTCGCCTACGTATAACCATACGGCGATGATTTACCCAGCAATCAATGAGCCCGCGTAGACCGAGTGTTTGCGGTCGGTTGTTGACAAGTGCAATGTTGATTACCGAAACCGTCGATTGTAGAGGAGTGTATCTATATAATTGGCGCTCAACAACATCAGGGTCAGCCCCGCGTTTTAGGTATACAACGATTCGTGTTCGCCATTTTTTGCCCGAGAAATTTTTGATATCCGAAATATCATCGATACGACCAGTCTTAGCACAATCAACAATCTTTTCAATCAAATTGTTTTGCACAAGTTGGTAGGGAATTTCGTCAATTACAATTGCTTCTCGCTTGCCAATGGTTTCGTGGTGTACGCGACCTCGTACGCGCAGTTTGCCCCTGCCAGTTGCATACGCTTCTGCAAGCCCCTGTTTACCAACAACTAGCCCTCCAGTTGGGAAATCTGGTCCCGGAACTATTTCAAGTAGGTCAGCAAAATCAAGTTCTGGGTTATCAATCGTAGCAACAATAGCATCGCAAATTTCACCTACGTTATGTGGCGGCATTGAGCACGACATGCCAACAGCGATACCGCTTGAGCCGTTTACAAGAAGGTTTGGAAAACGACCAGGGAGGACAGTTGGTTCTTGTCGTGTCTCATCGTAGTTTGGTTTAAAATCCACTGTGTCTAACTTAATATCATCAAGCATCGCAACAGCTGCATGTGTCATTCGAGCTTCGGTATAACGCATCGCAGCGGGTGGGTCACCATCAATAGAACCAAAGTTTCCCTGTTTATCAACGAGCATGGCACGCATCTTCCAATTTTGACCCATGTTCACGAGTGTTGGATAGATGACAGATTCACCATGTGGGTGATAGTTACCAGAAGTGTCGCCAGCAATTTTTGCGCATTTACGATGTTTACGACCAGGCGAAAGGTTTAGGTCGTGCATTGCAACTAGAATTCTTCTTTGTGAAGGCTTAAGACCATCACGAACATCCGGTAGCGCACGGTCCATAATGGTTGACATTGCGTAAGTCAAATAACTGTCGTGCAGTTCTCGTTCGATTGATTGATCGGTAACAGCGCCAATGTTACCAAATGTTTCATCGTTGTTCGCTTCAGTATTCTGTTCAGGTGTCTCGCTCATAATGCCTTTTCAAGAATGAATATTGTACCAGAATGCAGCACAATAAATGCTTATGAAGCGATTAAGAACTAGATCTAGAATGGACTTTCAAGAGCATAAAATACTCACTATTACCACTCCCCTTTTTACTGGATTTTTTACCTCGAAGTGGCGACAATGTTTCACTAAGAATATCCAATGAGTTCTCTTGGCAGTGCAATTTTATACGTGAAATAACGCATGAAACAGCTTCTTTAGAAAGTCCCTCACTAACGGACTCCTGCGCCTTTTCCTCTCTGGTAAGTTCATAGTGTGGCTTAATGAGCGTAATGATATGCCCACAATTTGTCCACCTAAGTCCTGCTGGAAGTGCGAGTTTTTGGGGAGTCCATCCAAGGTCGATGACTACAAGATTAACTTGCTCAATCGGCTCTACATGAAGGGCGTTGGTTCGTTCCAATGTAGTTACTCGATTGTCGTTTCTTAACTTCCATGCAAGTGTACCGTAGCCAGTGTCTACAGCGTACACGTGGGATGCTCCGCGCTGCAGGAGACAATCCGTAAACCCACCAACGTTACATCCCAAATCAGCACAACGAAGCCCAGTTACATCAAATTTGAAAACATCAAGAGCATGCTCTAACTTAATCCCAGCGCGAGAAACAAATTGGGTTTCATTCATTTGGAATGCCGACAAGTGCTACGCCCGATTTGTTTGCTGCTTCGATAACTGCAGGCGCATCAAGCAAAATAACTTTACCTGTTCCAACTGCGATGCAAGTGCAACCGGCGTTTGCAACTTGTTCAATGGTTTTGGTTCCTATCGAAGGGACGTCAGCCCTCATGTCATGGTCAATTGCTGCAGTCTTAAGTAATGTCCAACCATTCTTTTTACATAGAGATCCCGCACGTTCAATGAGTGCTGCGGTTCCCTCAATGGCCTCGACAGCAAGAACATCTCCATCACGCACAGCAATTGATTGTCCAATATGTAGGGCAGCGCTCTGAGTTAATAATGGCCAACCAAAATCAATGTCTGCAACCTGTTTTGCGCTTGGTGTAACGTTGCCAAGAGTTCCATTTCCTGCAAGGTGGTTTGGGATGTGTGTTGTTGAATCGATGAGAGTAACTCCAGATTTTTGCAATTCATCTGCAATTGCACCAAGAACTGTAGCATCCCTGCGGTCATGACGCAGTGTTCTATACCAGAGAAGCAGTCCAGTGATATCTGGCATGAGCCGTATGATGCCAAATGGATCGTGCATGACGGTCTTCCCAACACCACCAACCATAACGGTATCACTGGCACCCCATTTTTTTAGTAGTCGAATCCACCTCCCCACACGAGCCATACCAGCAATCGAGAATTCGTCGCATGATTCAGGTAATTCAGGGACGTACTGATTTCGTAATCCGACACAGCACACATGAAAACCCGCTTCCCTTGCACCCCTTGCTGCAAGTACCGGCAAAATGCCATTGCCCGCAATCATGCCCAAGACTGGCTTTTCGGTAACCATAAATCACAGTATACCAGTGGTACTGGTTTGGAAAGAAACTACCTCTGGATAGTTCAATCTCAGTACACGATTGTTCTATCTATTCCAATCCACTGCACTTCGATTTGAGTAGTTTATAGGAAACTACGGTTTTTCAATGTTCATAAAACATTCACTGCAAACTTTACCCGTGCATTGGGAGAATATCTTCTGGAGTGGGCTGATAGTTGTCGCCTGAGGTAATGTAATCAAGCACTGCATCAGGACAGGGGTCGAAAAACATCAACTGTCTAAGGGCGGGTCGCATGAAATTGTGTTCGATCCCATGCTCAAGCATTTTAAGGAGCGGATCGAAGTACCCATCAACATTGACAATGCCAATAGGTTTTGTGTGATCATTGATTTGTCTTCCGACCAACACCTCAAAAAATTCTTCGTATGTTCCAATGCCACCAGGAAGGATAATAAACGCATCCCCGCGATTCATCATAAGTGTTCGTCGTTCTTGCATCGTATTGACCACAATAAGTTCATCACAGTTTTCATTTGCTTGTTCGTGCGCAACAAATTTATGTGTAATTACACCAACAACTTCTCCCCCATGTTCTGCAGTTATTGTTGCGACTTCACCCATCAATCCAATGCAACCACCCCCGTAGACAAGTGTAAGTCCTCTTGTGGCAAGACCCTTTCCAATAATTTTCGCAGCATCATGAAAACATGGCTCTAGCGTCATCGACGAAGCGCAATAGACCGAAACAGAGTTCATTCATTACCTCTTGATTTTTTTATGGCAGCAATAACTTGGTTAACAGTATAAAAATCACCACGAAAATCTTCTTCGCCATCTGGACCCATGATGATAAGAAGTGGAATACGAAGCCCACCCAACTCATTGAGAAGGGCGTTGCCGGAAATGTTGTTACCAGTTAGATCTATCTTTATTGGCGCTACATCGTCAGTTTCAAGTGCTTTAACAACTTGTGAATCGTGCAATACAGTAGATTCGAGCAATTTGCAGTTTAAACACCATTCTGCGGTGAATTCAAGCACAACAACATTACCATCAGCAAGTTTTTCTGCAAGCAATTCTGGGGTGTAGTATTCCCAGTCGATAGGTCCTTTATCAGTTAAGCGAAAACCACCGAAGATTGAGAGAACAGTAATCGCAAATCCAAGCAATACAAAAAAGATTTTTGTTGTTGGAGTATTTGCAATTTTAAAAGTTCTCCATGCCAGCCATATACCAGAAGTTGCTACGCACGCAGCAACAATCCAAAGGTAGAATCGTGATGGTGGCGCGCCTTCCTGTTGCAAGGTGCCGCTTAGACCAACACCCAAGAAGTAAGCGGCTGCTGCTAGCATGAGTAAACCCATGACCTGTTTAATCACTTCACTTGATGCCCCTGCCTTTGGCATTTTTTCAACAAGGTGTGGGAAGGCTGCAAGGATTAGATAGGGAACCGCCATCCCAAATCCAATAGAACCAAAGACACTTAACGTAACAGTTGCTGACTGTGTTGCTGCCCAAGCAGCAGCAGCGCCCATAAACGGTGCAGTGCATGGTGTTGATAAAATAGCAGTCATGATTCCAAACAAAAAAGAACCAAACCATGAATCATGTTTCGGATTTACTTTGTAAATAACGTTTGGTAGTCGGATTGAAAACAATCCTCCCATTCCTATTGCCATAATTCCAATGAAGATTCCAAGAGCAATAGTAAAGGCGGGATATTGAAAAAGTTGATTTATAGCGGTAAATCCAGCAACTAGCGCTATTCCAACACCAAGCAAAACCCAAAGTGACATTACACCAAGCATCATCCAAACACCTAAGTACAGGGTTTTTCTGCGATTCCCAGCGCTAGCACTAAGCCCCATAATTTTGATTGGAATAACAGGAAGCACGCATGGGGTTAAATTTAACAAAAACCCACCCCCCATTGCGACTAGCAATAATAGAAGTAATCCAGAAGGACCATTTGCGTCAAGAGTAAATCGAATTCCACAGGCATCAAACCCAATGTTGTTGTCTAGTGGCGCCTTAACTCCTGCGTGTATATCAGAAAAAACCGAGCTATCGAAGGCTTTGAACTCATCTGTTGTATTCGTTGTAGTAGCAAGTGTATTACCAGTTTTTACAATGTTAATTGATTTGGTTATGCCATAATCATCCCAACCATCTTCGTTGGGTCTCGGGGTTGCCCGTAAACATGAAGTGTCATCACATACTTGAAACACTGGTTTAATAGTGAAGGTTGCCACACCAACTTTTGCATCGCTAGCAATTGTTACAGGTATATAAATGACAACTTCATCAGAAA
>CAYZEX010000005.1:0-28405 GCA_964477675.1 uncultured Isosphaeraceae bacterium
AAACTATTTCGGGGGCAACTCGTGAATCGGCACAACGAATTACTGCAGCGATTGGGGATTGCCCCTGCGCAAGCTCCAAGCGGTTCGCGGGGGTGTTGACTGCATTTGAACGCCCTTCAACATACCGCACATTTCCTGATAACAATTCTTGTAATGCATCTTTGGGATTCATTTAGTTTTTAGTTTCCTATCAATAATTACATCCATCTGAGGTTTTGGTAATGTATCAAGGTGCGGCAAAAATCGTTCAGACGCAACTTGTAGTAAAAAATCATAAAGTAAAGTTGCCTTGTTATCACTTAATGGCAAAGTAAATGCTTCAGAAATTGTAGTAGACCGAACCCGAATCTTGTAGTGCCCCGTTCCTGCATTTTCATCATTCTTCGGAGGTGTTATGAACCAGCCAGTATTCTCTATTAATGTCGTATATGTGCTTTGTTGCTTGGCATTCATTTCGCCCTGCCAAGTCGTTTTGCCTTCTACTGCATTAACTCCTCCACCATAAGAAACGGTTTTATCATTCTTTACTTGAAGCAAAACCGCCTGCTGCGGTGCGATCATTTCAAAATGTAAGTGTGTGCCTGCTGTTCCATTTTGACAACCAAACATGCAAAAGTTTATAAACAACACCATGAACAATTTCATTTAATTATTACTTTCTTCTTCACTAACCCAAGAATACTTAGCTAATAACCGAATTAATTTTATGTATTTTGGCTCAATCGTTTTTTCATCAGAAATATAATTTACATAATTCCAGTATTTTCCATGGGCATTAATTGCAATCATGTAGACCAAGCCTTCTTTTGGTTTTGGAAGAATTTGAAAGTTCACTGTTTGGTCGGCATTTTCAGGATTTGACATACCAACTTCATCGAGCAAAATCCAAATCTTTGCAATCTGTTCCCTAGAAAGAATGCGGGTTCGTGCTGGAAGTGTATTGGGTCCCCACCCCTCTTCGTCACCATGGTGCAGCGCTCCATTTGGAAAAACAACAAAGCGAGACGAGTTTAGGTGTGCTAAATGATGTGGCTCAGTAGCAGCAATCGTAATATCGAGAGAAAAATCATTTGGTGCAACCGAAAGTGGGTCGGTGATGGGATGATTGGTGGTGCACCCAGAAAACAACAATACGCAAAAAAAGGAAAGCAAATTAGATAGATGGCTTCGCATTCCACACAGAATAGCTATTCTGCAGCAATGTTGGTAACTACAAACTGGATCAATGACTATTTGAAGAACGATGTTTCTACTGAAGATCAAGCCGAACTGCTCACTGCAGCAGGTTTTCCCCTTGAGGGGCGAGAAAATTTGCAGGATGGCGACGTTCGTCAGGACTTTGAAATGACCTCAAACCGAGGGGATTGCACGTGCCACATCGGGCTTGCAAGAGAAATCGCTGCAAGAACTGATAATGAACTCCTAATCCCCGACAATACCGTAGATGATTCTGGCCCGCCTGTTGGCGAATCAGCTTCAGTTACGAATCAAGAGCCAGATCTTTGCCCTCTCTATACCGCTAGAGTAATTCGGGGCGCATCTGTTCAACAATCACCAAAGTGGCTTGCAACCAAAATCGAGAATCGTGGTGACATTCCCCGTAATGCTGTTGTTGACGCAACCAATTTTGTACTTTTTGAGCATGGACAGCCAACGCATGTTTTCGATCTTGACAAACTTGCTGGGAACAAAATAATCGTTCGGCGCGCAGTCGATGGTGAAACTTTTTTGCCACTTGGCGAAGATGCAACACCTATAAAACTTACTTGCGATGATTTGGTCATTGCAGATGCTGAAAAACCTGTGGCTCTTGCTGGCGTAAAGGGCGGAGCCGAGACCGCAGTAACGGAAGAAACAACGAACTTACTTATCGAATCGGCTACTTTTGACCCCGTTGTCGTTCGAGAAATGAGTAGGCGACACAACATCTCAAGCGATTCTAGTTTTCGATTTGAACGCGGTGTTAATCCAAGACAGGTTGAACCATGCGCAGACCGGCTTGCTAGTTTGCTGCTTGAAGTTGGTGGAGGATCTCTTTGCAAAGGTACTTTGCGTGATGGAAAAGAATTTCCTGAGCCAATTACGGTTTCAATGCGAACCGAGTACTGTAAAGAACGTTTGGGTAACGATATTTCTGATGAATTGATCGTTTCCCATCTAAACTCAATTGGGTTCGACGCAACTTGTTCCAACGGGGTTGTGACTGCAACAGTTCCACATTACCGAGGAGACATTCAAAGAGAAATAGATCTTGTTGAGGAAGTTGGTCGCATTCACGGATATGAAAACATTGCTATTGAAGAATCGATTGAAGTTAAAGTTCCAAGTTCCGGTGGAGAAGCGGCTGGAAGACAAGCAGTTTTGGACGCTCTCGCTGGAATGGGCTTTGTTGAATGTGTAACTCACTCATTAATTTCCACAGAAGCTGCAAGCCAGTTTTTACTTGATGGTCAATCTCCTTTAACAATTGATGATGATAGAGCTACTGCTGAACCCGCTCTTCGCCCATCACTTATTCCAAGTTTGCTTACAGTAAGAAAGCACAATGAAGACAACGGTGTAAAAAACTTGTACCTTGCTGAACTTGGCTCTGTCTTTGCTCTTGAAGGTGATACACACGAAGAACACACCGAACTTGCGTTAGTTATGGACGCAAAGGAAGAGGAAAGTACCGGCAAAATTCGTGGTGTTATCGACCGACTTTGCTCCATTCTTACTGGATTGGATAACGTCTCTGTCTCTTTGAACGAAAACGCCCCTTGGCTTGAACCGGGAGGAGATATCGTTGCGCAGGGAACCATCATCGGTCGGGTCGGGCGCCTTTCCACCTCTGCACAAAAAAATTGGGATCTGCCAATGACCTTACACGTTGCCCAACTTTATATCGATACTTTGCTTTCAAATTTTCCGCCCGACGTGCAATCGCACCCGTTACCAAAGCAACCAGCCATCGAAAGAGATATCACTGTTATTCTCGATGAAAGTGTGCTGTGGTCATCTCTCCAAGAAGCAATTATAGAACTAAATCTAGAACACCTTGAGAACATTTCCTTTGTCACGACATTCAGAGGTAGAAATATTGAGCGTGGCACTAAATCGCTTACCTTAAAATTGCGTTTTCGTGACTTACAACGAACACTCACCCACGAAGAAGTGGATGGACCCACCTCTAAAGCAATCAAGATGTTGATGGAAAACTTTTCCGCAGAAATTAGATCGTGATGACCTTGAATACACAATCCGTAAACGAACTACTCAGTTCTCTTGCAGCGAAGCAGCCGACGCCTGGTGGAGGTTCGGTTGCGGGATTGTTGGCAGCACTTTCATCGGCTCTTGGGCAAATGGTCCTCGCATACACTGAAGGTAAAAACAAGTACAAAGAGCATGAGAAATTGCAAACTGACTGCTCTAATTTTTTGCGTGCTGCATCGGATGAAGCAATCATCCTAGCGGAAGAAGATGCGAAGGCATATCAAGCACTTAATTCCTTGTGGAAACTAAAAAGTGATGACCCAAAGCGTATTTCTTCTTTTGAGACCGCATTAGTGCGAGCAATTGAAGTCCCGATGAAAACCATGGAACTCAGCAACAGAATACTCGTAACACTTCAAACTCTCGTCGGTAAAACAAATGCAATGTTATCGAGCGATTTAGTGATTGCTGCAATCCTTGCGGAATCGGCTGCGCGAGCATCAAGCCTCAATGTTGCAATAAATGTGCAACAACTCAAAAGTTCCACTCAACAAACTTCATACCAAGAACGAACTGCTGCATTAATGAGTGAGTGCAAAATAATATCCAAAACCATTGAAGATGCGTGCTAGAGTATAATTACCAAATGGCAATTTCGATTGCACCAACTGCAAATATATTCGACCCTGCTGTGTTGCAAGATGTTGCCGAGGGCAATCTTCGCATCACCCCAGAGCAAGCGTTGAGTTTGTATCACGATATGCCACTACCAGAACTAGGTCGGTGGGCTGACCAAAGGTGCAGAGCGTTGCACGGTGAACATTTGCGAACGTATATCGTCGATCGAAACATCAATTACACAAACATATGCACCGCAAAATGTACCTTCTGTGCATTTCGTCGAGACGGGCACGAAGATGATGCATACACGCTGACTTATGAATCGGTTCTTCAAAAAGTACAGGAAATCGTGGACATTGGTGGAACCCAGATACTCATGCAAGGTGGGATGAATCCTGAGTTGCCTCTTGAGTGGTACACAGAGTTGCTCTCTCAATTGCGAGAAAAATTCCCACAAGTACATGTCCACGCCTTTAGCCCTCCTGAAATAATTGAGTTTATACATTTCTTCGAGACACCAGGAAACACTCTAGATGAAAAAGTACACTTTGTACTCACGCAACTTCAAGATGCTGGGTTGCAATCCATTCCTGGTGGTGGTGGTGAGATTTTTGCTCCTGCTGTCCGTAAAAAAATTGGTCTTGGAAAATGTAACGCTGAGGTTTGGCTTACTGTTATGCGAGTTGCGCATGAACTTGGCATGAACACAAGTGCAACAATGATGTTTGGACACATCGAAGGAATTGCCGATCGCATCCACCACTTTGATTTAGTACGAACTTGGCAAGACAAATCGATTGCTGATTTTGGATTACATGGAGGCGGCAGGTATAACGCTTTTATATCTTGGCCGTTCCAACCAGACAACTCGCCACTTGGTCGTGTCAAGGAGTGGGATTGGTCAGAATCAAATCCTTTTCCTGGTGATGTTGTTGCAAAACTTAATGGGTCTGGCACAAAATCAGATCATCCTGAATTCGGACGACGATTACGACTCGCGGGCTCAAGTTCATATTTACGCACACAAGCATTAAGCCGTCTTTTCCTTGATAATATTTACTCCATCGGTTCAAGTTGGGTCACGATGGGTCCAGCCATTGGACAAACCGCATTGATGTACGGAGCTAATGATTTAGGTTCGGTTATGCTCGAAGAAAATGTCGTCAGTGCCGCAGGTACAACTTTTTGCTTAAACGAAGCAAAGTTGTGCCGCATGATTCGAGAGGTAGGGTTTACACCTGCAAAACGTGATAATCGATACGACCTTTTACAAATTCACGATGGCGAAAACGCTCCAGACAAAATTGTAAATGATTGGTCATCCAATACAAAAGATCGGTTAGTTTGTCATACAAAGGACTGCGATACCATCCCTATAACAGCAGATAATTAATCCTCTGGTGCGTTTTCTGCAACCATTTTCCGGAATTGATTTTCGAATGCGTGTGTTATGGAGCCCACCTTTCCACAACCAATCACTTTGTCGCCAATGTGACTCACTCCAATGACTTCTGCTGCGGTACCTGTCAAAAAGACTTCATCTGCACCCATAACCTCATCGAGTGTCAGTGTGCGCTCTTGTATCTCGTATCCAATCTCAGGAGCAATTGATTCTATAACTAATCTACGAGTAATGCCGTTCAAGATGCCTGCAGAAATAGGCGGTGTTGAAACAACTCCATCTTTGATAATAAAAATATTGTCGCCGGTACACTCTGCAACTTCACCGTCAAGATTAAGCATTAATGCCTCAAGAACACCGGCATCAATGGCTTCTATCTTTGCAAGGATGTTGTTCAGGTAGTTCAAACTTTTTACCTGCGGATCAAGACATTCTTTAGGAATGCGAGGGCGCTTGGCAACAATGATGGACATGCCATCTTCATACATCTCATCTGGATAGAGTTTAATGCTTTCTACAATAATAAATACTGTCGCCGTTGGGCACAAAAAAGGATTCAATCCCAACGTACCTTTCCCTCTAGTAAAAACAAGACGGATGTACCCGTTTTTCTGTTCGTTTAAGGCAACCGTCTCGCGAATTAGTTCTTCTATTTCATCGATAGAATACCCTGGTTGCAGTCGGGTAGCTGCAGCGGACTCAAACATGCGAACTACATGGGATCGCAATTTCAAAATTCGCCCGTTATAGATTCTAATTCCTTCAAAACAACCATCGCCATAGAGCAAGCCGTGATCAAAAACACTCACTTTTGCCTTGGAGGAATCTACAAACTTGCCATCAATCCAAATTTTAGACATTCGCGTATTGTAACATCCTCGCCTCTTTAAAATTGCTGAGTATTAGTTACCTGTACGATTTGCCCATTATTTCAATTGCATCAATAGAATATATTTTCCAAATCCCCTGCTCATCTGGCATTAGTAGAAGTTTCCATCTAGATGGCACTGTTCCTATTCTTGCAACTCTACTCAATAATGATAGGTCAACGAGTACATCATCCTCTCTTTCAACAGGATGGAGTTTTAGAACCACATTAAAACTTAACGGTCGTTCTGTGTGTAGTTTATTGATACTTTCTCTGATTCCTTGAATTCCTTTATTAGATATTTCATCCCACCAATCAACAAGCCTCACTTTGTGATGTAAAACTGAAAGGGCTTTTGGAACGTCATTCTCTTCAACTCCTTCTACGAATGTAAACACGACTCGTTTCGCGTGCTCTGTTGGAGTGGTTATGAAAATACCTAGGAGGCATGCAACAACAGCAATGCAAAAAACGCCAATGCCAATCTTAGTTCTTGTTGGAACGCCATCCCGAAGCCCAGTCCACACTAATGCAAAGGCAATTGCTGATATCGATATTGATGCAAGCCATGGGTGTTCTAATACAAAACGCACTTTCTACAAGAATCCTAATTCTTTGAAATTCCACCATCTAATATATCTTTGGGTTGTTTCTCAGCCATTTCTAACATGCGATCTAGTTTGGAGAGCTCCGAAAGAATTCGCTTTGAACGTTTTTCACAAGAAGGTTCTGAAAGCAATTCATAGCGGAGTTCCGAATCTTCAAAAACTGAACTGCTAATGACTTCAAACAACGCAGTGTTTGAGAGTTCAGAACCAACAATCCAATCCATCATTGTTTCGTGATTATCGAGGCGAGAGAGATTTGGGCGAAAAAGCATATGAAGTAATTCCACTCTGTATATTTCATCCAATTCTTCTTCCTTTTTCTCCACAGGTACCAGTTTCGCTTTTCGATACAAACATTCGCCTTCTGGTTTTATTTCTTCAATGATTTTCGCTCGACAAAGCCCGTACACCATCATGTTGTACCCATTTTCAACTTTTTCGTGTTCAATAATTTGTGCTAAGCAAACAACATCTCGCAAAGGAGTAACGTCCCCTGGTCCACTACTCTCACCAGGATTACTAAAGGTTGCAAAGGCAATTTGACCACTTCCATCGAGTGAGTGATCTGTTAGTTGTTTAAAACTTGAGTCAAATACTGAAAGGGGCATCGCAGAATGCGGGAGAAGCGTAGTTTCAGGTAGCGGAAAGACAGGAAAATACTGTTTAAATTGAACGGACACAGATTCTTTCATTACACTTTTATAATACGCCACAATTGTTCCGTTCCCCTGTTCTGTTGCCTTAATTCTATAAAAAAAATATAAAACTAATTTCCATCATATCCATTAGGCGTTTTTGAGGGTCGTCCCACGGATACCCACCATCGCTCTTTGAAGGGTTTTCCCTGGGCAAGCTGTTGCAGACCATTCTTGGTGGGTACGCACTTTGGATACTGGCACGTTGTACTTCTTCATAAGCGCATGCAAAGTGGATTGTATTGTTGCTATCTGGGTAGCGTTGACCGTTTGTATTTCATAATTTCCAAGGACAACAACTCCAATGTTCCCCTCGTTTCTTGCTTTAACGTGAGCGCCCTGCCATGCCAATGTCCTGCCCTGCCACAATCGCCCTGCTGGATCAATTGCGAAGTGGTATCCGATGTCACCCCACCGCCCACCATCTCGGCGGAGATGTGATTTTCGAATAGTTTCAAGCCGTGATGCCGATCCAGATTTTGAGGTTGACGTAAATGCAGACATCCCATCATGATGAATAGTTATATATCTTGCTGGTAACATTCGATTCATGTTTCGGGGAATCGGCTGGCCCTTTGCCCAATTTGAACGAGATATCGCTCCAAACAAAAATGTGGGTTCGGGTAATGCAATCTCTTGTATAGAAGTATCTAATTGTGGAGACTTGGAAGCAGACCAAATCGGGCTAGGCAATGTAGAAGTTGTTTTCTTTGTTCCACAGCCAACCAAGAACATCGCGCTCGCTAGAAGAAAGGAGCGGCGTGCTGTAAGATTTTCCCGAAGGTTAATAGTTGAGTTGTGGTTCTTGGTTGAATTCATCAGAAATACAGTTATTAGTGTATCGTCCTAGTTAGCAATCCGGCTACAAAAACAGGTAAATTAGAGCATCTAATTCCCACTATTCTGAGGCATTATCGGGTGTTCAAAGGTATAATAGTCAAGTAGTGGAACTGCGATGATTTATCTGTCTTTTCCAACAAAAACACGACTTTTATACGTAGGCATCCCCATAACTTTATGACCAATTCCACAGACACATACACCTCTGAGCAAATACAAGTTTTAGAGGGTTTGGAAGCCATCCGCAAACGCCCAGGAATGTACGTTGGTGGAACTGGACTTGGGGCACTTCATCACCTTGTTTATGAGTGTGTTGATAATGCAATTGACGAAGTAATGGCTAAATTTGCTACCACCATCACTGTCAGAATTGGCGTTGATGGCTCATGCACTGTTGTTGACGATGGTCGCGGTATGCCAATCGACGACATGAAGAGTGAGAATCCCCAAATCGATGGTCGCCCAGCCGTTGAAGTAATCATGACACAGTTGCATGCTGGCGGTAAATTTGATGACAATGCATACAAGGTTTCCGGTGGGCTCCATGGTGTAGGTGTTAAATGTGTAAATGCCTTATCAATTTGGACTGATGTCGAGGTTATTAAAGAAACAGAAACATGGATGATTAGCTTCACTAGAGGTGAAGTTAAAAAACCACTGCATAAGATTGAAGACTACAAAGGGGAACCTCGCTGTACCGGAACAAGAATTTCTTTTTTGCCAGATCCTGAAATTTTTGACGACACCGATTTTCGATACGAATCTCTTGAACACCGTTTGCGGGAGCTTGCATTCCTTAATCCAGGTGTTTCAATTCGGCTCATCGACGAACGGGTTGACAGCGAAGGCAAAGTTCGAGAAGAAATTTTTTATAGCGAACACGGTCTTCCTGATTATGTCTCCTATTTAAACCGTGGAAAAAGTGAGTACAGTTCGCCAATTTCACTTTCCTACACCGATGAAGATACGGGTACAGTTTGTGATGTTGCAATGCAATACACCGATGCTACAAGTGAGGTTCTGCTCGCTTTTGGAAACAATATCGTAAACCCTGATGGAGGAACTCATGTTTCTGGGTTTAAAACCTCTCTTACGAGAACGATTAACTCATATGCGAAACGAAACAGTTTAATCAAGGGGCTAACACCAAGCGGTGATGACCTTCGTGAGGGGTTAACAACGATTATCTCTGTTCAATTGACTGATCCACAATTTAACAACCAAACAAAGGAGAAGTTACTAAACCCAGAAGTCGAGTCTATTATTTCTTCTCTTGTTTCAAAATTACTAGGAGCATGGCTCGAAGAGCATCCCTCTGAATCTAAAAAGATTTGCTTGAAGGCAATTCTTGCTGCTCAAGCCAGAGAAGCCGCGCGCAAGGCAAGGGACCTCATCAAACGCAAGGGAGCCCTTGAGTCTGGTGGAATGCCTCAAAAACTTGCTGATTGCGTAACAAACGACGTTAACCGGTCTGAAATATTTATTGTTGAAGGTGATTCTGCAGGCGGCTCAGCAAAGGGTGGGCGTAACCACGATACACAGGCCATTTTACCACTTAAAGGTAAAATTTTAAATGTCGAAAAAGCCAGAATTGATAAGGTTCTTGGATTTGAGGAGATCCGTATTCTAATTCAAGCACTGCAGTGCGGAATTGGAGAGGATTTTGATATTTCCAAGTTACGGTATGGTCGCATTGTCATCATGACAGATGCTGATGTTGATGGATCGCACATTCGAACTCTATTGTTAACATTTTTCTTTAGGCAGATGAGTGAGCTCGTCCGCCAAGGAAAAATTTATATTGCACAACCACCTCTTTACCAGGTAACTAGAAACAAAAAGAGTTTTTACGTCAACGATGAGAATGAGATGACCTCTTTGCTCACAGAAATGGTAATCCATTCAGCAGCCTTAATCATTCGCGATAGCGACTTCAACGAGAAAAAAAGAATATCTGGTGATGAGCTTGGGCGGGTAGCAAAACATCTAACAAGACTGGGGGAACTTATTGGTATTTCTGAGCGACGTGGAACCCCATTTGCAAAGTTACTCGATACCCGAAGAGATGATCCTAAGAAGGAAAACACGTTACCTAAGTTCCGAGTCGTTTGGCCTGGCAATGAAATAGTTTGTTGGAGCGAGGAAGATGCTCGGAAAGTAATCAGTGAAAACGATTTGTTGCTTGACGACATGAACGTTGAAGTTGAGAACGGCAATTCTTCACGTATTGCTGCACTTCGTGAACTCCATGAAAACAGGGAATTAGACGCCTTAATTGACACTTTGTCTACATTTGATATCGACATCATCGATTACTTCCTCGTACAGGAAGAGACGGTTAGTGGCGAAAAACTCTCCACTAAATTCGCCTGGATAATCGACCCAGAAAGTGACAAACAAGAGGTTGTGCCCGTTCCAAATATTCCCGACATTCTTGACACACTTCGACAAATAGGACGGCGCGGTATTGAAATAAAACGATTCAAGGGTCTTGGTGAAATGAACCCAGAAGAACTTTGGGATACAACGATGGACCCTGAGAAACGAACATTGCTTCGTGTAACTTGGGATGCTGCATCAGATGCTAATCAGTTATTCACCACTTTAATGGGAGAACAAGTTGAATGCCGTCGCAAATATATTGAAGACCACGCCCTTGAAGTAAAGAATCTCGACATTTAATAAGCTAGTGGTTAATTCAATTCAGCAAAGGCTGCATCGCGAAGACGGCAGGCATCGCATTGCCCACAAACATTACCATCTTGTAAGGGGTCGTAGCAACTTTGAGTCATCGAATAATCAACACCCAGATTTAACCCTTGTTTAATTATTTCTACTTTTGTCATAGATATAAGTGGGGCATGAAGAGTGAAGGGATCACCTTCAATACCTGCCTTGGTTGCAAGGTTCGCCATTGTCTGAAATGCATTAATAAAGTCGGATCGACAATCTGGATACCCCGAATAATCAACAGCATTTACACCAATAAATATATCCCTTGCGCCAATCGCTTCCGCATATCCCAGTGCGTGGCTTAAAAAAATCGTATTCCGGGCAGGAACGTATGTAACTGGAATGCCACCATCCTTACCACTTTTTGGAACGTCGATAGCATCTGTTAACGCTGATCCGCCCCACGCTCTTAGGTCGATTGTCGAAACGATATGTGTTGCCGCCCCCAAAGCCCTTGCAACATTTTTGGAGCATTCAATTTCAATATTATGCCGCTGCCCATATTCAAAACTTAAAGCATGACACACATACCCCTGGCTATTTGCTATTGCAAGCACGGTTGCAGAATCTAGACCACCCGAAAGTAAAACGACTGCTGATTTATCCTTGTCCATCGTGCAACACATCATTCTCTCGAGGATTTGGCAGTCGTTGTTTCAGCTCTTTTAGTAGCTTAGATGTTTCTTCATCCACATCTTTTGGAGCAATGATATGAATCACCGCGTAAAAATCGCCTTGCTTACCATCGGTAGTTTTACACCCCTTCTCCCGTACTCTTAACCTAGCGCCGCTAGAAACACCAGCTGGGATTGACATGTCAACGGAGCCACCCAAAGGTAATGGCAAACTCACTTTTGTTCCTAAGGCTGCTTCAGCGATATTCAAATCAACATCCATTTCAACATCCAGCCCGTGTCGTTGGTATGTGGGGTGTCCGCCAACAGAAACCGTCACAATTAAATCGCCTGATGCTCCACCAAGCATTCCAGGAGCGCCCTTCCCTTTGAGCCGAAGTTTGTTACCGCTTTCTATGCCTGCGGGTATTTTCAGGTTGACTGTGGTATCGCCTAATCGAATCTCTTCAGTTCCACCCTTTAGCGCAGTCATAAATGTCACCGTCATTGCGTGGGTTTGATCTTGACCTTTTACGGACTGCTGTTGCCCTCCACCAAATGGTGAACCAGACCCATCCCCACCAAAAGCTGAACCAAATATGTCAGAGAAGTCTACCGTTTGTCCATATCCACTCTGTCCCCAACGAGGGTTTCCGCGAAAACCACCCCCTCCTTGTGGTCCAGCCGAGCCAAATTGGTCATACATTTTCCGTTTTTCAGCATCCGAAAGCGTATCGTAGGCCTCTTGCACTTCCGCAAATTTCGTTGCCGCATCTTCAGCCTTATTTACATCTGGATGGTACTTCCTCGCAAGTTTACGATATGCCTTGCGAATCTCTTCTGCAGTGGCAGAGCGATCTACGCCTAGTAGTTTGTAATAATCATTTGGTGATGTCATAATTTCTCAAGCAATAGAGCAGTATACCCTTGTCGAGTAACGAGTATCCTGTACGTAGTTTATATGCAAAAAGTTCATTCATCCCAACAAGGCGCCATGTCACTTGGAGAACACCTTGAGGAACTACGCACCAGAATTATCTGGTGCATTATCCCTCCTCTCCCACTTGCTGTTCTCTTCTTCTTAGTTGCCGACCCCATCGTTCGTTGGTTCCTTGTGCCCCTTTATTCGGTGCTAGAAAAACACGGGCTTCCTACACAGGTACAAGTATTAAGTCCACCAGAGTTTCTACTTGCAGAGATGAAGATTGCTCTAGGAGCAGCGGTACTTACCTCGGGTCCGTGGATTTTGTATCAAATTTGGAGGTTTGTTTCACCAGGATTACACTACCACGAACGAAGATTTGTCTACTTCCTAATTCCATTAAGCACTTTACTTGGCGCTGCAGGTCTTCTATTAATGTACTTTCTCATGTTGCCAGTCATTTTAGATTTTATGGTAACCATGGCAGGCAGTGTTGAAATGAGCCAGTCGTCAATCGTCCTTGGCGAGAGTCTCTCTGATGTTGTACTTCCGATTGTAGAAAGCCATCCAGAATCTGCAGCGGTAGGTGACACTTGGGTCAAAATGCCCGAGGGTGTGCTCACGGTAGCTGTTGAATCTCCGAGTGCTGCAACTCTTGAAACCCTAACAATTCCGATGAGCCATGGCTCACTCATCTCTCAACAATTTCAACTTAGCAGTTACTTGGGCTTTGTTATTTTGTTGATGTTCGCAATAGCGGTTGCGTTCCAACTTCCTATGGTCATGCTTCTTCTTGGCTGGCTAGGGGTTGCGGATCCAAACTGGCTTCGTAAAAATCGTAGGTACGCGTTGCTTGTTCTCTCATTAATGTCTGCGCTCATCACCCCTCAGGACGTTATTTCAATGGTAATGATGCTCGTGCCACTTTATTTACTCTACGAACTTGGTATCCAACTTATCATTTGGGTTCCAGCCGGTCGAGTAGCGGGTGATAAAAATGACCAGTGACGAGGGAATGATGGAACACGCCATCTCGCTAGCAAAGCAAGCGATGGCGCTTGAAGAAGTTCCTATTGGTGCGACTGTTTTTTACAATGGAGAAATTGTCGGCGAAGGGTTTAACACAAAAGAAACAACAAACAACCCAACTTCCCACGCGGAAATAAACGCCATCGTTGATGCTTCTCAACGATTAGGAAGATGGAGATTGCACGATTGCACTTTAGCCGTCACACTAGAACCATGCCCAATGTGCGCTGGAGCAATAGTAAACGCCCGATTAGACCGCATAATCTTTGGTGCGAGTGATCAAAAATCTGGTGCATGTAGATCTCTTTATAAAATTGCTGATGACCCACGGCTAAACCATCGATGTGATGTCACGGGAGGTATACTCGAAACTGAATGTGTTTCACTGCTGCAAGAATTTTTTATGTCTCGCCGGTGAGTACATAGTTTGCAACAACTGTTGCATAACTTCCTGCGGGTAATTCAAAATGAAGTTTTACCGAATCAAAACCCATTTCGGTGGAAACATTTCCCACTCTTACTCGAAGTGGTCGCCTTGCACCCTTAACGGCAGATTTCACATTCACAAGATGCCCTTCTGATACCCCGCAGGATTCCAGCTCTGCCAGTTCTAGTTTTTGAACCTCACCAGATGGGATTCGCATCTTAGACCCCCACAAGGGACCTGTTGGAGAAATGACAAGCGCATTAACTCGATCACGAATATCGCTTGCATGAACTTCTTCGGGCGAAATAATAAATGTTTTACCACCACCATCGTGTTTCCAAATCACATCGCCCTCAATGACAGTGTTCCAAGTATTATCTTCTACCCTTTTAAATAAAACCCGATTAAAACAATAAGATTGAAATGCATTTACCCATAATTTTCTAAGTGAATATGAAATTGAGTTGCACGCCTGCTTGGAAGTTTTTCCTTTTAAAAGCGCTTCTAAGACATTCCTCTCTGATGGTTGCCCAAATGGCCAAGCATCAAACGCCCTCTGTAATTCACCTTTCCTAACGAATTCATTATGCCTCTCATCCCCACGAAGTAACGCTTCCACCAGACCGTCCCACTCTTCTCGAACAATCAACTTGCCCAAAACGTGATTGTTCAGCGTATTACCAAAACGCTGTGGACCAAATGCGTTAGGCAAACCGATTTTTGAAAGATGTTTCATCCTTTCGTTTATGAGTTGATGATAAATTTCGTCCACCTCACGAAGGACTATTGAAAATCTGTTTCCAGATAAATGACCTAAACGAAGTTTATTTGAATGCCAGTTCGACGATATCACATCAATAGTACCTATGGTTGATGGAACCTCTACTTGTTGCCCGGGTAGATGGACAGAAATAACTTGAGAAGTTGTTGCTTTTAAATCTTTTCTCCCAGCGCATCCAACGTTACGACTTGGAACACCAAACTCCTTCGCCACCTTACGAATCAACTCGTCGTGTGACATATTTCTTTTTCGAACAGTTAGATAAAGGTGTTCGCCATCGCCGCAGGGTTCATAAAGTGGTATTTCATTAACTACAAAATCATCTGGCGATGATTTTAAAAGAGCATGGATACGTTTTGATTGATTACTCCCAGCCAAAATCATCTGGGGATTCAAAAGAATCTATGTCTTTCTCTATTTCCTCAAGCACTTCTTCTGCAACATAAATTGGAACCTGCATTGCAACCCCCAGTGCAATTGCATCCGAAGGCCTGCTATCAATTAAGTGTTCCGTCTCACCCTGCTGGATATATATTTTTGCAAAGAAAGTTCCATCAGATAAATCGTCGATGACGATCTTCATAAGGGTTCCGCCAAGACGCTGTACCACATCGGCCAGCAACTCATGGGTTTGCGGGCGAGGTGGTTCAATGCCCTTTAACCTACGCTCAATTGCATATGCCTCTGGCTTTCCAACAACTATGGGAAACGTTCTTTCCCCACCAACCTCGCAAAGCTCAATAAATTGTGCATCCGTTATTTCACGGATAAGTATTCTTGATAATTCCATTTTTACTTGCATAGGTATTGGCTCCAATTCTATATCATACAGTTCTCTTTCAATCGCTTATCTATGTCTTTCATGCTATTATTCTGACAAATAAAGGCTTTTTTATGACTAATCAAAACCACCTGTTTACATCTGAATCCGTCTCAATGGGACATCCTGACAAGGTTTCTGACCAAATTTCAGATGCTATTCTTGATGAAATGTTAAAAGTAGATCCAAACAGCCGAGTTGCGGTTGAAACCCTAGTTACAACAGGTCTTGTTGTGGTTGCTGGAGAAGTTACTTGTGATGGATATGTAGATATTCCAAAAATTGTTCGCGAAACTATTCGACGAATTGGATACACCGACGCAACCCTTGGATTTGATGCTGATAGTTGTGCTGTAATGGTAACCCTTGACAGGCAATCTCCGGACATCTGCCAAGGCGTTGATAATGATGCAGGTCTCCACAAAGAACAGGGTGCAGGCGACCAAGGTCTTATGTTTGGTTTTGCCTGCCGTGACACTGATTCTTACATGCCACTTCCAATTGATTTGTCGCACCGATTGGTTGCGAAACACGCCGATATTAGAGAGACAGGAACTATTCCTGAACTTCGGCCAGATGCGAAAAGTCAGGTTACCGTTGATTACGATGGAATCGAACCAAAACGAGTTACCGCTGTTGTTCTATCAACACAACATGGACCTAAATGGTCTGAAAATCAAGAAGGGTTGTCCGATGCTGTTATTGAACACATCGTAAAACCTGTGCTTGGTAAGTGGTGGAACGACGATATTACCGTTCATATAAACCCAACCGGCAAGTTTGAAATTGGTGGTCCTAAGGGTGATTGTGGATTAACTGGACGTAAAATTATCGTTGACACCTATGGAGGTCGTGGAAGACATGGTGGCGGTGCATTTAGTGGCAAGGATCCAAGCAAGGTCGACCGGTCTGCAGCATACATGGCTCGCTATATTGCAAAAAATATAGTTGCTGCTGGTCTTGCTGATTGTTGTGAAATCCAACTCAGTTATGCAATTGGCGTAGCAGAACCTGTTTCTGTTTTCGTGGATTGCCAAGGAACTGCAATAATCGATGAGCATGAGATATCTGAACTCGTAAAGAAAAACTTTGAACTTACTCCAAGCGGAATCATAAAAACCCTTGGTCTGCTCTCCCCAATCTACTCACAAACAGCATACCACGGTCATTTTGGACGAACGCCAGATGAAGGTTGCGATGGTTCTTTTTCTTGGGAAAAAACGGATAAAGCATCTGCGCTTAGCAATGCATGCAATTGCACCGCATCCCCTAACTAATGAAAACTGATCCACGCAGTGTTGTTTCACAACGTATCGCAGCAGAATTCAAACGATTTCCCAATATCGATTCAACTCCTCTTCTAGTTGATGTATTAGATTCCAGAGATGCTGGTTTAGCAAGAGCAATTGACCATGCTGTACATCGACGATGGTATTCACTTGCCACGGTAATCGCGCATGCTAGCAGTCGGAAACTACATAAACTAGATCCACAAGTTGGGGCGACGCTGTTGGTTGCTACTGCCCAACTATTACTTTTGGATCGGGTTCCGGATCATGCTGCGATTCATAACGCTGTCGAATGGATTAAGACTACCGGTGAAAGACCCAGAGCTGCTGGTTTTGTCAACGCAGTATTGCGAAACATTACTCGGTTTCGAGGTGAAAGAATATCCGATGGTGTTGTTGGAAACCCAAGGCATTTCATACGCGGTGATGGGCTAACTTGGGATTTAGCAGAACCTGTATTTGAGGACGATTTTGCTACACAAGTTGGATTCTCTCAAAAATCTTGGAAACGTTTAACTGAAGAATTTGGTAAAGAACTCGCTAAAAGAATCGCGACCAATAGTATGGTTGAGCCACCTATCATCGTTACGTCCCCACAAAATTGCCCGCTACCTGAATCGGTAATGCAACACTCCATACAAGGTTATGGTGTTGTTCCACAAGACATACCGCTTGGAACTTTATTTGAAGAGCACCCGCTTCTTAGGGTACAAGATCCTACATCAGGAACATCTCTTTCCCTAGCAAATTCTTTACAACCAAAACGGATTCTCGATGTATGTGCGGGTCGTGGGACTAAAACAAAACAACTTCGTTCAATGTTCCCTGATGCGATGATTGGGGCAACCGAGCCAAATGACGCGCGGCGAGCATCACTTCTTGAAATTGCTGAAGCATTTGATTTTGTCGTCTACTCTCAAGATACGGATAACCCATCTGAGCCATTTGACTTGGTTGTTGTTGATGCTCCATGTTCCAACAGTGGTGTTTTTGCTAGGCGACCAGAAGCGAAATACAGGTACAACAATAAACATATTGACTCTGTTGTCGAGCTCCAGCAAGCCATACTTGCAGAAGCTGTCAATGTCCTCCAATCACGAGGACATTTGCTCTATGCGACATGTAGTATTGACGATACCGAAAATGAAGAACAAGCAAATTGGCTCATAACAAGACACAAACTTTTTAACTGTGACCAAATACGCACGCTTCCATCAGGGCAACCAGGAGATGACCCGACCATGTGGCATGATGGCGGGTACTCCATTCTTCTTCAGGCTACATAGTTATTTGCAAATAGTTATGGGAATGCTACAATCTCCAAATTACCCAAACGGAATTGATTACGATGAACCTGATTGAACTGCTTCAAGAAAAGACTATGCGAGCCCCGCTCCAATCAGTTGACCGGCATGGTGCAATTAGTGAGCTCGTTGACGTTCTTGCCGATACTGGTTGTATTTCCGATCGGGACACCATTAAGCAAGTTGTGTGGGAACGAGAACTACAACGCACAACAGGAATCGGCGAAGGACTAGCAATTCCACATGGTCGGTGTGGCAAACTGAAAAATATGGTGATGGCAATGGGTCGCCCAGAAACTCCAATTGATTTTGCAAGCCCTGACAAACGGCCTGTCGAATTGATTATTTTATTGGTTTCTCCAACAGATAAAACTTCTGACCACATTCAAGCACTTGGTCGTATCAGCCGTTTGATGGTAGATCGTTCTTTCCGCGAGTCAGCATACTCAACAGAGACTGCGGGAGATTTGTACGCTCTCTTTCGTGACGCACTCGCTACAGCTCGAACGTAAATAAGATTTGATGTAAAAGCTCTATTAAGAACCGCAGCACTGTTTCGGTTGTTTTCACTCAGGTGGTCTGGGTTGTTCGCCCTGTATTTCAGCTGCCCTCATCTGTGCTGCAATTGCTCCATCGCGGTTTCCTGATGCGTGCAAGGATCTTGACAGTAGCATCCATGAACTTGGTTCTTCAGGATAGTGTTCTGTCAATTCCGTTGCTAAGGAAACCGCGTGATTAACATCTCCAAAATCAATTTCAAGCAACACAAGTTGAATCTTTAAACGTAACGAGTGTGGGTTTGATGTAATTGACTGCATTGAACTCTCAATTGCCTTGGCATAAATGCCCTCGCGTTTAAGCCATCCAACATAGTCTTCCCAAACAAGTTCCCAATCTGGATGTTCTGCCAACCGATGTGAGTAGAACGTGTCAATTATTGTGGATTGCTCATAATGTTGAATGTTTTGCCCAAGCAACATTGTTGATTGCTCATCAGCACCAACTCGCCAATCTAACCTGCTTAATAATCGTTGCGCCTCTTTGAAATTCAACTGTGATTGGTGATATTTCGCAACTTGAATATCGATGTTTGGATTACTAGCAAGTGCGAAACCTCCGTCTTCAAATGGGCTAGCCCACTTGTAAAATTTCATCGCTTTTAATGGAGCATTATGCGCCAGTGAATAATCACCAATAAACTTACTCGTTTGAATGAATGCGCTATGGATGGTAATAGATATAAGCAACGTGGCAAAAGCAATAAATACTGTTCCAGCCTTTTTTATTTTGCCATGGAATTTAAGTTGGCATGAATGAAAATTAACATTTGCATCAAGAAATACTCTAGCAGCTTTCCAAACAATCCATGTAGAAACAAGTGATAAACCAACCGCCATCAACATTGGGACTGTTGCGTATAAACCACGAAATGCAAAAAAACCAAACAAAAATAGTCCTGTGACAAACAACTCTTCATACATAGAGAGATCAAATTTTCTGTTGGCATTGTGTTTGCCAATAGAAACTTTTTTAAATCCTATATGCAAAGCCTCATTAGGACATGCGTCAATACAGTCCGTAATTTTCATGCATCCGCTATCGACTACCATTCCATGCTGATTTACTTCTTCATGCACGCGCACGTTCGATGTGCAGGCAGCAGTACATTTGCCACACTGTTGACAACTATCATTTACCAGAACTCGCATTGGTGAAGATTTATCCAGTGGTTTAAAAAAGCCACCGTACGGGCATCCATACGTACAGAAACCCTTTGCACCTAGAACATAGACCGTTGCAAACCCACATATCAGAAGGAATGGGATTGCTAAAAGTGGCGGTCCAAAGGAGCTCCAATAATCTTCGGTTAATAAGTGTGTCGTAATTTCTGGCCAGCGCAACTCTGGTTGTAGCCAAGGAGCTAAAACAATCCTATAAAAAATTGGCCAAATATACATGTACACAGCTAGACCAAAAGGAAACCATATCAATAGACGAGATCGAAATGGCTTTGGACGAAGTCGTACCTTCTTCATCATCCACAAACAAGCGTCTTGTAGCAAAACAACATGACACCCCCAACCACAGAACCATCTCCCAAAAATAATCGTTGAAAGCAATGCAAGTAAAAAGAAAATTCCACCAGCGTTAACAACACCATTTTTCACGAACTCCATCCCCTCGGAAGGTTCAATGGGTGTAAGAGTCTCGCCACCCAGAATTAACCAAGTAGCTATGTGGGCGAGAATAAGAACTTGAACTACGATAAGTACCATCCAGCGCAAGTGGTGATACTTGCGTTTTTTGATGATTGGAAGCGAGATGTTTCCTTTGGGGGTTTCTACCTTCACATGTTTACTGTAACGGTTTATTAACCATCAGTTAATTAACCGACCAATAAATCCAATGGTAAACGGTGTTCTATAACAGCCCTAATCTTTCGAAGCGCTCGAATTTGAATTTGCCGGACTCTTTCCTTGGATATACCAAGCATCCCACCAATTTTCTCAAGTGTGAATTTAGGAGGATTTTGTCCAGCAAACAAACCAAATCGGTAGCGAAGAACGTCCTGTTCAATTGAAGACAATTCTGTCTCCTCACAACGAACTGCTAAGCGAATCTCATTAATATATTCTTGAGTTACAAAGTCATCTTCAGATCCACAATGAATCGGTTCGCGATCAGGATCAAATTCGAACGGTACATTATCACGGTGTTTAAGTTGTTTTCGACCAAATCGATTAAATGCCGAACTCAATGCCCTACATGCATACGTGGAAAACTTGTACCCAAGTTCGCAATTAAAACGATCTACTGCGCGAACGAGTGCCACGTTGCCCTCTGCAACCAAATCCACATATTCGCCAGTAGCCCAACTTCGTTTCGCCATTGCTAAAACTAAGGCAAGATTTCTCTCCACAATATGGTCACGACGGTCAATCGAAATGTCGTACCAATAAATTAACTCCTGCAATTCTTTGTTAGATGGCGAATTCTTCTGGCTAATAATATCTTGAAGTTGACGCAACTTCATTCGAGCAAAATTGTATTGCCTAAAGAGAACGCCCTCTTCTTCTCGAGTTAGGAGTGCCATAGAACTTTGCTTTGGTGGCATCGCCATATCAATTGCTGGGCTATACCAAGAAACTGGTAAACGTGGAATGGATTCTGGAATCTCAAAAACAAGTTTCTCAGCATTCTTCTTTTTGAAACATGGAGATTCAATAACAATAATTGGTTCAGTCAATGCAAGTTCGATTTTTTCAGAATCATAAGGTTGCTTTGAACGAGCAGTTGTATTTTTTCGACCGCAAGCGGTTTTTTTTGGATGCCTTGTAACTTTTGGCATGGGTTGGATGTATCCCCTTTGTAAAAGATATGAACGCACAAAAGACGTACGCATATCCATCTACGCACCAATAGAGAAAGTGTGTATCCTTTTTACAAAAAATATCCAATATTTATTAGGATTCTGACATTATCGGACGCTAATGCACCCACGTTGTATCATTCTGGCTCATCGCCAGATAGGTCGTAAACCCAGTTTTCATTGGCTCGATTCCAAGATATCACCTCTCCATCACTAAAAAAGAGTCCAAGTTCCTTGGTCGCTGCCTCGGGACTATCTGAACCATGAATCAAATTAAAGCTATTGGAAACACCAAAATCACCCCGAATCGTGCCTGCTGCTGCTTGAGAGCCGAATGTCGCCCCCATCATTGACCTACACATTGCAATCGCTCCAACTCCCTCTAGTGCCATAACGAGCACAGGAGAACTCGTCATAAAACTAACTAAACTAGGATAAAACGGTTTCTCTTTGTGATCTGCATAGTGGCTTGATGCAAGTTCCTGAGAAATTTGCATGAACTTAGCGCCCACAACTTTGAGCCCCTTCTCTTCAAATCGGGTGATAATTTTTCCCATGATACCGCGCTGCACAGCGTCTGGTTTCAGGATTATTAATGTTTGTTCCATGCCCATTGTTGTTGTCCTTTGCTTATCAAAAAGTGTAGGTAAGATTTGCAAGGATACCAAATATGGAGATTTTTCGCCCCCCCTTGCGTGTGAGTTTCGGTATTCTGCAACGAGTCGAGTACGGATATTCGATGCAACGCGTGATTTCACGCCATGGAAGGTCACTTACCCAACACGCAACTATGCCAAAAACCAAAACCCCTAAAAAGAAAAAAACTCGTTCAAACGCTACCGCCGAAACAATGGCTGCGGGGCAACGAGACATCTCTGTTAGCGAATTTTTTGCAAAGAACCGCCACCTACTTGGTTTTGACAACCCACGAAAGGCGATGCTCACTGCAATTAAAGAAGCTGTCGATAATGCCCTAGATGCATGTGAAGAAGGAGGCATTCTTCCACATATATTTGTTCGCGTTTTACAAATCAACGAATCGCGATTCAAGTTAACCATTCGTGATAATGGGCCAGGGATTGTGCGAGCGCAAATCGAAAATATTTTCGGAAAACTTTTATACGGTTCAAAGTTTCACCGCCTAAAAATGTCACGAGGCCAGCAAGGCATTGGTATCTCTGCGGCTGGGATGTATGGGTTGATGACAACCGGAAAACCTGTACTCATTATTTCCAAGACAAGTAAAAAGAAAGCGGCTCATGAAGTTGTTCTGAAAATGGACACTTCAAAAAATCGCCCCACTGTTATTAGCGACACTGAACATCCAGAAGATGACACGCTATTTGAAGATGGTCATGGAACACAGGTCTCTATTGAACTTGAAGGTAAATACCAAAAGGGTCGGCAGTCCATTGATGAGTATCTTGAACAAACCGCAATTGCAAATCCGCATGCGCGTATAACATACGTCACACCAAATAATGAAACTGTCGAGTTCCCGCGTGCAATCAAGGAGCTTCCAGAAGAACCAAAGGAAATTAAGCCACACCCAAAAGGCATCGAACTTGGCACACTAATCCAGATGATCGAACGAACCGAGCAACGACAGCTTGGAGGTTTTTTAACAAAGGATTTTTGCAGAGTGGGGGCGACCAAAGCCCGCGAGATTTGCAAGGGTGCCGGAATGACTGGGCAAACTTGGATTAAAACAGTCGGACACGCAGAAGCTGAAAAACTTTACGACTCCATCCAAAAGACACGTATTATTGCGCCAAACACTGACTGCCTTGTACCAATTGGCTCAAAGGCACTACTTGCTGGATTACTCAAAGAAGTAAAAGCAGAGTTCTTCGCCGCTTCAACAAGACCTCCAAACGTATATCGTGGAAACCCATTCCAAATTGAAGTTGCAATTGGATATGGTGGAGGACTAGGCATAGATGACAGCGCAAAAGTTTTGCGTTTTGCAAACCGAGTTCCTCTTTTGTATTCGCAATCAAGTTGTTGTTCGTTCAAAGCAGTAGCCGAAACATCTTGGAAAAATTATGGTTTAACACAACCAAGAAATTCAATACCATCTGGGCCACTAGTTGTCATGGTGCACATGGTTAGTGTTTGGGTTCCTTTTACCAGCGAGTCGAAAGAGGCTATTGCTGACTACGATGAAATTCGCAAGGAAATGAAACTTGCGTTGCAAGAGTGCGGTCGAAAACTAGGTACATATCTTCGCCGAAGAAAGCGCATGGCTCGTGAATCCGAGCGGCGTAGCGTTTTCGAAAGGTACATTGGCGAAATATCACGTTGTTGTAACGCGATAGTTGGCACCGACACTGACAAACTTTACAAAGCACTGCTTAAACAAGCAAAGAGAAGAACCGATGAAGCAGACGCCCAACTTGATGATGAAGGCAAGGTCATCGATGGCGGTGGTCGGCTAGGCAGCGATGACGATGTCATCATTGTTGATGAAATGCAAGATATTCCCGAACAAGAAGAAACACTCTTTGGAAAAAACACAAAGAAAAAAAAGAAAACGACTCGTAAGCGGGGTAAAAAATAATGGCAAAGAAGAAAATAACCAAAAAATCGACTAAGAAAAAAGCTGCAAAGAAGACCACAAGAAAAACAACCAAGAGAGTTGTGGACAAAAAACGAGATGCTAAGACGGTCAAGAAAATTGAAACACTTGCATCCAACATCGTAAAATCTAGCATGGCTCAAAAAGAGCCTACGTTTGAAATACCAACCCGTTCTGTTTCAAATATGAAATACAATAAGAAGAAGCGAATCTTAGAGATGGGTTCTAACACGCAAACAAGAAGTTTGTTTAATCTTGGACAATCTCGGAAGTTTATGCAGTCATTGCTTCTTGCAAAAGGATGCCGTGATCTCATTGAAGCAGAAAAGACCCTCAGTTTGAGGGGAATGTATTACATGGGATTACACACCATTCCTGGCACAAAGGAGAAGACCTTCAACGATCAGGGTGAGTCCGATGGAATTTTGGAAGATCTCGAAGTTTCACTCGATGGATTGCGTGAAGAGTTACACGTCTTCGCCAAAAAGAGAGGAACAATGGTCGGCAACATTACGGTTGTTGACAATGGCGATGAAATAAATTGCAGGAAAATGGGGAGCGGCGGCTACGCCATACCGAGTATCTGTGAACCGAACGTTATGCAATTTAAATCATGCGAAGCTGATTTTATCTTACACGTTGAGAAAGATACGGTTTGGAGCCGTTTCAACGAAGATCGTTTTTGGGAAAAACACAACTGTATTTTGACTGAGGGTTCCGGCCAACCACCAAGGGGTGTTCGCAGGATGTTGCACCGCATGCACAAAGAACTTAAGCTTCCTGTTTATTGTTTGCTAGACTGCGACCCATGGGGACATTATATTTATAGCGTTATCAAACAGGGTTCGATAAACCTAGCATTTGAGTCAGAACGCATGGCAATTCCAGACGCGAAGTTCATGGGTATCCGATCTAAGGACTACGATCGTCTTGATTTGTCAGACGATGTCAAGATCGAGTTGAATGACAGAGACATTACTCGCGCAAAACAAATTGCTGCCTACCCGTGGTTTGAAGGAAAGCGCGAGTGGCAACGTGAGATTAAAACAATGCTAGGCAACGGGTTCAAAATGGAAGTTGAATCGTTGATTACCAAAGATATTTCGTACGTCACAGAGGAATACGTCCCCTCCCGCCTCAAAGAAGGTGATTTTCTGGATTAATTTATTCTTCTAGGAATTTGTCCTTTTTGAAGGTACACTATAAACTGTTCGGCCAATGTGGAACAACTGTGCTCGTTTACCACTGCAAGAACGAAAGGGCGTCTACGAATGACATCAAAAGAAAAAACAAATCCCCGAAGTAATATTGATACCCTTGGATTACCCGAGTCCCCCAACGTGGTATTGGTGGCTGATGATGAATTACTTGTAGCCCAGGGGATTATCTCGTCTCTCAAGACCCTTGGATATGGGGTTGTGGGACCATGCAAGAATGGTGAAGAGGCTATCAAGTCTTGTAGGGAAGAACATCCTGATATCGCAATTTTAGATATTCAAATGCCAATTGTAGACGGCATACAGGCAGCTCAAATTATTTTTTCTGAATTAGATATTCCAGTCATCATGCTTACTGCATACTCTGATGACTCCTATTTGAGAAATTGCGTAGCAGCAGGCGTCTTTGGTTTCTTACTAAAACCTTCAAGCACAGAACAGCTCAACGCTGGTATCACCGTTGCTTGGGAGCGGTATCTCGACCATGTTGAACAACGAAGCCAAATTGTTTATTTAAAACAACGACTCGATGATCGACGCCTTATTGAAAAAGCAAAGTGGATTATCGTCAAACGCAAAGAAATATCAGAGCCAGAAGCAATGAAAATGCTCCAAAAGCAATCAAGAAGTTCTCGCAAGTCGATTGCTGCTGTCGCCCGATCTGTAGTTGATAGCGATGGATTACTTTAATTGCAAGGTTGCGTTAGTGTTAAATAATCACCCGTAGCGATTTTGGTTGGCAAACAATATCCATTTCGGTTGCATTTCCAAGAGCATCGCCATCAAATTGCCAAGGTGAAGTTTCTTCAGTAGATATTATGATTTGTTTCCCCGTTGTATAAAAAACTTCTGAATGTTGCAAATGCGTCCCACGTTTCATAAGACGTATCCATTTGAATAAACTTAAGCGCCCCTTTAGGGGGAAGAACACGACATCGAGTTTTCCGTCCGAAATATTTGCGTTTCTTGCTGGGTTTAATCCACGAGCATAGTATTTGCTGTTTGCAACAACCGCCCACCCAATTTGATTTGCCACTACCTCCTTCCCATCAACAACTATCGTTGCGCATGGGGGATTCCACTTAAATATCTGCCGAACGCATGGAACTAAATAGGATAAGTGCGTTATCGAACTACCACGTCTATTTGCTAAGTCTGTAACGACTGCTGCATCGTACCCAACCGAGGCCATCAACAACATAAATTTTCCATTTGCTCTAGCAGTATCAATTTCAATAGAGTTACATTTCATTATCGAATCAACAATACTTGCCGGAGAACCGTTGTTAGTGTTCATCGATTTTGCAAACAAATTTTCGGTGCCAGAGCCAGCATGATAGACGGGGATATGGCTACCGACTAGAACACTCGCAACTTGTCGTAATGTTCCATCACCGCCAACAACTACAACTGCATCTGGAGTAACTTCTAACTTCGGCTTTAACCACTTTTTTGGATCCTCCGCTTGGGTAGGAATCAATTCCGGATTTATGGAGGACTTTCTAAACTCATCTGCAATTGCTGTTGACCTATTTCGTGCGCATCCACGACCTGAAACTGGGTTATATAAAATAACTATTCGCACTAGTCGTGCAATGGTACACAAACCGTAAAGTCGCTGCCTTGCTCAACGGTTGAATTCACGGTGATATACCCACCATGCTCTTGGACGATTCGCATTGTTGTAGGTAGCCCGAGACCTGTACCACCCCTTTTTGAGGAAACATATGGATGAAATATCTCATCCAAACGTTCTTCTTCAATCCCATTGCCCGTGTCGATGATATGAATTCGCGCCTCGTCGTTGCTCGTTTCAAGACGAATCATTAATTCTTTTTGTTCCGAATCCTGCATTGCGTGGTTTGCGTTAATAAGTAGGTTCAGTATCGCTTGCTTAAGAAGTGACGCATCAACATTTGCAATAACTGGTTGCTCTGGCAATTGCATGCGCATAACTATCTCCTCGTTATCACATTGTGGGTAATAAAAATCTTCTAACTCACCAAGTATTAGACGAAGATCAATATCCTCCTTATGTAATTTCATTCGACCGGCAAATTGTAAAAAATCATCAAGTATGCCACGTAGTCGTTCAACTTCCCGAGAAAGCGATCCTAATCGTTTCGATATTTTACTTTTTTCATTGCTCGGTACATTCAACTGCTCAATGTCTTCTGCAAGCAGTTGTGCATTCAACCCGACAGTAGAAAGTGGATTTTTTATTTCGTGCGCGAGTCCAGAAGTCATATTTCCAATTTCTGCCATACGTTCTGAAGCTAAAGCTCTTTTGCGGGCTTCTTCCGTTCTTCGAGCATCTCTCTTGTGGAGCCAAACTGCGAATGGCAAAACAGACACCGCCCCAAGGGCGGTGCCTGCAATTAGCCAAGTCCAAGAAAACATTTAGTTTTCCACGGTCTCTTTTTCAGTGTCTTTTGCGGTTTCTTTCGCAGCGTCTTTGATTAACGCTTTCACTGAAAGTTTAATTCGACCCGTGTCATCGACAGCGATGACTTTTACTTTAATTTTGTCTCCAACCTTACAAATATTTTCGACCTTTTCTACAAAACCATCTGCAAGTTCGGAGATGTGGCACATGCCGTCAGTTCCAGGAGCAATTTCGATGAACGCACCGAAATCGCGAGTTGAAACAACTTTGCCTTCAAAGATACTGCCAACTTTAATTTCGGCTGCGATTGCTTCGACTGCTGCAAGACCTGCGTTTGCTGATTTTAGATCGACTGAACTAATAAAGACGATGCCGTCATCGTTTATATCGATGTTTGCACCTGTGTCTTCAGTAATTTGACGAATTGTTTTGCCGCCAGGACCAATGAGTTTGCCGATTTTCTCTGGGTTAATCGTAATGGTAAGCATGCGCGGTGCGTACTCTGAAAGTTCTTCGCGTGGACTAGGAATGACTGATTCCATTTGATCAATAATATCGAGGCGTCCCTTTCGAGCCATTTCGAAAATTGTTTCGAGTTCGTCGAACCAAAGTCCACGTGCTTTAAGGTCCAGTTGGACACCCGTGATGCCGGTCTTAGTACCGCACACTTTAAAGTCCATGTCGCCAAAGAAATCTTCTTCGCCAATAA
>CAYZEX010000006.1:0-28213 GCA_964477675.1 uncultured Isosphaeraceae bacterium
CAACATCGACGAAAACAATCCCATCACTATCCTCCACTTTGGCGTAAGGGATGAGAAAAGACGCATTTACAATTGCTTCGCTGTCATTGACCCACTGAACTTGCGAGACATCATGGAACCATCCAGTTGATTCTAGAGCTTTCACAGTTTTGATTAGCCCTTCACGCCCAACAGTGGTTTTTGAAAGGTGGATTCGGGCTACATCTTGCAGTTCTCTTAGTAACGATTCGTCAATCCAGACTGGGGGAGATTGAAAAGTGACCTGCAGATTTGCAGTTGAAATCTGTGTTGCGCGTAATTTAGGAACACTCATTGCAGTTAACGTTACAAGCCCTGCGATTGCGAGCACCCATGAAATGACAATGGGAGACTTAAACATTTGGACAAAAGCGCCAATTATTAGTTGCCCGAAGGGGATAAGTTTCAACTTCTTCTTTCGTACCATAGCGTAATTCATCATCGACTAAGTTGCTTTCACAACTTGACTTGTCTGCTCGTTGCATTTTGGACGAGCAATTCACATAGCTCAGGCATTTCAATTCCCTTGTGCCTTGCTGCCATTGGGATGAGTGAATGGTCTGTAAAACCGGGCATAGTATTAAGCTCAAGGAGCCATGCTCCAGTATCATTTAAGATGAAATCTACTCGGGCAATATCACGAATATTCATCGCTGAATAGAGTTTGAGAGCATCCTCAATGCACGTGTTATCTGCGAGCAGGGGTTCTACGATGTACTGGGTGTCACTGCGTTCATATTTCGCTTCAAAGTCATAACTATCAAGGTCTTTCGGAGGAATGATTTCAATAATCGGTAGGGGAGCGCCATCAATAATGCCCACGGTTATTTCTTTCCCGTTTACTAGTCTTTCTGCGAGTAGTTTTGGTCTTTTCTTATGAAGGAGTTGCCTCTGTGCACGAACATCATCGTCAGTTTGACACATGGCAATGTCAAAACTTGAACCATCATCATTTGGCTTTAAGACTAGAGGGGCAGAAATGTTACAAGTTGATTGTTCAGAAATGAGTGACCAGTTTGGAGTTTGAATTCCAAGGTTTTTTGCAATTTTTTTAGTTGCAACTTTGTCCATGGCAGTTCTTGATGTACTGCTGCTTGAACCAACGAAGGTCTTTCCCGATAGTTCTAGAAGTTCTTGTAGGGGACCACCCTCGCCCCACGGTCCATGCAAAACGGGAAAAACAATATCCGATTGGATATTATTTATATCTTCTAGGGTTGGTTTGTCAATTACTTCTTCTGTTACCTCATAGTTCCCAGAATCACGAAGCGCATTTGCGACAGATATTCCTGATTGAATAGACACATTTCGTTCAGCGTCAGGTCCTCCCATTAATATGGTAACGGTTGGTTTACTCATCGTTGCACCTCGGGATTGCGAGACCAGACTACTACCTCTTTTTGTAATTCAAATCCTGTGGAATCGAAAACCCGCTTTTGTATTTCCTTCATAAGAGAAAGAACATCTTGTGCTGTTGCACTTGGACTGGTTGTGATAAAGTTTGCGTGTTGATTGTTTACTTTGGCTCCACCAATTGTAAACCCCTTAAGACCAATTTCATCGATTAATTTTCCTGCAGAAATGAGTTCTCCGCTTTCATCTCTTGGATTTCGAAACGCACATCCAGCAGAAGTATCTGCAAGAGGTTGTTTTGATTTTTTCCAAGCAAAAATTTCTTTCGTTGTTTCCCTGATTTTAATTGGATCACTCGGGACTAACTCAAATGTAGCAGAAACAACAATCGGATCTGAAATTTTACTTTCTCTGTATCGGAATCCAAGATCATCGGCACGATATGTGATTAATTCACCTTCTTTAGTAAGGCAAGTAACAGTTGATAATGTGTCAGATATGCAACCAAAAACTCCTCCAGCATTCATTCTAATAGCGCCACCTATAGACGCTGGAATACCAGTAAGTGATTGCAAACCACCAAGCCCACGTCTGGTTGTATCCATTATAGTTTTACTTAAATCAGCACCACCCATAATGTGCATTGCATCAACCATTCCCTCCTTATTAAAACTAGTTGTGTTAAAACAATCATGATCAAGTTTTACAATTATTCCATCCACGCCTATATCATCAACAAGTAGATTTGCACCTTTGCCAAGCACACGAAACGGAGTGTTGGAGTTGTAACAGCGACGCAATAAAATCGATAGTGCGTCGATAGACCGTGGTCTAACAAGAACGTCTCCTTTACCACCAATTGTGTAATATGTCATTGCACCAAGATTAATGTCAAAAGAAATATCAGCCTCAATATCTCCGAAGAAATCAGATTGATACCGAACGTTCATGCCTCTGAGGTAAGTATGGCATTATGGACTAGATTATGTGCAATCGATGTAACAGGGCCTGCCCCCATAATAACAATCAAGTCGCCATCTCTTGACGTATATTGAAGATGCTTAACAATGTCATCAAAGTTGTCTATGTGTTTAGCAGAAGACCCCTTTTCGATAAGTTTGTCCACAAGGTCTTGGGCAGAAACACGATGCTGTTCAGCTTCAGAATCTCGAACGAAATAGATGTGTGGAACAATAATTTCATCAGCACAAGAGAAACTTTGTGCAAATTGGTTCAGCAGAAAGCGAGTTCGGCTATGTTGGTGAGGCTGGAATACGCAAATTAATCGTTTTGGTAATTCCGATGAACGTAACGCACGAAGTGTCATCTCTATTTCAGTTGGATGATGTCCATAATCATCAAATACTGTTGCTCTACCACCTTCTTGGCAATCAAAAGTTCCGAGGTTTTGGAGACGGCGATCGATTCCCTCAAATTCTTCAAGGGCTGGGATAATCGCTTCCCAGTCAACGCCCAAATTTGTAGCAAGGATTGCCGCGGCAGCACCATTTAAAGCGTTGTGTGAACCAGGCATAGGGTTGGTCCACTGAATTGTCCACATCCCATCACGAAGAATACCTACCCTTCTAACGGTTGGGTCAAATATAATTTGGTAATCTGCTTCTGGGTGGAAACCAAATGTTTCGACTTTACAATTTAAACCAGGAGTGACAAGATTTCTGTGTGCACCATCGTGTGCAATCAATAAGTAACCCCCATCCTGTGCGGATGGGATTCTCATAGCAAATCCTTTAAATGATTCGATGATTGCATCGAGTGATGTGTAGTAGTCAAGATGATCTTCTTCTACATTGTTAATCAATCCGAAAATTGGATCATGGTCGTGGAACGATCGGTTGAATTCACATGACTCACTGATGAGGACACCCGGCTCTCCTTTTAGCAATCCTATAGGAATCGAATTTGCCCCAACTCGGCTTGACCCACCAATTTGATTGCAATTAGCACCAACTATAAAACTTGGGTCAAAATTAGTCTTGAGAAGTATGGCACTGAGCATAGAAACGGTAGTCGATTTTCCATGTGTTCCAGCTATGCATACACCGGTATGATGTGATTGCACAAAGCCAAGCATTTGTGCATATGTTACGATTGGAATACTGAGTTCATCTCCTCGCCGAATTTCGATATGATCCTGTGGTATCGCTGCTGAATGCACAATAAAGTCAATTTCCGGAGTTATCATTGTGCCATCTTGCACAGTCCAAACGTGGAATCCATCGTCTTCTAAAGCTGAAATTACTGGAGATTCTGTACTATCAGTACCTTGTACATTCCCACCATGACTCTTGAGCAATCTGGCAAGTCCACTCATACCACACCCTCCTATCCCAACAAAATGAAATCGCTTGCCTTGAAGGGATTTTGTAGAAGAAAGTGGAATAATTGGCGGCATGTGTAGATTCTATCGCCGGTATGCAATCAAGGTCTTGAACTTGTCTGATTCAATGTACAATTCGCAACAATATGACTGACTTACATGCTCAAATATTAATCGTTGATGATGAAACAGATCATGCAGAAGTGATGGCAGAATCTCTTCGCAGGCTTGGTCATGTCTGTACCATTGTCGAGGGGTTTGAGAGTGCAAAAGATGAACTGACTATGGGCAGTTTTGATATCGTCGTTACTGATATGGTAATGGAAGAAGAACAGTCAGGGCTGAAGGTTTTAGAATTTACAAGGGAACATCAGGATGGCGCGGCGACTATAGTTGTTACCGCCCACGGAGATATCCCAACTGCAAAATCTGCTCTTCAGGGGGGCGCGTATGACTTTATCGAGAAGCCTTTGGATCTTGATGTATTCCGTAATTTGATTAATCGCGCAGCAGAGACAGTCATGCTACGTCAACAAAACGAAAGTTTAAAAGGCCAAGTCGACTCAGCATTTGGTTTTGAAGGGATTATTGGTGACTCACTAGCTATACGTACTATTATTGATTTGATTCGTCAAGTTAGTCCAAGTAACTTGCCAGTTCTGATTACCGGAGAATCTGGAACCGGTAAAGAGTTGGTTGCTGCTGCAATTCATAACCAATCTAAGCGGGCAAATAAAAAGTATGTAGCGTTTAATTGCGCGGGTCAGAGTGAATCTCTTTTAGAAGACCAACTATTCGGTCATGTCCGGGGGGCATTCACAGGAGCAGATCGCGATCGAGAAGGTGTATTTGAATATGCTAGTGGTGGAACCCTTTTTCTCGATGAAATTGGAGATATGCCACTGACTATGCAAGCAAAATTACTTCGTGTTCTTGAGACAGGAGAGGTTGTTCGCCTTGGTCAAAACAATGATAGAACAACGGATGTGCGTTTCGTTTCTGCAACGAATCAGGATCTAAAACAACGTTGTGAGGAAGGTGAATTTCGCGAAGATTTATACTTTAGAATTAAAGGTGCTGAGTTGCACATTCCACCGCTACGGCAACGCAGGGAAGATATCCCATTACTGGTGAACCACGCTCTGGGTAAGTATGCAGTGGAGATGGATTGCCCACGACCAACAATGTCAGAACCAGCGATGCTTCGATTGGTTGCTTATGATTGGCCTGGGAATGTTAGGGAATTATTAAATGCAGTTCAAAGGATGGCTGTTATTTCTAATTCTGACACAATTGATATTTCTCACATTCCAGATGAAATACGAGCTTCCGAAGCGGATGATTCCTATGCGGTGGGAAGTTTGGCGGGTATAGGTCTTAATAAATTAGAGAAGGAAGCGATTCGCCAAACTCTCGCGATGACAGGCGGCAATAGGGAACAAACTTCGAATTTACTAGGGATTGGCGAACGGACGCTTTATAGAAAGTTGAAAGAGTACGGGATTAAATAATTTTGTGGTGGGCAAAAACTAATATCCGAGTCATTAACCTCCAGTTATTATCTGATTGAGCCAGTAGTTGGACTTATTTGGACTAACGTAGTTGTGTTTCCACTTTGGAGTGTTACCTCAGCGGTTTGTGTAAAGTCGGCTAGTCCACCATTTGAGCCAAATACAATGGCGTTGTCCACTAGGTTTGTTTCAACGAGAACGCTATCGGCACTCGCGGCAGCACCTTCTCCAAAAAGAGTTAGAAGGGGTTCTCCAGTTATGTTGTCATTCAATGGAGTTGAAGGGTCTGAAACGGTAGCAATAAGCCATCCATTGTTGTCTTCGTTTAGAATCAACGCGACTTCATCATCGGGATATGTTATTGCTAATATCTGCGTGTATTCAAGATCGCTAATGAGCAATCTTTTTGCAACATCAAGTTGTAATGACTCGCCATTGCCAAACATTGGTGCAGCTAGAGCAGTAAGCACTATTATAATTGCAATAGATAGCATTAACTCAATTATTGTGAATCCAAATTGTTTGCGTTTACACTTCATCGATTATCTAACCATGAATACATGGTTGTATCTGTGTTTCTCATCTGGCGTACCCGTTGTTCCCATTGTCGAGTGTCTACTCCGTAGACGACAAGCATGTATATGACTTCATGTGGACGATCTGTGGGTTCATTTCTCCAATCTGAGGAAACGTGTTGCCCGATATAAGATTCACCACTTGAATCATGATAATCAGTTAATGAACGTTCAACTGAATCGAGGATGGAAGGTTCCAACTGAGTTAGTTGTTGAACTTCGCTTAACAAAAATCCGTTATCGTCGTATAGCAAGCCATCTGAATCGGCGAAACCACCGTTATCCAGTGATTGGTCGTAGAGTACGGTTGATGCACCTCGCAGTGTCACATTGTCACCAGCTATTCGACCACAGATTGTTGAAATGCCACTTACATCGATGTCACTTGAAGGTGCATACAGTTCAGCTTTGACTGTTGAAATGCCCGAAATATCCCAATCTTCATCATTCTGCCCATAGAGTTGAACTCGAGACGCATCCATCCATGATTGTGTTGAATGATTCTCATTGCCAATGTAACTCGAGCGAATGTTTACTTCTCCGTTAACGTGGAGTGTTAAGGTCGAATCTTCGGCAAGTGTGATGCTCCCAAAATGCATAGTAAAGTCGTTTTGCACAGTTACAATAACATCTCCGTGAATCAAAATCGGTTTATCTGAAGTAAGGTGAAGTTCATCTAGAGAGTATGAGCCACTAGAAACAGTTGTTGGTTGTGCGTGCCAATTGTGTAAATTAGAAAAACCGGAAATAAATTGGTTCGCCCAACGACCTGTGTTCGTTTCAAATTGGTGATTGTTTAGTGTTAGTTGTTGCGATTCACTTGGAGGTGGCGGTGGTGCTAAGTAGGGGAGGGAGTCCGTGAATGGAGATGTGTTCATCGATGAAGATGAAACCATTGAGGAAGCATGTTCAGGCGCGCTGAGTTCAACGGAAGAATTCTGATTTATGGAATTCAGTTGAACAGCCATGGGGCTTGTTGCAAGGGTTCCTATTTGAATTGGTTCTTGAGAAGCCATGGGTGATGCCCCCCAGTTCCGAACAGTGGAAGCGCCGAACATACTAATATGATTGTTCGCAAAAATTGCAAACTCACTGTAATCAACATCAAACTCATCTTCATTCGGGATGATTGTTGCGGTCGCTTCTGTTAACTGTGTTCTTCCACCCACAGTTGAAGCAACTGTGATTTCAACATTAAATGTTGATTCTGTAGGGGGCAAACTTGTATCTGAATCGATAATTGTGACTGAAATTGTGCCACCATTTACTTGATAATCTTGGAGTATGACACCATCAATATGGTTCGTTCTCCAGTCTGCGTTTGTTTCTAAGATAGCAATTGCAAGATCAAGCCCAGATTCAGCCACGATTCTGGCTTGAGATGATGAAGCAACGTTCGTACTAATTGCAATTGAATTATCTCGTGATCCAAAATACGCAACTGCCATTCCACCAGTTACAAGAATTGCAATCATTACTAACATCAAGGCGATGCCTCGTCGATTTTTTGGAGCACTAGTTTCTATGTAGGGTTTTAGTTCCATTATTGCTCCGAGGGTGGTTGGTGTAAACGGATAGTTTCGTCAATGAGTGAATCACTCGTTTGTTCAAATTCGTTCGCTAAAGTAAACCGAGTACTTATTTGAGTTGCTTCGATTGGAGACTGCGTATTCGTCCAAAAAGTGCATGCGGTTATGGAATCAACCAACGGAAAGGAGTCAATTAAATTATTTGCTTCAAATGAATCAAGTAAAACATCATAATCAGTTAGTGAGTTACATTCTAAATCTGCAGCATCAACCATCGACTGGGACCATTCCTGAGGAAAAACTACAAACTTCACAATGAGTTCATTATCAAGTTCATTGAACTGAATCCATCGAATTTCTGATGCGTGAACAGTGTTGCTTTCTCTACTATCTTCAAACCATAAGATTATTTGTTCATTACCTTTATCTAGTAGACAGCAGGAGGGAGCAATGTACGCTCCTAAACGTACTTGCATAGTTGCCAAGCGGATTGCGGATTGCCTTCCATCATCTCTTGAAGACAAACTATCAGTTGCAGCTGCCATCATTGAAGCGATGGCTGTTGCAATAACAGCGGTTATGCTGGTGGCAAGCATCATTTCAAGTAATGTTAATCCTCGTCTATTCATCATGATTGTGGCTCCGGTATAAAACGGTTAACGGTAGCCAATTCTCTACCATCTATGGCAAACGATGTTACTGTGACGGTTCTACCAATAATGAATACTTGAAGAGGGTCAATATACATATCGCTTTCAACGATGGAAACTCGTCTACCAATTGAGTTCCAATCTCCACCAATTGGCAACCCAGTTTGGTCAACTATTGATCCAACCTCCTCTGTATATCCATTCCAAGAATCGATTGTTTCCCAAGGTTCTTTCGTGAGTTTAGAGAGTAATGATTCAGCCGCTACGCTTGCAACAATGGTGAATCTTGCCTCTAAACTCTGTTGTTGCCCAGCAACGATGGCAGAACTGATTGCAGCCACCGAAAAAGCGAGTATCCCAACTGCTATCATGACTTCCAATAGAGCCAATCCCCGCTTAGGTATAGGGTATTTTTTATACCGATAGTCCATTCTTCTGAAATCGAAATCCTAGAGGCGCTACTACGCTTGCATTGTTCTCATAGTTGTTTATTTTGTTACATGAATAGAACAATTCAAATAAATTTCCTATTTTGACATTTTTATGGTCTGATATTAGTTCACACATTTGATGGGGTACGTATCTCTGACCTGTTCTTGAAGATGGTTCTTTCCATTATTATTAATGACAGTAGGGTTTTTGGAAGATAGAACACCTCGTAAAAAGGAGTCATTCAAGCCAAAAGTGGCTGTAATAATCAAAAAAGAGTGATTTCACCTCAATTTCAATTGCAATGTTCTTCATTGACACCATAATGCCACCTTATGCCATGGCGCTTTTACCGGTACATGCTATTCGAAGTGCTGAAGCAATTTGGAATTACAGCAGTAATTCTTGTGATTGTTATCGCATTTGGCACAATCATTAAACCTTTATCTAGTGATAGTTTGTTAACCGTTTGGGATACAGTTAAATATTTGATGTTCGCATTTATTCCGGGTTTGCAATACGCACTTCCGTTCGCTGGTGCATTTGCAGTAACAATTTGTTTACACCGAATGGCTCAAGACAATGAATTTATTGCCATGTCTGTTAGCGGGCAATCATTCGTTCGTCTGCTTGTCCCAATGGCATTGTTTGGAGCAACGTTGACACTCATTGTTGCAATTTTGGTTCAAACGTTTATCCCAACGTTTATTGGGAAGATGGCGGAATCAATCACGAATGACCTACCAAAATTATTAGCAAACTCTATCAAGCAGCATACTTCATTTAATCCAAAGAAGAGTGATTTGGTAATTTGGGCTGAAGACATTACTTTTAAGGATGAGAATGGTGGTGAAAGTGAACGCATGCAACTCGATGGCGTAGCGGTCGCGAGGGTTAGTGAAACGGGTAGAGCAAATATGTATTTCACTGCAGCCACTGCAGTCATTGATGTGGAAAGGATTGATGATCAAACTTCACTTTTCGTTGAAACTACACATTCAACACAATGGTCAAGAGATGAAGATGGAGAAAGTAGTTTTCGTGGGGCAAGCGGTGTTTATTTGACTCATGCTATTGAGCTACCATCATTTGCCAAACGAAGTCTTTCTTCTTTTACCAGCAGTGAATTGATTGATTTACAAAAGAATCCGGGGAAGTATTCTTATGTGAGGAGAGCTTGGTGGAATTTGAATAAATCAATTGCTCGAGATGAATTTCTTAAGTCGGTACAGAATTGTTTGCAGACAGAAGGTGAGTTAGTGTGTTCTTCGATGACTTCCTATCGCAAATTCATCATAAAATCGGATGAATTAAAGGGCACAGGTTTTGTTTCACCTATTGCAGTAACGATTGTGGATGAAAATGGCGATGCAAGTTTGTTAGTTCCTAAAAAAGCAAGACTGTTAATTAATAATGCAGAAACTGGTGAGGTTCAATCCGTAACACTACAGTTGCACAACGTTACAGTTGATCCGGGTGAAATTTCTGAGACTCATCAGGAGGAAAAAGAAATTCATGCTCTTCAAGTTGACTCACTTTTACTTCGTCCTGTTGTGTCAAAGTCTATTCAAGAAGTATTAGAAAGAGCTGCAACTCACGATTCTCCTACAATATCAAACGCGGTACTCACTTTACAAAATAACGTAATAGCACTGAATAACCATGTAGTTGGAAGGATTAGCCAGCGATGGGCAGTAAGTTTGATACCGTTTTTAGCAGTGATTTTGAGTTGTTTATTAGCAATCAGATATTCCAACTTAATGCCCTTGGCAGTGTACGCAAAAGTATTTGCACCAACCATTATCGTGATGTTATTGATTTTTTCAGGTGGGAATATGATTCGAGATAACAATGTTTTCGCTGGTTTCTCGATCATGTGGATAAGTATAAGCGTATTTTTAGGGCTTATTATCTTCCATTGGTCAAAGCTTAGAGTGATGTAATTATGTGGAAACTTACTCTCTACATCATGAAAAGAATGACAATTAACTTTATTGTTCTATTTTCTCTATTCTTTTTTCTAGGAGCAGTTATCGATATCACTGTGAACCTTGATGAATTTAGCAAAATTTCCTCTGATTCCATGAATGAAGTAGGTTTTGTATCGAGAGTTATATCATTTATTAACAATGCGATTTGGTTTGAAGGACCTCGATTGTTTCAAGTATATGCCTACCTCCATGGAGTAATTGCGATTGGAGCGATGGGTTTTACTGCTGCAAATATGTTGCGTTCTCGAGAATTTGTCGCAATCATGGCTGCGGGGATTAGTTTGCGGCGCGTTGCTATGCCCTTTCTTTATGTGATGGCTGGCATAAGTTTTCTTGCTCTGTTAAATCAAGAATTTGTTCTCCCAAGGGTTGCGCCTTTATTACTTCGCGATCATGGTGAATCAAGTTTCAAAACAGTTGGTTCGTTTCCAGTTCCATTTACTCAAGATAAAAAGGGCTCACTGCTCTTGGCATCATTGCTCAACCCCGATACCGAAGTTATTACGGAGCCTTCGTTCCTTGAGCGTGACGGAATTGGAAGAATGGTTCGTCAAGTGCAAGCAACAAGAGCTACTTGGAATGAAGGGCCTCCTTCAGGATGGGTTCTTGAAGAAGGAAAAGCAACGAATATTTCTATTGATGAAATAACTGGTGAAGCGAAGATTGATGTACCTGTAGCCGCGGAATTCTATGAAACAGAATTGTCACCTCGTCTTTTGACTCTGCATAGATATGGTCAATTCGTTGGGATGTTAAGTATGTCTCAATTAAATAATATGCTTCAGGAAGCAGGATCTTTTGATAAACCGCTACTTAAGAGGCATTGGTATGCGAGGTTTGCATCCATCGCGTTGAATCTTTTGGCAATGATTATCATAATTCCATGTTTTGTGACAAAAGACTCCATTATTATTTCACGTCACGCGGTATCAAGTGGTGCAATTGCATTAGCTATTCTGTTTGGCGGCACCGTCTTTATGTTGATGCCAATTGAAGGAATCCCCGCGTTAGTGAGTGTCTTTATTCCAGCAATCGTTTTAATACCAGTTGCACTATTTCGTACCCTGACTATTCGCACGTAATATTCTTTGCAAATCTTGATCGAATACTTTTATTTGGTTTGTTTCTGATAAAGATTTAGAGAGGTTATCCATTAAAAGACGCTCTTGGGCCAGTTTGGCAAGGTGTTCCATTTCAGCCTTCACTTCATCGAAAGTGGTATTTGATTTGATTGGTTCGCCAGTGACTTTAAGCACTACCCAGCGATCGCCAATAAAAATTGGGTTTGATATGGAGTTAATTTCTATTGTTGAAACCATTTCACGAATAGGAGACGGCCATATTGGATCTGCAACTGAAATAGGATCGATTCGGCCACCTGTTAGTGCACTCGAATCAATTGAAACGTGAGTTGCAACATCGGAGAAAGTGGTTCCATTTTTTAAAGATGTAACAACATCGTTTGCTTCATCAAGTGTTGATACTACAATTATTTGAGTTGGATATGATGGTCCATAAATGATGGAGAACATACGCCGGACTGCTTCATCCGTGATGAGGACTTTATCTTGAATGAGTTTTCTCAACGCTGCATTTCTCCAAAGGAGTTGGTTTTTTCTGAAATCTCCAATACCCTTATGAAGAAGTATTTTGTTGAAACTATCTTCATTGATTTCTGAATCTAAAGAATAAAGCAGTTCTTCTTCTAGTTGCAAATCATTTTGGAGAATTGAGATGTTTTTATTCTGCAATGCAGTCTGCAATGCTATTTGAAGTTTGTAATCATGAATAACTTCTTGACCACCGAGTTCAATAAGTGCAGGCCAGATATCTTTTTGTCGAATTGCTTTTGTTCCTAAAATCGCAATTATCGGCGATGTTGTTTCTGCGACGAGGTGGGTCTGTTCTTTGATAGTTGTAATTTGAGTCTTACATCCACCAAAGGCAAGGAGAATACTCAACAAAGTTGCTCTTTCGGGTTGTACAATAGATTTTAATACCATGGCAAAGCAAAGGATACTCGTCTGCCCCGTTTGTGGGGAAACTCAACCAGAAACAAATGTTTGCGATGTTTGTAAAACCCTCCTAGAGAAGGAGGGGTTATTGCTCGCAGAGGGTGCGATTGGTCCTTGGTGGATTAGAAATGAAGAATTGCCATTTCGCCCCGGTATTACCTACGAGCAGGTTGTTGATTTAGCAAAATCGGGGAAAATACAACTCCACACCCTCATGAGGGGGCCTACAACTCGTCAACTTTGGAAAATTGCCCGAAGAGTTCGTGGCGTTGCCCATCTTCTTGGGCGCTGTCACAATTGCGGAGAACATGTGGATTCTACTGCGAGGCGGTGTGATTCTTGTGAGGCAGAATTTTTAGCTTTTCGTGATCGAAATAACCTTGGTTTGGATATTGCCTGCCCTACGCAGGGAAGTATAGACGGGCTATCATCCTTTCTTTCAGACGAGGCAATTCTTGAAACACAAAGCACTCCAATTGTATTGCCACAAGTTCCAGAATCCCAAGTGGATAGTGCAGACGATTCTGTAGGGTCTCCACAGTTCCATTCACTACAGCGGAAGGTTCAACAGGGTGTGAGGAAAGTAAAAATTCTAAGCGCCTGTTTAGTAGCGTGCACGCTCCTACTCATTCTTGCAATAATAGTACTTTTGAATAAGTAGTTATTACCGGACCCTTAAATAACTTTCACCGAGATTATCGTAAGTTACCCAATACTGCCGATGGCATGACGACTGCATTGATTTGCAGTACGTCGGTATTGTGGTTGATGCCGATGTTGAACCTCGGACAGGATGTCGCCCACTGCCGTAGTGGGACACCGAAGGATGCACGGAGCCACACAAGGATTGCCAAGAGAATGCAAGTACAAACGACTCGATTCGGCACAGTAGAAGTTGATGACAGCAGGATATTAGAGTTCCCATCAGGGTTGCTCGGCTTTTCAAGTTACACTCAATATGCTCTTCTACAACCAGATAATGACGGACTTTTCTTCTGGTTACAATCTACCGAGGCCGCTGAGTTAGCATTCGTTGTTACAGATCCTTCTACTTGGGTTCCGGACTATCAAGCAACCATACGCAAAGAGCAGATGGACGAACTGCAACTTACATCCTTAGAAACTTCGCAGACATTTGTTATCGTAAATAAATACGACCAAACATTGACAGTGAATTTACAGGGACCAATTATTGTAAATTTAGATAATCATCAGGCGATGCAACTCGTGTTAGCTGATAAGCGGTGGACTACTCGGCATGAAATTGTTCGCCTTACTTCGCAGGAACGGCTTACTGCTTAATATTTATTGATATGTACACGCCCACGGATGGGCAAACCTTGAGGAAGGATCCGAATATGTTGGTGCTATCACGCCATAAAGACGAGACAATAATGATTGGTGACGACATCGAATTAACCGTAGTTGATATAAGAGGGGATAAGGTGCGGGTTGGCATCAAAGCCCCATCCTCGATTCCTGTTCATAGGAAAGAGGTCTACGATGCTATTCGAAAGGAAAACGAAGGCGCTTCAACATTCAATCGATCAGATTTGAATGAGATTCCACCACCTCGGATTGCTCGCTTTTAGTAATCTGTAAACATCTGCAATAAAAAGATTTAAACACACTGGAAGTGTGTAAACGGGGATATTTGGGAGGGCATGTTGCATCAACTGAAAGAGTCTTTGGTGAGTTTCTTCCCGAGTTCGACTCCAGGTTGGTTGTATGGGTTAACGCCTAGTAGTCGTCCTGCAATGGCAACAGTGTTTTGCCATAGTGCTATATATTGACCAACGTAGTAGGGGGTGAGTTCTGGGAGTGTCAAACTCCAAGTAAATTGCCCAGCATCACGAACCGCTTGTTCAGTACCCTTTTGTTCTGCATCCAAGAGAGCATGAAGAGATGTTCCACTAAGCCAAGATTGCGAAGTGCCAACTACATTGTTTTCAAGAGGGACATCAATGGTATTCGCAACGTTGACGAACCCAATAACCTTGTCAGTGGGTCCCTCTCGCCAAAGTTGTAGCATGCTATGTTGATCTGTCGTGCCAACGGCAGCAACTGGAGTTGCCCCAACCCTGCATTGGTTATTATCAATTTTGCCAAGTGATTCAGCCCATAATTGTACATACCAGTTTGCAAATGGAGACAATCGATCGCAGTAGGGCATCATGACATGAATAGTATGACCTGTACGCATTGCAGAGACGAGTCCATCAGCTAGGTTTGCTGCTGGATTATCTTGAAGTTGCATACATGCATCATCTATATTTTTTGCCCCCTCAAGAAGTTCAGCAATATCAATTCCACACATAGCAGCGGGTAGTAATCCAACAGGAGATAAGACGCTAAATCTACCACCGACACCCTCAGGTACTGGGAGAATAGCCCAATCTCTTTCCATGGCATATTCACGGAGCGCGCCGCTCTTACCCGTTATCGCTATGTATGTTGCATCGGGCAAGTGGGCAGAAACAGCCATATACAGTGCTGCAACTTCAGCAGTTTCCCCAGATTTTGAAACAACCGCAACAACAGTTTGTGACAATGAAGGATCGTTTGATGAAATGTTTTCAATTGTTCTATTGAACGTAACCGGATCAACATTATCTAAAACAAAAAGTTGTGTATCGTTGTTCGTGCAGAGTGCAGCGTGGAGCGCACGTGTGCCAAGCGACGAGCCGCCAATGCCTAAGACAAGAAGATTTTTGCATGGTTGAAGAGAATGAACCAGTTCTTCAATTGCTTGAAGATGTTCTTGTTGCATGGGGTCACGCCATAACAATCTCCATCTTTCGTCACCCTTGCCAATTCCATCGTTTGCATCGGAAATACACTCCTCAAGTTCAGAGGATCGCTCAAAAGGGATTTGTATTTGTAAGTCGATGAACTCCATACGTTCCTAGGCGAGAGCTTGTTCTAAATCACAAATTAGATCATCGCAATTCTCTATTCCGATGCTTAGACGCACGAGCCCATCATCAATACCAAGTTGAGCTCTTGTATCTGGATGAACAGAGGCGTGTGTCATAATTGCGGGGTGTTCAACGAGTGATTCGACACCACCAAGTGATTCCGCAAGTGCAAATAATTGTAATTTTTCAAGGAATGTTTTTGACGTTTCTATTGTGCCCTTCAAAACAAATGAAATCATGCCGCCTCCAGCTGGAGTACCATCTATTTTCATTTGTTTTTGTGCGACGGAGTATTGAGGATGTGACGGAAGCCCTGGATAAATGACTCGTTCAATATCATTGCGAGCTTCAAGCCATGCTGCTATCCGAAGCGCACTCTCACAGTGTCGACGCATACGAAGAGATAGGGTTTTTATCCCTCGTAATACGAGATATGAATCAAATGGGCTAAGGATTGGACCAGCAGAGTTATGGATAAAACGAATACGTTGTGCAAGTTCCTTGTCACCAGTAACTAAAATACCTGAGACGACATCACTATGACCGCCAAGATATTTTGTTGCTGAGTGCATGACAATGTCGAACCCAATGTCGAATGGACGTTGGAGGGCTGGTGTTGCGAATGTATTGTCGCATGCTAAAAGAATTCCTCTATTCTTAGCAATCGAAACAACTCCTTCTAAGTCGACAAGTTTGAGCATTGGATTCGAGGGAGTTTCTATCCAGATTAATTTAGTTTTTTCAGTTATTGCTTCTTCCAAAGCATGTAAATTGGTGAGGTCTGCAAAAGTAAACTGTAAACCAGATGAACGTTTTTTAACTTGATTGAATAATCTATTCGTGCCTCCATAGAGGTCATCCATAGCAACAACGTGATCTCCATGATCAAGTAAATCAAGGGCTGTTGATACGGCAGCCATTCCACTAGAAAAGGCGAATCCGCCATAAGAGGCATCTTCTGTTTCGGTTAATTTCGACCCCTCAAGTCGTGCGATACAACGTTCTAATGCGTACCGAGTTGGATTATGGCTTCGGGTATATTCAAATCCAGTATGTACACCTGGGGATTTTTGTACATAGGTCGAAGAGAGGAAAATCGGTGGCATCACTGCCCCAGTAACTTCCTCAAAGGTCTGACCGGCATGAATAACTTTTGAGTCAAAATGTGCGTCGTCTTTCACCGTGGCAACTGCTTTCTTAAGTGATTAATGAGGTCGATTTTTGTAATAAGACCAAGATATTCTTCATTGTCGAAAACGATAGCAACTTTGTCTTCGGCGAATAATGGTAGCAATTCATCGACAGTTGCGTCTGCAGGTAAAGTGGATAGTTCGCTGGTCATGAAGTCGCTGACGGGTTTATTGAAACTGTTATTATCTTTTGTTACTGCAAGAAGGATATCGCTCTCATCCAAAATGCCTACAATATTTCCCGAAGAGTTTAAGACTGCCATCTGGCTAATGTCATAGAGTCGCATATTTTTTATTGCTTGAATGACGGGTAAAGTTTCGACAAGGGTGAAGTCTTCTTTTGTGTCGTGCCTTCTAGTGATGAGGTCTCGAAGATCTCCATAATTCTTACGATCTATAAATCCTTGGTCGAGCATCCAGTAGTCATTAAACATTTTATTCAAATATTTTGAACCATGATCGCATGCGAAAGTAACCACTCTTTTAGGTGCGTTTTGCTCTTTACACCAACGAATCGCAGTGGCCACAAGAGATCCTGTGGAGGATCCAACCAAGACACCTTCCATTCGGAGTAAGTCTCGAGCCACGGTGAAAGTTTCCTTGTCACTAATCCAATACGCTTTTGTGATGAGGTCGAGATCAGTTATTGAAGGAACAAAATCTTCACCAATTCCTTCGACAAGCCATGATCCAGCAGGAACTTTTTTGCCTTCATTTACGAGTGGGGTGAGAACGGAACCCTCTGGGTCAGCAAGAATGATCTCGATGTCAGGATTCTGTTCCTTTAAGTATCGCCCTACACCAGAGATAGTACCTCCAGAACCGACTCCAATGACTACGGCATCTACATCGCCACCCATTTGTTTCCATAATTCTGGGCCAGTGGTGGTGTAATGTGCCTCGACGTTTGCTTCATTAGAAAATTGGTTTACGAAAAACCACCCATTCTCATCGGCAAGTCGTTTTGCAACATCTTGATAGTATTCTGGGTTCCCCTTTTCTACATCACTTCGTGCCATGATGACATCAGCACCCATAGCACGAAGATGTGCAATTTTTGCTTCACTCATTTTGTCAGGAACAACAACAGTAATTTCATATCCTTTTTGCGATGCTATCAACGCTAGAGCAATGCCGGTATTTCCAGCGGTTGCCTCAATGATGCGTACTCCTTCTTTTAAGTCGCCTTTTCGTTCGGCTTTTTCAATCATCGTGATTGCAATGCGATCTTTAATCGATTGGCCTGGATTTTGAGATTCCATTTTAAGGAAGAGATTACATTTTCCGGTATCAGTGGAGTGCAGTTTGAGCATTGGGGTATTGCCAACAAGGTCAAGTACCGAATGAACAACGATTGGAGTTTCTTGGGTTAGTTCTTGCATTCGTGCAGTGTACAGGAAATGACTAATTCTCCCTTTGTGCACATTGGACCCCGGTTGACCCGGTACATGACTCAGTACATGCCCCCGATACAAAAAAACAGAGGGTCACGCATTCGCGTGACCCTCTGGTGAAGGAAAAACTAAACGCAATTATTTTGCGATTTTGTCTCGACCACGAGCACCGTGTTTGGTGTGTGTGTGACCTGACCACCGAACGCCAACGATTTCGTTCGCTTCAGCGAAGTAGCCAATCATGCTACCACTATCAAATGGAAAATCAGCACCTGATGCTAGCTGAGCACTTGGAAGCCAAAGACCTTCTACATCTCCAGGAGGGTTTGAATCTGTGGAGAGAGCACTATCGAGAATAAAGTCATTCATGCTGTATGTTTGAACAGTTCCGTCTGCGAAAACTGTAACGGGTTCAGAGTTTGGATGTGCATTGAAGAAACTTGGTTGGCAACCATCGTATGTGCCAGTGCCGTTGAGCATCCAAGAAGCACCGAGTCGTCGACTACATTCATTTGCATTGAGGTTTTGTAACCAGTGGTGTTCCATTAACCATGTTTTATGTGCTGGATACCTAGTTTGATCTAGTGATGGTGGTTTGAAACCACGAGGTAGTCGCATAGGATCCGTTGGTTTTTGGCTTGCAAAAATGTTCCATTGATAGACAGCAGGGTGGTACATCAACGTTGGAGCAATTGTAAAACTTGATGGAGCAGCGAGTAGGGATGATTGAATTGCGGGTGTACCTCCAACGAGTGCAGTCATTGCGCTTGTGGGGCAGTAGGAACCTACAACATCGTCACAGTCTTCAATATGGCGAAGAGCAACATTGTCTTTTGGGGAGAAGTAAGCATCGTGGAGCGTGTCGCCTTCCATATATTCAGCAACTTGTAATGCGTTTGGATATCGCCAAACCCCATAGCCATTTTTTCCTGTGCTGCTTGTTGTTAGACCAGATTGGAAACAGTAAGGAACAATACCACCAGTTTCACCACCGTACCAAGTGTCGATACCGATAAAGTGGATAACACCCATGCCATCGTATGTGCCCAAGCGGATTCCCAAAGGGTATCCGTCACCGGATGAAATATTTTGGATTGCAGTCCTTACTTCAGTATTTTGGCGATCGCCACTTGAAAGATTGTCAGGTGCGACACTGAACTGTCTGTCGTTGTGATCTGATGCATACGTCTGGAGTGCAATCATCACTTGGTGAATATTTGATTTCGCTTGTGTTACTTTTGCGGAATCACGAGCCTTTTGTACGGCTGGTACTAAGATACCGACGAGCAGCGCGATAATAGAAATGACCACGAGCAGTTCGACGATTGTGAAACCTAAATGCTGTTTGTTTTTCATGTTCGTTTTTCCTTCATGTGTAATAGAACATACGCTTAATACAGAATTGCGGGTGCAATAAAACCGCTAATCCTACTATATACTTGGCAGTATCAATTGGCTGCCGTTGAGATTCGCAGGTTGGAAGACATGAGGTCGAAACCTACGGTGTACCACGAGTAACATATTACTCGTACGACCAAGTATATCATTGATGAAAAAAGCGTACTTGCCAAGTGAAAAATTATCAAAAAAATCCCCTTTTTGCTTTTTTTAGCAAAAAATGGCAAAAATTAGGTTCTTGGCTGTGATTTTATGTGTTCTTGCCCATTTTTTGTGATTTTTCTTCCTTGGCGGGTTCTTGATAAGTAGCCCGCTTGGAGCAAATAGGGCTCGACGACGTCTTGTAATGTGCCTGCATCTTCGCCCATAGTTGCTGCGATTGCTTCGACGCCAGCGGGACCGCCATCGTACGTCTGGGTTAAAGTTGCAAGGTATGTTCGATCAAGAACATCAAGACCAGCATTATCAATTCCTTCAAGTTGTAATGCTTCATCGACAATTTCAGTATTGATGAGGTTGTTATAGCGGACTTGGGCAAAGTCGCGAACTCGCCGTAACAGTCTCAAAGCAATCCGAGGGGTTCCTCGGCTCCTTGATGCTATGTACTCTAAAGATGCATCGTCGATTGGATCCATAGATAATTTTATGGTTGCTTGTTTAATAATCGCAGTTAACTCATCACATTCATAAAACCGGATGTTGTGCACAATGCCGAACCGACTTCTAAGAGCGCCAGTTAGCAAACCCGCGCGTGTTGTTGCACCGATTAATGTAAATGGTTGCAACGCATACGTGACAACACGAGCGTGCATGCCTGAGTCAAGGGTGAAATCAATTTTGTAGTCCTCCATTGCAGGGTAAATGTATTCTTCAACTGCAGCGGGAAGTCGGTGGATTTCATCGATGAACAAAACATCACCCGGTTCCATTCGAGTTAACGTTCCTACTAAATCGCTTCCCTTTGTTAGTGCAGGTCCTGAAGTTACCCAAGCGCGTGTGCCGAGTTCATTTGCGATCACATGGGCGAGCGTTGTTTTACCAAGTCCGGGAGGACCGTACAAAAGCACGTGTTCCATCGGGTCATCGCGTTCTTTCGATGCTTCAAGCGCAACGCTTAAACGTTCCCGTAATTCTGCTTGTCCGAGGTATTGGTCTAAGGTAGTTGGACGGATTGAATGTGAAGATTCAGGTAGTGCTGTTTCAATAGCATCTGTCTGCTGTTCCTCTGGTGAAATGATTCGCTCGCGTGTCATTTATGTATGAAGCGTAGCATGGATGTTTACATTCAGCATTGTTCGATGGCATTTTTTAACTGATTCCACCGTTCTTCGATCGATCCGGTCAGACCAATAGAGATTCGAACAAGACCGGGCGAAATGCCTGCAGATTGTTGTGCTTCTTCATCCATTTCACTTGAAGTTGAAGCGCCAGGACATGAAATGAGAGTGTCGAAATACCCCAAGCTTACTGCGATAAATCCAAACTGTTGTTCGTTTTGCAGTAAGTCCATAAGGCGGCTTGCGTTCTGGGCAGTTTTCATATCAATCGTGAACAGACCGCCGTACCCAAATTCCGGGTTTCTTGCTTTGTTGAATAGTTTGTAGTCGGGGTGGTTTTTGAGCCCTGGGTAGACAACATCTTGTCCGTGTTCTTGTAATTTTTCAGCCATAAACATGGCTCTTTGTGAATGCTCTTTCATTCTTGCTGCTAGGTGGGGCAGCCGAAGCGATAATCGAAAGGCGACAATTGGATCCATGGTTGGTCCGAGTAACATTAAAGAACCAAAATGCAAGTCCATCAAGTCCTCAATAAAGGATTTGCTGGAGCAGATAACTCCGGCGATGACATCCGATGCACCGCTTAAAAATTTAGTTGCGCTATGAATGACTACATCCGCACCATGTTGGATTGGGCTAAAAATCATTGGAGTGAATGTATTGTCGACAATAAGTTTAGCATCGTATTTATGCGCTATTTCTGCAAGAGCAGAAATGTCTGCTGTTAGCAGTGTCGGATTTGAAAGTGTTTCCGTGTACAGAACTTTTGCTCCGTTTTGCATTGCTTGTTCCACAGCATCAAGATTTTGAATGTCAACAAATGTTGTTTTGATGCCACAGTTTTTTGGAAGGTATTCGTCAAGCAGCGCCCAAGTTCCACCATACAAAGTATTTGATGAAACAAGTTTTCCTCCGCCACCACAGCACTGCATTATGACGGAAGAAATGGCAGCCAACCCGCTTGCCGTTCCGTAGCCGGCTTCCGCACCCTCCATTGCAGCGACCATGCGACCCAATACAAAAACAGTTGGGTTGAAATGTCGTCCATACAAATAACACCCACCTTCATTTGGTCCGAGTTGACCCGCAAAAATTTCTGGCATCAAGCCAGGCGTCATAACGGTGAAGGTAGTACTCGCTTCAATAGACATATTGACGCCACCATGCTCTCCAAATTCATGTCTAGCATCTGCCATCGCTTGTTGTGGGTCAAATGGAGTGGAACTCAATTGGGTGTACTCCTAGTATGCAGAGTTTTATTGTATGAAAACGATATTGCGCTGTTTCCAGAAAGCATAGTTGCAAACTCTTCTAATGCCTCTCCTCGCCACCCAGTAGCAAGTGGGGAGTCTGTGAGTGGATTGCCTTCGCGAAGTGCAAGAAACCAATCGGTGAAGGTGGGTCTGTTTGTGATGAGACCTATCGATAATTGTTTTCCAACGCACCATGCACCAAAGAGCGCCCAGATACCATCAAGTTCTTGGCGTGTTTCTGCCTCCTTTTCAATTGCTTGTGGTTTACGCAACAGCATTGGTTCAAGCGAAGGTGCATCAAGAATTGCTTGAAGTATTTGTTTGCCAAAACGAGAAGCCATATTTTTGGGAAAGCCACGCATCGAAGCAAGTTGTTCGATGGTTTCGATAGGTTTCTTTGCAAGACCGAGTACGCATTCATTTGGAATAATTGCACGGGTCGGAAGATTTAATTTTACTGCAATCTCTTCCCGTAATGCACTAATTGCTTGGATGCGTTGCATTTCTTTTTTGCGTGGGTTTTTATTTTTGCAAATTCTTTTGACAACATTGAACAAATTAAAATCGTAACTATCTAGAGATGTGAATTTTGAGAATTCTTCTTTGGCCCAGTTTGTTCTGCCTAGTGCATCGAGTTTTTTAAGAAGATGGTCATAGATAGCAATGAGATATCGAACATCGTCTGCAGCGTAGACTCGTTGGCGATTTGAAAGTGGGCGTGCGTCCCATTGGGAAAAGGTGAAGTGACCACCGACATCATGGTGTAAAATTGCTTCGATGATTTTTGTAAGTGAAAGAGGCCAAGGGTAGCCAACTAAACCAGCGGCTAGTTGGGTATCGAATAGTCCTGCGGGGGGTTTGCCATAAAGCCGAGTAACTGGTTCTAAATCTTGCGAGGCAGAGTGGAGAATAGTTGTAACTTGAGGGTTGGTAATTAGTGCATGAAGGGGGGATAGATCCTTTATGGCAAATGGGTCGATAAGTGCGACTCTATGTATGGTTGCAACTTGTATTAAGCAGGTCTGTGGATAGTACGAATCCTCTCCAATAAACTCGGTGTCATACGAAAAAATGCCGCTTTGGGCAAGTTCATCACATAGTGTGTGATAATCTTGGGTTGTGTCAATCCAGTCTGCGTCACCCGTTGGCACTAACGAATTGCCCTCTAACACAGGCGCGATGGTCACTTTTTCGTGAGACTTAAGGTGACTTTTCTGTCGATGTTTACGACGATGTGATGAACTGTTTCCCATTTTCTTTGCATTCTATCAGAGAGATGCAACCGCATACATTGTTCGAACGAATCTCAGGTGAAGAGAAGGTGCTGTCTGGTTTTTTGCAGGGGAGAAAACCAGAGTAGTAAAAACAGGGCGTTTCGTGCATGCACGAAACGCCCTGTTTTGTTTGTATTTCATGGAATACTCGTTCTTAGTAACCCATGTCATCCATGCCACCAGCAGGAGACGATGCTTTTTCTTTGATATCAGTGATGGCACAATCAGTTGTAAGGAGTAAACCGCTAATGCTAGATGCATTTTGTAGTGCTATACGTTCAACTTTAGTTGGAACGATAACACCTGCTTTGATGAGATCTTCGTATTTACCTGTTAGACCATTGAAACCAAAGTTGTCATCGGTTGCCTCTTCTACTTTTTGGCAAACTATTGAACCGTCAAGGCCACAGTTTTCAGCTATTTGTCGAATGGGTGCTGACAATGCACGGCTAACAATGTCGATTCCGAGTTTTTCATCGCCTTTCGCTTTCTTGCGGGTTGCTTCAAGAATTCGTTTTGCACGAATGACGGCAACTCCACCACCTGGAAGAATGCCTTCCTCAACAGCTGCACGGCATGCGTGTAAAGCATCTTCAACACGTGCTTTCTTTTCTTTCATTTCTACTTCTGTTGCTGCGCCAACGTTAATTTGAGCAACACCGCCAGCGAGTTTTGCAAGTCGTTCTTGTAACTTTTCAGAATCGTAGTCGGATGAAGTATTTTCAATTTGTGCACGAATTTGATCGATGCGACCCTTAATGCCAGAAGAATTTCCAGCGCCTTCGATGATTGTTGTTGAGTCTTTATCTACACTGATTTTCTTAGCTCTACCAAGTTGTGAAAGTTCCATCGCTTCTATAGCTATTCCGAGTTCTTCCATAACGGGTTCTCCACCAGTGAGAATTGCAATATCTTGAAGCATAGCTTTTCGGCGGTCACCAAAACCAGGTGCTTTTACTGCACAAACTTTGATGGTGCCTCGAAGTTTATTCACAACAAGTGTCGCCAATGCTTCAGCATCCACATCTTCTGCAACGATAAGTAATGCTTTTCCAGTTTCAGCTACTTTTCCTAAGATAGGGAGTAAATCTTTTGCGGTACTAATCTTCTTTTCGTGAATCAAAATGTAGCAGTCATCTAGGTTTACATGCATAGCAGCAGTGTCGGTAACGAAGTGGGGGCTGAGATATCCCTTGTCGAACTGCATACCCTCTACGAGTTCCACGTCCGTTTCAAGTGATTGTCCTTCTTCCACGGTGATAACGCCATCTTTCCCAACCTTATCCATTGCTTTTGCAATGATTTTTCCTATTTCGGAATCTTGATTTGCTGCGCACATACCTACTTGAGCAATTTCATTGGAATCCTTCACGTCGTTAGACATGGACTCAAGTTCTCCAATGATTGCAGAAACTCCAAGGTCGATTCCTCTTCGAACTTGGTTAGCGTGGGCACCAGCAGTGATATTCTTTAGACCTTCTGTGAAAATGGCTTCTGCATAGACGGTTGCTGTAGTTGTGCCATCGCCAGCATCTTTTGAACAGTTTGATGCAACTTCTTTAACCATCTGAGCGCCCATGTTTTCCCAAGCGTCTTCAAGTTCAATTTCTTTGGCAACGGTAACACCATCTTTTGTGATAGTTGGTGCTCCTGAAGATTTTTCTAGAACAACGACTCGGCCAGAAGGACCTAGAGTTGTCTTAACCGCTTTCGCAAGTTTTTGTATTCCGTGAAGCATCTTTTCCCTTGCTTCAATATCAAATGCAATTTGTTTTACTGTCATTTCTTTATTCTTCCTTTTGGTTAGATGTCATCACGGACTTGCCACGCGGCAGATACGTGCGAACTATCAATCCATATGTTGTTTGATTTGGTTTTTAGATGAATTCCCTGGGAACTTGTTAGTTTTTCTACGTACTCGACATTCATCACTTCAAGTTCATTGTCCTTGCCATAGAACATTATGGAAAGTTCTTTATTAGTACCAACCATGTCGTTTAGTATTTCAAGTAGTGGTCCGCGTTCCATAGCGATATCCCTTTTGTTAATCAATGATGCCCAGGATGTCATCCTCAGTCATTATTATGTAGTCATTGTTATCAATTTTGATTTCAGTTCCAGCGTAGGATGTGAACAAAACATGATCACCTTTCTTTACAGAAAAAGGAATCCGTTCACCAGTGTCGTGGTTTAATCTCCCGTTACCAATAGCGATGATTTTTCCTTCTTTGGGTTTGTCTTTTGCTGATTCTGGAAGATAGATTCCACTCTCAGTTTGTTGTTGTGCTTCTGCTCTTTGGACGAGTAGTTTGTCACCTAGTGGTTTAACATTCATGTATTTATCCTTCTTTCTGGTTTCAATTCTTAGCGTAGTTGCTTAAGTTAACGATTATGTATTCCATTCTTGGAGTGGCCAACGATCTGCGTAATGCCTTTGAAGTGCTCGATGCAGAGCATCAAGCAGGGTTTCAAGGACAGCTGGTCGATCGACGACCGTAAAGGCACCTTCTTGCAGTGAGCGTGCCAAACTCCGGGCATTTTCCCGAACGGAAGCTTGCCTAGGTCGGATGACGATAGTAGGTGGTTGTGGCTTAAGCCGCCGGAGTAATTGCAGCACTCTTTCGCCACCTGGTCTCCTATGTTGAGCATGTTGTGAGAGGGGGATTGCAAGGTCGACAATAGCAATATGAATGTCACTTTTCTCAATCATTTGGACTGCTTCTTCACCGTTTTTAGCCATTAAACTGCGTATTCCAAATGGACCTAGCAATTGAGGTAATTGGCGTACAGGAGAATCTTCTTTCCAAGACCCACATGTTAAAAGCAAATTGAGGCGCTTGACGTGCTCAACATCATCTTGAGTTGGTGGGTATTGAAAGACCATTCCAATGGGTAGAAGTGCAAATTCCGTGCCGTTTTCATCCTCTATTGTGGCTGTCAATGCATATTCCAGTTTCAACCAATCTGCCGTCTTGGCAGTACATGAGAGGATTGGTGGTCATCAGTGGTGCTTCAATGGAAATGATCTTTGCTTAGAGTGCCCGGGTGGTCTAGGAAGGGCCGTTGGTGGTACCATTCGTCGCTTATGGCATATCAAACAAAATCAACGTTGCTTTGTTCGATTCTCGCAGGAGATGAAGATAAGAGAACACCCGTTGGGGAAACGGTCACGGTTCAAGGATGGGTTCGTTCTCGACGAGATTCAAAAGCAGGTCTATCCTTCATTCAGATTACTGATGGTAGTTGCTTTGATCTTCTGCAGGTTGTTGCGGACAAAGAATTACCAAATTATGCCTCAGAAGTTTTGCATGTTACGACTGGCGCATCCATTGAAGTGACCGGTGAACTTGTCCCGTCGCAGGGCAAGGGGCAGAGCGTTGAATTGCAAGCTAGAGAAGTGAAAGTTGCGGGATTTGTTGAAGACCCGGACACTTATCCAGTTGCAGCAAAGCGCCATACCTTTGAATATCTTCGAACCGTGTCGCATTTGAGAACGCGAACAAACACGTTTGCAGCAATTGCACGGGTTCGAGATTGTTTGTCTCAAGCGGTGCATCGTTATTTTCACAACAATAAATTTCTCTGGGTACATACGCCAATAATTACTGCAAGTGATTGTGAGGGTGCGGGTGAAATGTTTAGGTGTTCAACACTTGACCTTGTCAATACTCCGATGAACGAAAGCGGAGAAGTTGATTTCGACAAGGATTTCTTTGGAAAAGAAGCATTTTTAACTGTCTCTGGACAAATAAATGTTGAAACGTATGCGTGCTCAATGAGCAGGGTCTATACATTTGGTCCAACGTTCCGTGCAGAAAATTCGAATACGTCAAGGCACCTTTCTGAATTTTGGATGATTGAACCCGAAATTGCTTTTGCAGATTTGCATGATGACGCAAACCTCGCAGAGGATTTCTTAAAAACAATTTTTACTGACCTGTTGAACGAACGGCCAGATGACATGAATTTTTTTCAACAACGGATTGACAAAGGTTGCATTGATCGACTTGAAAGTTTTGTAGCGTCAAGTTTCGAACGAATGGAATACACAGATGCTATCACTGCACTTGTAAAAGCACAGGAATCAGGAACGAAATTTGATTTTCCGGTGGAGTGGGGTTGTGATTTGCAATCGGAGCATGAACGGTGGCTCACCGAAGAACACGTCGGTCGCCCCGTAGTTTTGATGAATTATCCAAAAGACATTAAAGCGTTTTACATGCGACTCAATGATGATGAAAAAACAGTTGCGGCAATGGATGTTCTTGCTCCAGGAATTGGAGAGATTATTGGTGGCTCTCAGCGTGAAGAACGACTCGATGTCCTTGATAGAAGACTAGAAGAGTGCGGGTTAGAACCCGAACCATATTGGTGGTATCGAGATTTAAGGAAGTATGGGACAGTTCCCCATGCGGGCTTTGGTCTCGGTTTTGAGCGAACTATTCTGTACGCAACAGGGATGACCAATATTCGAGACGTTATTCCATTCTCTAGAGCCCCAAGAAGTTGTGAGTTTTAGAATGTAGGAAGTCCGATAATTGCAATTTGAGTACTAATAACCCTGTTTATTTACAAATGAATAAGGTTTTTGGAAACCAAAGCTTTGTATTTACCGAACAATCCTGTACGCTAGAACCATAAGAGAAGATGGAGTAATTCACATGGCTCGATATATCAGTATTTTTATTCTTGCAATCAGCATCTCCACTATTGCTGTAGCAGGTACTACTAAGCCTGTGCATTCCTCGCACGGTTCAGGAGGAAGCTATGTGTTAACCTTGGGTGAGCAGTCATTCGACCCACTTACAGATATCGTTCAATTAGAGGATGGTTGGAATATCGCATCACAAATTGGAAGTGATTTACGCCTCATCCAATTTGATGGTCCGATCCAAGAATCTTGGCTGAATTCGTTACGAGAGTCGGGTATTACACCAATTCAATACATACACCCGTATACATACATTACTTGGTCCGATTCTCAGAAGTGCAAAGATGCAACATCCTTACCACACGTTCGCTGGTCAGGAGATTTTTTCAATGGATATCGAGTTCTTCCAAAATGGCGTAATTTGAATTCGACTCCAATTTCAGCTA
>CAYZEX010000007.1:0-27875 GCA_964477675.1 uncultured Isosphaeraceae bacterium
GTCTGCCAATTTCGCCACGCCCGCTCGGGTGGTGCAGAAGTGGATATGATACGGTGAAAGGTACTTTTCCAAAGATATTTTTATGACTAACTTTGCAACATCTTCAATCATGCCATTTTTCGCTCGACTTGTTATTGCAACAGCAATGCTAACGTCAGGATGGTTAAACTGTTTTGGACAAGTACATATTCGACCAGAAATTGTTGCTGACCTTCAAGCTATGGAAATCGAAGTCCTAATCCCAAAAACCCCGGAAACCCCGGAAACCCCCGAAACCTCGGAAACCTCGAAACCCCCTGAAGCCCCGGTACCCCAGAATTCAGATTCAACTTCCGGTACTGTTGAAACTACCCAGACTTCGCCAACGGAAATTAAAGGTCTCGGGAAACCTGTCGACCTTCGACCAACCACTCGCGGAGTGCATCGGATTGTTTGGTTGATTCATGACTTATGGCCAACTCTTGGTGGCTGGGGTACTCTTATCGCTTGGAGTGCAGCAGTACTACAATTGCTCGCGGGTGTTTTATTGCTTGTGGGATTGTTTACAAGGTGGGCAGCACTCATTGTCTGCATTGCAGTTGGCATGGCTATTTACATAGTGTCAGTAAATATCCACGGTATGTTCTCGATGAACCCATTCAATTGGCCACTAGATTCTCACCGATTCATCCAACTCTTTGCCGGACTTGGCCTGTTTACCCTCTCTCTTTGGTTACTTTTTGGAGGAGCAGGCTCTTTGTCCATCGATTATTTGCACGCAAAACCACAAAATGGCAAGAGCGCTACAAAACGAAAAACAACGAAAAAAAGCGACGAATAGCAGGAAGCCCAACAGTATGGTGTAGCATCTTCGTCGATGGTAGTACATGAGACTCAGATGAAAGCAGACATCGCCAAACCAATAGCGTGGACAATCTCTGTTGGTGTGCATGTTGGAATTGGTATTTTGGCTTTTTTTATTACTTGGTCAGTTATCCGGAACGAAGAAGCGCCACCTCACGTTGTAACATCGCAATGGCATGAATTACCAGTCCATGAAGCAGTAACGCTTCCGATGGTGACCCCAGAACTACCCTCGATAGAAATGGAACTTCCACCATTGCCAGAAATTGAACAAAAAAAACTCTCACAAGATGGCTTTGCGGTATTACACGAAATTGTTTCCTCTGGAGAAATTCCAAAATTTGCAACAAGGGAACCGGAGACTGAAGTTCAATTTATGGGCCTTGATGCACCCGCAGCAAAACGGATTGTGTATGTCGTTGATGCTTCTGGTTCAATGTTGTTACACCTGTCAACAGTATCGGAAGAACTTGAACGCTCGCTAAGGGCACTCCATCCAAAACAAGAGTTTGGAATAATTTTTTTCCAACAAGATAAAGCGATTGCTGTACCACCAAAGCGATCGCTAAGATTTGCCAGCGCTATTCATATTTCAGAGGCTATGGAGTGGATAAACACAAGCGGAAAAGTTATTCCTTCTGGTGGCAGTAATCCAATTAAAGCATTACAAAGTGCGATGAGACTAGAACCGGATGTCATTTATTTATTGAGCGAAAATATTACTGGAGCGGGCAAATACGAAATACCACCCGAAGAGTTATTTGCTTCGCTTAATAGAATAAATCCCGTGGATTCACGAAATGGAATTCGCAAAGTGCAAATCAACTGTATTCAGTATCTCACTCAGGATCCTCTGAAGACAATGCAGAAAATTGCTGAGATTCATGGTGGGGAAGATGGGTACACATTTATTGAGCGTGGTAGAGTAGATAGGTAAGGAGAAAAGGCATGGATGCCAAACAGAGGTTGATACAAATAGGATTGGTTGTAATCGCAACAAGCACAACCGTGGCTTTTGGGGAGGGAGAAAACAGTTTTGGCGAAGCGTTTTTTGTTTCAAAAAGAAGTGACGGTTCATTAGAACTTCTTGGAAGTGCCGTAACTTGGCTGTTGTTATTAATGTCTATGTGCAGTATTGGTTTGATGGTCCATCTTGCCTTGGCAAACCGTCGACCAACAGTGTTGCCAGACGAACTTGTTTCAAAAATACAAAAAAATATTAAGAAGAAACAATTCAAAGTTGCAATTGACCTTGCATCAAAAGATAACAGTTACTTAGGGGAAATTTTGGTGGCAGCGTTTCGAGAAGCAAAATTTGGTTTTCCAGCGATGATGCGAGCACTCGAGCAAACAGCGGATGAATTAGCAACATCTCGTTTACGAAGAATTGAATTGCTCAATGTGTTTGGACAAGTAAGTCCGATGATTGGCTTATTTGGAACGGTTTATGGAATGATTCTTGCATTTGGTGCCATTGTTGCTTCAGGCGGAAGCGCCGACCCCGTAGCACTCGCTGGCGGAATTGGTACCGCTCTTACGACTACGTTTTGGGGGCTTGTTGTCGCAATCCCCGCTCTTGCGGGTTATGCAATCTTGCGAAATAAAATTGATGAGTTAACGGTTGAAGCCACAATTGCTGGGGAAGATATTTTAAATAATTTTAGACCCCGTTCTAGCAAATCATCCGAGCAGAAAACGACAAATGTGGCAGCAGTTGAAATTGAGCCAATACAAAGAAAACCACATACTGTAGAAACTGTCTGATGGCACGAAGAGGAAACCCAACTTCAGCAATCAACGCAAACATGACTCCTATGATTGATGTCACTTTTTTGCTTATAGTTTTTTTTGTTGTGGTCTCACAAATTGTCGATCGTGATGCTGTTTCAATGGAACTTCCGTTTCCAGAACACGCATCCTCTGGGGTTCCAGAGGAAGCAAAACACGTCACAATTAACCTTGTCCCATATGAAGGGGGTGAAATTGCAGGCATTGTTGTTGGTGGACACCCAATTGCACCCGATGCAATGGATGAACTTGCAGCAATTGTGCAAACAAGACTGCAAGGCGGGGCAACCGATGTGCATCTAAGGGCAGACAGAGCAACGCACTACACACACATACATAAAGTAATTGAAACAATTCGAGAGGTTGGCGTTGCGCCAAGACTTCAACTTATTGTGCGTGGAGAAGAGCAGTGATTGCAAAAAAGAGGAAAGCAGGTTCAATTGGACTGAACTTAACTTCAATGATTGATGTTGTGTTTTTGTTACTTATTTACTTTATGGTTGCAACAGAGTTTAAAAGTGCAGAGGAATCCTTCCCAATGGATGTGCCCGCAAGAAACCACGGTGAATCAATATCTCTGGATAGTGAGCCACTCGTTATTTTTGTTGAGTCTTCAGGAAACGAAAGAGGCGATGTAAGAATTCGGCTAGAAGGACCGTGGGAACCAGTTTCATCTTTACAAGAATTAGCATCATTCTTGCACAAGAATCAAGTAAAGGGTGTGAGTAACAGGGGACTGTTTGCTACGACACATCCAATTCTTGTGAAACCAACTAGGACTACTCTCTGGGAACATGCAATATCAACCTACAACACGGTTGTTAGGGCTAAGTTCACAAATATTTCTTTGGATGAACCCTTGTGACCTGCTTGTTGCTGTCCATCATTCTTAGTGTGCCTACGCACCAACTTGAGACTGCAAAAGAACAGTTGTTCAACGAGTGGACAACATCTCAACGTATTGCAAATGTGACTATTGGACTTCCAAACAAAAAAGAAATTGAAGAGGTTGTCAATGAAATTGAGAATTTGCGAGATAGTACAACAACCTCAACTGCCAGTAATCTTACAAATTCGCAGAGGGTAATGGATGTCCCGTTCATGTTTGGAATGCTCGATGGCATTGTGATGGAGCATTTGAACGAGTACGCCAAAACGTGTTTGATGCATCTTTCTGAACTAGAAGGGAAGGATCTTGTTGGGATTGCTGCATCTCGTGTAATAAGAATGCGCTATCGGGCGGCTATGATTTTGGGAGATACAGATGGTGCGAAAGACATAAAAAAAACTTTTTCTCTTCTGCAATACCCTCATGCAGAAGATGTTGCAGTATTTGTTTTAGCGGACATTCAAGAAGCCTTTGATTGTGGGAATATTTCTTTGGCAAGAGAACTTTATGATGACTGTGCAAAAGTGTTGCATTCCAAAAAAACGCAGTATTTATGCATTCCCTTTGCGCATGGATATGCAAGGATTGCCCCAACACCTAATGAGTCTTTGTATGGCTGGTTTGAACTTGCCGAATCACTTGTTGGGCTAGGTTATAATCAAGAGTCAGTGGATGAGGAATTAATTGCATGGATATCAAGATTGCCGCACCCGCCAGAAATTTCAGAAACGAGTACTGATTACAGAATCTCTACGCTTGCTTTGAGAAGAGAGATCGCAAAAGAATTACAAACAAAATCTTCAGTAGCACCGGAAAAATTAATGAAACTAGCCAGAATGGGCGATGGTCATGCGGCAGAACAGGTTCTTGAACTTGGCAATACACAATTTTCTGAAGAAGCAATTGAATTATTGTTTGCATATCCCAAGAACGTCAAAGCGCCACTGCCCTATTGGCAACTGTACGCTGCTCGTATAGATATAAAAAACAAGAACTTGAAGAGTGCCATGAAACGGCTTACTCCAATGATAAATATCGAGAGTCCTTATGGAGAAACCGCTAGAAGGTTAGTGGCCTATATTCAAGGAACCCAACAGGTCAGTTTGCGCCAAGCCCTTGATATTTCAGAAACAAACGGCATGCCAGTGGCAATGGCGGGTGATTATTCTCCGGCCGTAATCCAAGGTTTGATAGAACAGTGTATTGTTTCTATTCATACAGGTGAAAACAACGAGTGGCATTTTGCGGCATTGGAACAACTTCTGTTACACCAAGAGGATGTTGCCTCGAGTGTATTAGCAGAAGGATATCGTTTAGTAGGTGATAGATTTAAGGCAGCCCAGTTGTATAACGAAGCAATTAGATTGAGCGGCCCTTCGGTTCAAACAGTTGCTGGATTAGCTGACTGTACGCATGACAAAGAGGCCATGAAACAAGTGGCAAATTCAACGTCTCCAAACGATTCCTCTTCGTATTGGTTCTGGTTATCTAATCTGCGATTGCTACAGTGGTTTGTTGAAGATGGTGGAGATATGAATGAGGTAACGGCTAAAATTAACCGCTTAAGAAAAAGAGACTCCTCCCTAGGAGGAGCCCAATTTATTGTTCATTTTAATTCAATACGTGATTACGATGCGCGACGACCATGAATCGGAGTACCCTTTTGCATCCGTTCTCGTAATCTTCTCAAAGAATCAATTTCGATTTGCCGAACGCGCTCCCTTGTTAGCCCAACGACTGAACCAATCTCTTTTAGTGTAAGTGGGTCTTGTCCTTCAAGACCAAACCGTAATCGTAATACCCGGGCATCACGGTGATCGAGTTGACAGAGGAACCCTAGAATATCTTTGATAGTTTCTCGTTGTTCGACTTGCTCGTCAGGTCGTTTGTTGTTTTCATCCTCGAAGATATCCGACATTGAAAGAGGATCACCACCCAAAGTGCGAGGTTTTCTGCCAGAAGATGCTCGCATTGCTCTGCGAATAGCGTTGAGTTTCTTCAGCGGGAGATCCATTCGTTGTGCAATCTCTTGGTTTGTTGGTGCATGACCATATTCCTCTGTCAGTACGCGAATGGAATCTCGGTATCGATGAATAAGATCAACCATGTAGGCAGGGATATGCACGGGCTGCGTAGCATTAATTAACATTCGCTTAATTGATTGCTTTATCCACCACGAAGCGTAGGTTGAGAAACGGGCTCCATGTGCTGGGTCAAATCCCTCAACCGCTCGAATTAGCCCAATATTTCCCTCTTCAATAAGGTCTGCAAGCGTTAGCCCTCGACCTAGGTATCGTTTACCTATTGAAACAACAAGTCGAAGGTTCGCCCTAATCATGTGTTCTTTAGCGCTTGGGTCATTATCGTTGATAATTCGCCAACCAAGTTCTTTTTCCTCTTCTGGTGTTAAGAGGTGAACTTCGTTTATTTGGTGTAAGTATAGTTCAAGATCCACGCATTTCTCCTAGTTTTCCATTGCCACTAAAATCCTACGCACGAATCGGTTTAATTTTCTTGCTAATAAAGCAAGATGCATCAATGTAATAAAAACCAAACCACATAACCGGAACATGTGGCAACACCACTACTGGAGTACCATGTCACTTTAGGAAAGATATTCCACTCATGACGACGAACGACATTACAAAAATCTTGCAAGCATGGCAATATGAGCCAGGAAAGTTGAACGTTCGTATTATCGAAGCAGATGACGGAAGAGAGATACTTCAATTGAGAATAGAGTTGGGTGTGGTGCAAATGGAACTGTATGGCAGGCCAGACGGAGTTTTACAAGACGGTTTTCCATCACTTCTTGATTTGTTTGATGAACGTGGTGTACACGGTGGATTGGATCCAGAAATGTGCAGAAGACTTCGAGAAGAGGGTGTGCAGCGGTCGCACCGCGCGGCCTCATTGTTTTCTATCCATAGGTGGAAAGACGTCATACGAGATTGTCAAGAAAACCTTGAGTTGTTTGACTTGTGTAAACATAATGCAAACGAAGAACACGATAGAGAAGCGCTTGAACAGTTCAGAGCATCTGTTATTGCGCTTCGCACTCGCTCAGCAGCGGAGTGGGCTATTAGTCTAGATAATACTGTCGAAGCAATGGCCGCTATTGATCGGGGGATAATGGAATTGCAGGATGTGATAGATGATGATGAACAGTCCAACGAGTTGCAACTTCTTCTGGGCATGAAAGAAGCCCTTGTGCCAAGACTTCCAACATCAGAAAGGGCGGATCTTCAGGAACGGCTTGCAATGGCGATTGAAAATGAAAATTACGAACTTGCAGCAATCTTGCGAGATGAAATCCGGTTGCTTAGGGATTAATGTGTACAGTTTAGCGTGATTGAAGCGTTCTAATACTACGAATCAAAAGGCACATTTAATTCTTATAAAATGGAAGAGAAACAACGGTGGCGGGTAACTGGTGTTTCCCAAAATCTACCTCAACTGAACTCCCCGAAAAATCATTTGCAATGTACGCCATCGCAATTGGATGGTTGCACGTAGGGCTGAAACATCCGCTTGTAACTCGTCCAATATTTTTTCCGCTAGCAGAGACAGTCATGCCCTGACGGGGGGAGCGCTTGCCCTCTAACTGCAATCCAACTAGCCTCTTTCCAGAGCCTTGCTCAGCAATGTGTTGGAGTGCGTCTTGACCGATAAATGGCTCAGAATCATTAGCACCGATTCCCTTGTCGAGTTTGCAAGCAAACGATAAACCAGCCGAGAGCGGGTCGGTTTCTTCATCGAGTTCATGACCATACAATGGCATGCCGGTTTCGAGGCGCAACGAATCTCTTGAACCCAGACCACAAGGTTTAATAGACTCTGTATCCTCAACATGCTTAAACATCATTTCAATTGCCTTATTTGCAAACCCCTTGGGAAGGATAACTTCAACGCCATCTTCGCCGGTGTACCCCGTTCTTGAGACCATAATGCTCGTGATGAATAGATTTTTTTTAATAAATCGATACCGTTTTAGATTGGGTATTTCACTCGAAACACTTGATAAAAGACCCATGACCTTTGGTCCCTGAATTGCAATCATGGCCGTTGCTTCGGTTTCATCTTTAACCTTACAGACGAATGCACCTTGGTTTTCTTCTATATGGTTCCAAATCTTTGTTCTGTTAGACCCGTTGCATACCATCATGTAGTTTGCATCACCCTCGCAGTAAACCAATACGTCATCTAGGCATCCTCCCGTCTTGTTGCATATTAATGAATATCGTATTTGACCTACGGACATGCCCTTTATCTGTCTGGTGCAAAGACGGTCTAGTAGTTTGCACGCATCTCTTCCTTTGAATCGAAGACGTCCCATGTGCGATACATCAAACAACCCACCACTTGAACGAACCTGTAGGTGCTCTTCTATGATTGAGCCATAATGTAACGGCATATCCCACCCAGCAAAATCGACCATTTTGGCCCCCTGGTCTACGTGATATGAATAAAAAGGGGTTTTGAATAGCTCTTGTGTGTTTGTCATGTCGGTGTGTCCTGAGAAGACAATGTATTGTACTTCCAAGGACAATCTGCGGTTGTGATTCATGGTCTGGGCATGTATCCTTCTCCAAACAGATGCGATTCTTTAAAACTATTTGTATGTGCCTAGTGATTGCACTTTTTGGATCCTCTATTTTCGCAAACATTGAGAATCGGACAATCTCCTCAATTCAGCTAAGGGGGCTAGATCGAGTAAAGGAACAGCGAGTTAACAACCTTATTCAGGCAAGAGTTGGGGAGTTATATGTACCTGAAGTTGTAGAGGGCGATGTTCATACTCTCACTCATCTTGGCGAATTCAAGACTATATCTGTGGCCGTAATTCTTCAAGAAGACGGCACAGTTGAACTAGAATATAATTTTGTCGAGCAACAAATCATTACAAGGGTCTCTTTTTCAGGTAATACTCTGATAAGTGACAACGAACTAATTGCAGCAACCCCCCTCATGCAGGGTCTTGGTCGAGATTCTGATGCTATTGACCGCGGTAAACGCGCCATCGTTGATCTTTACAAAAAACGAGGTAATTCCCTTGTTGAAGTTTCCCACAAAATATTTGTGTATAGCAAATGGAAAGATGAACTCACGGGCAGGGATTTTGGAGAAACGGTCGTTTTAATTTACAATATCAAGGAAGGAAACCGTGTCCGAATCAACAATTTATCCTTTTCGGGTAATTATTCATATTCGGATAAGGAACTCTCTGCTGAAATAAAAACAAACGTTATGGTTACATTCTGGAGGAGGGGCGAACACAATGAACAAATGCTGGCAGAGGATGTCGCTATTTTAAAAAGGTTCTATATCAACAGGGGTTTTCCTGACGTACGAGTTTCTTATTCAGACCCGCTAAGCCCAAATGATAAAGAGGCAGCTGTGGTTTTTATAATTGATGAAGGACGCCACTACTCTATTGGTGGAATATCAGCAGAATTTATTACCTCGGATAATCTTAAGCCGGTGTTTACCCAAGAACAAATTCGTGGACTAATTGCAATGAAGGAGGGCGACGTATTTCGGAAATCTGATGTTGCAGAAGCGGTTTCAGCAATTAATAATGCTTATGGAGTTCTTGGGAGAATTAATGATGAAGATCCAAGACAACGAGCAGTAACAAATGCTCGGTTAAAAATGTATGGTGGGAGCAGTTCCATAGCGTTGGATGTAGCGACTGCTACCCCCTACCATGCGAATCCTGGGACGACGGTAGATATTTTGTTCACTATCGTAGAAGGAGTTCCAACAAGGGTTGGAGTTGTGAAGATCAATGGTAATACTGTGACAAACGACAGCGTTATTCGTAGGAGTATTGGGCTAAGACCAGGGTATCCATTTGATTCCGAAGAGGCAATCCTATCTGAGGAACGGCTCAACAAGACGGGTCTATTTAATAAAGTGACGATGGCAATTCAAGAGAAAGATCCTAATAATCCAGGTACACGAGATCTTCTTGTTGATGTTGATGAATCACAAACGGGCTCGATTAATTTTGGATTGTCGGCTGGGAGCGATTCAGGTCTATTGGGCAATATTTCGTTGAGACAGAGGAACTTTGATGTGGCTGATTTCCCCGAAAGTTGGTCAGAGTTCATTCAAAATAAATCGTTTCGTGGTGCAGGACAACAATTTCATATGGCATTTCAGCCAGGTGATGAAATGTTTAACTACGAAATTGGTTTGACAGATCCACGCTTCTTGGATACCGATTATTCCCTTGGTGGAACGGCGGGTTGGAATATGCGGGAATACCGAAGAAGTGGTCATTACACACAAGAGACCCTTTTTAGTCGAGTAACCCTTGGGCGAAGATTTGGTGATATTTGGATAGGGAATATTTCTATTGCTGCAGACAGGATAAAACTAACCGACATTAATAGAGATGTGCCTTTAGAAATTTATAATGACCGCGGTCCAAGTTCGGTTAACTCAATCGGAATCTCTGCAACTCGGTCAACGTTGCACCCATTTTTCCGACCGACTGAGGGCTCTCGTATCAGAATGAGTATTAATCAATTTGGATTGCCTTCTGGTGATTACACTTTTTCAAAAGCGTATCTTACGTATACCAACTATTTCGCTGTAGAGAGGGATTTTCTTGGTTTGACATCAACCCTTCGATTAGATGCTCGCTTAGGTTACATTTTTGGAGGAGAATCACCAACATTTGAGCGGTTTTACCTTGGCGGTCGATCGATGCGCGGGTTTGAATTTCGGACAATTTCTCCAAAGGGTACTCCTAGGTTTTCTGGGGGGAATCCAGATATTCCAATTGGAGGGGATTATGAAATCTTTTTGGGAGCTCAGTACGAATTTCCATTGCTAGACAAAATTTCACTGGTGGCCTTTATTGATAGCGGAACTGTGGCGGATGATTTGGGTTTTGATGATTACAGAGCAAGTTTTGGGGCCGGAATTCGGTTGCATATCAAGGAACTTGGACAGGCACCATTAGCATTTGATTTTGCTTTTCCTATAGTCAAGCAGGAATCAGACAAAAAAAGAATGTTTAGTTTCAGTGTCCAATTACCCTTTTAGCACAAACCATATTGCCTACAATTGGCATTTAAGTTCTGTAAACACATCGTTTAAAGGAAGATACTATGTTTATGATAATTAAAAGACAACCATTCACTTTTTACCTTACTGCAGTTGTGGTACTTTGCATAGGTGTTGGATACGCGGCTGTTGCAGCGTCAACACACCTGCGGCCCCCAACGGTAGTTGTTACGTTTGATATCGAACGTGTCACAGATGACTTGTTGGAACGAGCCGATGCTCAGAGGCAACTGCAAGAACTTGAGATACAAATTGAAGATCAAGGAAGAGCAAGGTTTGACGAAATGAAGCGCCTTCAGGCGGCTTTAGAAACTGTAGCGGATGTAGATAGTGAAGTTATTGAAGAGCAACTAGAACTCTTAACACTTGAAGCGTATAGTTTTAAACAATTTGCTCAGATGCGGTTTGACAGTGAAAAATCTTTATTGTTCCAAAATATTTATAGGAAGATTAAATCCTCTGTCGAGGTTGTAGCAGAAGAAAATGGATATGACCTAGTTCTTATCAGCGATAGCGATAGAGAAATATCAACGAGTCCTAACCAAAACATTTCACAAGAAGTTCAAGTACTTCAGCAAATAAAAGACCAACACGTGGCTTATGCTAACCCGCAAATTGACATCACGGAACAAATTGTGACTTACATGAATCTTGAATGGGAAAAACGATCAGAATAATATAGTGATTAAGGAATAAAACCATGCAAAACAATAAAAAAACAATGTACCAGGTTGTTACGATGGCAATCGTAGTCGTAGCAATGCTGGCTTGGCAGTCGCAAGCAAACCGTAAACAAGCACCATCGACTCCAATAGTTCTTGTTTCTGTTGATTTTGAACGAGTCTTTGAAGGACTTGAAGAACGGGCTTTCGAAAAATCAAGAGTCGAAGCGTTAATTGAATCGTTCAATGAAGAATTGATAAAAAAAAGACAAAACATTGATAATTATGATCAAGAGTTTGAGTTTCTTGAAAAGGATTCCAAGGAATGGAATGAATTGGCGCAGAAACAACAACTTGAAATGTTTGAATTTCTAGCCCAGACAGAGTACAACAACGCTAGAGCAGAACGAGAAGAATCTAAGAGCATGTTGCGAGTGTATGAACACATCAGGGAAGCATCTGCTGCATTGTCAAAACGACATGGATGGGATTATGTTTTTGTAAATGATGCTATTGTTCCATTTCCAGATGGTGTTTTTGATGTGGCATCACAAATTAGTTCTCGACGAATGCTTTACGCCAACCCAGTGCTTGATATAACCGACACTCTCATCGAATATATGAATGCATCTTTTGATGAGATGGCAGTTCGATAATAATGTCTGCTAATTCAATCCAACATACTGTTGCATCGATAGCAAGTGCTATCGATGCTACGATTGTTGGTTTGCAAGATTCTGTTTGTACTGGTGTTTCATCGGTGCGTGAAGCAGAAGCAGGTGACATCACTTTTATGATAGATGCGAAACACCTGAAGTTATGGGTTGACTCTAGGGCTTCCATTGGCATCGTTCAGAAAGGGGCTGACTTGTCTGGTCTTGAGGATGCCTCAAGAACGCTTTTGATTGTTGACAGACCAGATGTTGCCATGGCAAAGGTGCTTGAGTTGTTTAAGTTAAGCAGCGACTTACCTGATGATGGTGTTCACGATTCTGCATGTATCGCCTCTTCGGTAACGCTAGGCGAAAATGTGCGGATTGGACCAAACGTTGTAATCGCTTCCGGTGCGATTCTTGGGGCTGGTGTTTCAATTTGCAGTAACGTTAGAATTGGCAAGGATTGCAGGATTGGTTCTGGAACAATCTTGCGGCATGGAGTTGTTATCGAACAACAATGTACTATTGGCGAAGATTGTATTTTGTACTCTAATGTAACTATTGGGTCTGAAGGATTTGGTTATTGTCCTGATACAGAATGGTCTCAATTGCTGAAATTGCAGCACATAGGAAATGTAGTAATTGGCAACCGCGTGGAAATTGGGGCAAACTCATGTGTCGACAGGGGCAAGTTTTCTGCTACAAAAATCGGCAATGGCACAAAAATAGACAATTTAGTGCAAATTGGTCACAATGTTGTTATTGGGGATAATTGCGTTATTGCCGCTGGAAGTGGGCTTGGAGGATCTTCGACAATTGGTAATTGGGTTCAAATTGCAGCTCAGGTTGGTGTAGCACCCCACTGTACGGTTGGAGATGGGGCGAAAATTGGTGCAAAAAGCGGTTTAATGCATGATATTCCAGCTGGAGAGGAATGGCTTGGCATTCCTGCTGGTAAAATGAAGGAAGTATTGCGACAATGGGCTTCTACTCGTAAACTGCCAGGAATCATTGCTACTTTTGGTCGAAGTAAAGAGTAGCAAATCCCCTTTAGGGGGGGTATCCAGAATCCTTCTATACACATGAAGAACCTCACACAACAATCTGAACAGTCGGATACGCCTATGCCCCACAATCCACTTATGCAACGCACCGTTGCTAAGCCGGTGACGATTAGTGGAAAGGGATTGTTGCTGGGAAAGGATGTGGATTTAGTTATCACTCCAGCTCAAACTGGGGAGGGCATTGTCTTTGAACGTACAGATATTGAGCCATCTATTCAGATTCCAGCCACTATCACAAATGTTACTGAACGGGCTCGAAGAACAACTCTCAGCGATGGAGATGTAACTATCGAGACGGTTGAACATCTGTTGTCAGCATTAGCTGGGATGGGTATTGACAACGCAGTTATTAGAATGGATGGTCCAGAGGTTCCTTGCGGTGACGGCTCTGCGATGCCATTCGTCGAGAAAATTATTGCTGCGGGAACTGTTGAACAAGATCAAGCGCGAACGTTCTTTCGTGTATCGGAGCCGATTTGTTTGCAAGATGGAGAAGCGATGATTGCAGCATTTCCATCCCATCAGGATGGCTTGCAAATTGTGTACGACCTAGATTATGGCAACGAGACCCCGAGAATTGCGAGACAAACCCAGGCGTGGAGTACAGCCACTGGTACCTACAACACAGACATTGCACCCGCGAGAACCTTTAGTTTGCAAGAAGAAGCACAGGCACTACAGTCGCAGGGAATGTGCACACACCTTTCACCCACAGAAATGTTAGTTATTGGCGAGGATGGTCCAATAGATAACACGTACCGTTTCGATAACGAACCGGTGCGGCATAAGATTCTTGATATTTTAGGCGACCTCTATTTGTCGGGCGGTTTTATTCAGGGAAGGATTGTTGCTAGTAGGTCTGGGCATTCACTGAATCGAAAATTATGCAAAGCAATTGTTGAACAGGACAAATCCTCGAAACGCCGAATACTTGCATCATCCGGTTCTGAAATGGATGTGCGTGAAATTCAACGAATTATGCCTCATAGGTACCCAATGTTACTAGTTGATCGGGTAGTTGAAATGGATGGAACAGCAAAAGCAGTTGGCGTAAAAAATGTCACGATTAATGAACCATTTTTTCAAGGGCATTACCCAGGGACTCCAATTATGCCAGGTGTATTAGTCGTGGAAGCCATGGCGCAGTTGGGCGGACTACTTATGAGTAGAAAGTTAGAACACACAGGAAAATTGGCGGTATTGTTAAGTTTAGATAAGGTGAAACTACGGCATCCAGTAACTCCGGGCGATCAACTCATATTGGAAGCTGTTTCAATCCGTGCTGGGGTACGCACTGCAGCGTTGCAATGTAAGGCATTTATTGGTTCACGACTTGCCGCTGAAGCCCAAATTAGGTTTATGATGGTAGATGCGGAGCAAGATTAACAATGACTACTTACCACCCAAGTTCTTTCATTGACCCAACAGCTGAAATTGCTGAAGATGTACACATTGGTCCATCTTGTTTTATTGGACCAAATGTTTCAATTGATTCGGGAACAATATTATCTAACCATGTTTCGATTCAATGTAATACAACGATTGGTAAAAACAATAAGTTGTATCCTTTTAGTGTGCTTGGTGGAGATCCGCAAGACAAGAAATATGCAGATGAAATAACTACTCTAGAAATAGGCGACAGAAATGAAATTCGTGAACACGTCACAATTCATCGGGGTACTAATAATGGTGGTGGCAAGACAATAGTTGGAAGTGACAACCTGTTAATGGTTGCATCGCACGTTGCTCACGATTGTATTCTAGGGAACAACCTAGTCATAGCAAATCAAGTAATGCTTGCAGGGCATATAATTGTTGAAGATTGTGCAACAATTGGTGGTGGTGCGGGCATTAATCAATTCACTCGAATTGGACGGACTTCGTATGTTGGAGGCTTAACGAGAATCACTCGCGATGTTCCTCCTTACATGATTGTTGAAGGAACTCCAGCACAAGTGCGAGCGGTGAATACTGTCGGAATGACAAGATTGAAATACCCAGAAGTACAAATTGAAGTCATGAAGATAGCATTCAAAATGCTTTTCAAAGAAAATGGTGGGGCACTCTCTGAAAAGATGAGCCAACTTCTAGAGGAGTTTGGTGAACATAATCCAGTGCAATGTTTATGTGAAGCGATACAAGCATCCGCTTCGGGGAAGCATGGCCGATCGAATGAAAAAATAAAAACACACTAGGGTTACCAGGGTCAGGTCAAGGGTCAGGTCATCTGTAGAGGTACAGTTGCACAGATTGTATTAGAAGAACCTTGGTTCGAATGACTTCTGGATCATCCGAAGAAGACCCGACTAGGTACATGACCCGATGGAATCATTCTTCTTCATCTCCGAGTAAATATTGTTCAAATTCATCGTCGTCCAAGTTATCTTCCATATTACTCTCCTCATCATTCTCTATTGCCTCGCCTTCCTCATCCTCCAAATCAGGGTCAATCTCTTGGATGACTTCTTTTTCTTCGTATTCATCTTCATCCTCATAGCCTTCTTCCCATTCGTTTGTTGCGGTGTATTGTGGCTGCACCAACCCAATTGGGCTATATGTAGTATTACCGATGGTATTCATGGTGAAATCGGTTGAATCAAATGGGAGTGGTGCTGGTTGCTCAATAATTGGCTGTAGCATTGGTGAAAACCTCCAGAGGAAGATAGAAGTGAGTTCAGTTGGTACCTATTAAGTCGAACGATAATGGGTATTGATAACGAAAGCGCAAAAAAAGTCAAGTTATTGGTCTGATAAAGCACCCATTTTTTTATTAATTTTTACAAAAACGAAAGTTATCCTATTTCTCCACGTTATCTATGTCGATTCCTGCTCGTGGCATACCATTGGTTTGGTGGCGTCATAAACTGAAGATATTTATGCCTGGTTTATTAACACATTCCAAAAATGCACAACTTGCCGAAGTTAACCGTTCGGAACGAGTGACGTGGTTGTTAGGTGGTGTTATAGCATTGAGTCTTGTTGATTTGTTCCTCACAATGACGTATTTGACAACGGTAGGCATGAGCGAGGGGAATCCTATTGCAGTGTGGCTCCTACATACAACAGACTCTGTTTGGCCACTTGCTCTCTACAAACTTGCAACGGTTGCAGTGTGTGTCTCGCTTCTTTACCACAATAGAAACAAGAGGCAAAGTGAACTTGCTTCATGGTGTGCGATGATGATTCTTGTTGCGCTCTCAGTTTGGTGGAACCACTATTCGCGCTACCAACCATTTCTTCCGTATTCAGAAGATCACATCGTCATGGTGGACGATAATTTTGTACAGCCATTTTTATCGACAAGAGATAAATCTACAATCGTTCAGTAATCCATAAGCGTAACGTCCGTGGACTTGGTACAGTAATGGCATGTTACGTTTACTAACAATCAGCGCACCTCTTTGTTTAGTTCTGGGCTGCGGTGTTCGTGCACCGATAACTCAATTTCAACAGTCCACAACTGTAGAAGTTACACCGGAAGCAGTGGAGCTACAAGTTGAATTTGAAATATCAAATACAAATGATAAACCGCTGAAACTTACTTCTTATAGATACACAGTACAATCTGATGGTAGTAATGTCTATTTAGGAAAGGCCGCAGCAGAACAAACCGTTCCAAGGTGGTCTTCGGTTCGTGGCTCTATTCCAGTCGTAATTCGGGTAGATGATTTTCCTGGGGATAATCAAATTTTCTGGCAACTATCTGGGTCGTTGGGCTATATCCCTCCCACGGCTCTTGCTGAGACATTGATGAAATCAGGATTATGGCATCCGTCGACTCCAGTTTACGCATACGGAGAAGTGAGTATTCGTGACGAAATTCTCCTCACAGAGTGATTTATTCTCATAGATAAACCACATAACAGGAATGAGCGGTACCTTGTGCCTACTCCTACTGCTCCTTTATAAACAGTGGCCGTACGGTTTCCGATGGTGGAGTATGGATATCGAAACCATATTATTTGAGGCGACAACCAGCGGTGCATCCGACATACATCTAGTTTCAGGAGAACCACCAGTAATTAGAGTTGATACGCAGTTGGTTCGATTGGATCATCCAATCCTTGAGGAAGACGAACTTAGAAAGCAACTTGCAATAGTACTTAATGATGCGCAACGTGAAACACTTGAAAAACAACAAGATGTTGATTTGTCTTGGGCTACAGAGACTTGCCGATATCGAGTAAATGTACATATACAACAAGGCAAGCCCGCAATTGCCATGCGTACAGTGAAGACGACTATTCCCGCCCTAGATTCGTTAAATCTCCCGCCGGCGATTGCGCCACTCGCAGATTTGCCCAGAGGACTTGTGTTAGTTACAGGTGATACCGGTTCTGGTAAATCAACGACTCTAGCCTCTTTGCTACAGGAGATTAACAAGACCAAAAGTAGGCACATTATTACTTTAGAAGATCCTGTTGAATACACATTTGAATCAGAACATTGTCTAGTTGAACAAAGAGAACTTGGGCGCGACATGCCCAGTTTTGCTTCTGGCTTGAAACACGCGTTACGCCAAGACCCAGACATTATCCTTGTCGGTGAAATGCGCGATTTGGAAACCACTTCCCTCGCCATTTCTGCTGCTGAAACAGGGCACCTTGTACTTTCAACGTTGCACACAGTAAATGCATCGCAAACAGTGGAAAGAATTGTTGACATGTACTCCGCAAACCAACAGTCACAAGTTCGTTCAATGTTAGCTAATACCTTAAAAGCTGTTATATCCCAAACATTATTGCCAAAAATAAATGGAGGGATGGTTCCTGCCGTTGAAATACTGTTGTGTGATCCTGCAGTCAGAAACATTATCAGAGAATCTCGTACATTTGAAATACCAAACGTCATAGAAACAAATAGTCGCAAGGGTATGGTGACGAGAGATTCATCAATTGCGTCGCTCGTTTACAGCGGATTTATTTGTCAAGATGTTGCCATAGCAAATTCGACCGATCCACAGAGATTAAAAATGACTTTAGCAGCATGAGGAGTGATTGATGCCAACGTACCGTTATGAATTGCAACAAGAAAGTGGAGATTTGTTAACAGGGCAAATTGCTGCGCAATCTGCAGCTGGTGCTGCAGTAGCGGTTCAACGACGAGGTGGGCGCGTTATTCGGTTAATTCCCCTGACCTCGACAGAAACAAGCTTATACAAAAAAGTTTGGGGCGTTTTAAATGCAGGGAATGGTCCTCGCAAGAAAGATATTTTAGACTTCACAACACAACTTGCAGTTATGGTTCGTGCTGGAATTAGTTTGCGTGTTTCCATTGATGGAATTTCAAAACATGTTGAGAACGAGAAATTTAAAACCATTCTGATTTCAATAAGAGAAGATCTTGAGGCTGGGTGCACATTTTCTGATGCAATATCAAGATACCCAAAGCTTTTTCCACCCCTTTACATCAACATGGTGAAAGCAAGCGAACTCTCGGGTTCATTTGGACACATGCTAGACCGCATTGCAAAAATCATAACACGTCAAATTGAAACAAAAAAATTAATAGTCGGCGCTAGTATCTATCCCGCTGTAATTGGCGCACTGGCAACAGTGGTAACAATTTTTCTGTTAACGTTTGTATTGCCTCGATTTGCTGGGGTTTTTGCCGGCAAGGAGTCCATTCTCCCTTGGCCAACAATCTTTCTGATGGACCTCAGCGCTTGGATGGAACTGTATTGGTGGACAGTGCCAATCGCTATATTACTTTTGATTACAGGATTGTTTTTTGCATCAAAAACAGAAAGTGGTGGTCGTTTTCTAGATTACATCAAATTGAAGTTTCCTGTGGTACGAAAGATGTTGAAAGCACTGTACATCACACGTTCGTTACAAACATTGGGAGAACTGGTCAATGCTGGGGTACCAATGGTAAGTTCAATTGAAGTGACTGGAAATATAGCTGGAAATCGAAACTATTTGGCATTGTGGTCAGACGTTGGGGCTGGTGTAAAAGAAGGTAGACGAATCAACGAAGTTCTAGATGGGACAAAACTGTTACCAACCCCTGTTGTTCAAATGATTGCTGCTGGGGAGGAGTCAGGGAAACTTGGTGATGTCCTTGAAGAAATATCAGAGTATTACGATAGGGTTTTACGTGACGCCGTAAAAACCTTTACAAGTTTGCTTGAACCAGCAATGATTGTTTTCATGGGCATGGTTGTAGGGTTCATTGCAATGGCGATAATTCTCCCAATATTTAAAATGAGTGCGGTGGTGTCTGGATAATGGCAGGTAAAAGAAACATGTTACGTAGAGGTTTTTGGTTGGTTGAATCTGCTGTTGCGATTGCAGTTGTTGGAGTTGGTATTGTTGCGGTTGTAGGTTCTCAGCAATCGTGGCATGTTCAGGCGGTTGCTTCAGGGGAACTTGCAACAGGTGTGCGGTTGGCAGCAGAAATCAGAGAGATGTCCCTGTTGCTCCCCGCAAATGATCCGGTTACAGGGAATACAACTTGGGGAATTGAATTTGGTGAATTAATTCCGATGGATCTTGATGACCTTGACGATCTTGATGGAGGAACATTTTCAGATTCAGATGGTACTGGGCCACTTGATGCGACAGGAGCAGTAATTGTTGGAATGGATGGATGGGAACAACGTGTTGCAGTGCAATGTGTGAATCCGTTTGATGTAACAACTGTAGTTGCAGATGGATCGTCAGAAGTTGTTCGTATAAAAGTAACAGTTTTTAGTAACAATAATGAAATTACGAGTTTGTCATGGATCGCACCAAGGTAGTGAATAAATTATTAAATCATCGAGTTGGATGGGCAACAGTTCCTGCGTTGATTATGCTATCGGTGATTGCATCGATTACAGCGGGTATAGCGAGTGTTTCTTGGACGAATGTGCGTAGTGCAATGTCGATGGTTGCAATTGCAAGGGCTCAATCTGCAGCTGAGTCGGGTTTATCATTTGCTGGTATACGACTGTTAGATGAAGTCAATCGTTACATTGTTGATCGCGGAACAATTGACAGCGATTTGGCAGAAAAGTTATGGAGAGGAACTTGGACGGGAGCAGATGGGCAAATTACAGTCGTACCTGCAGATGGTTATGTAATAGGTTCTCCTTCTGGAATGGGGATAGTCCATATTCTTAAAGATGTTTTTTCCCAAGTTGATTTGCATTGGATTGAAATAACATCAGATGACGCACTGCTCCCAAGTATTGACCCTGCAGATTACAAGTTAGAGTTGAAGCCGATAGCACTCGATTCAAGTGCTTCAACATATTTCCGGTTGACCTATGAGTTATTGTCAAATGACACAAGAATATTGATAACAAGTGTTGGTGAATCAAGTGGAGTGACAAGAACAATTTCAATGGAATTTGATCTCGATAAGCGTATTGATTATGCGGTTGTGGCAATGTCTCGCATAATGCTTGGAAGAAACGTAATGGTGGAGGGGCCTATTGGTACTCGTTATGGAATAGTCGATGATGAGTTGAATGCAACGTTCGGAACACCGATGATTATGAAGAGCGATTTTTCAGGCATTGACACAGTATTACTAGACCCCAACCTCGTTGCTCTAGCAGACTTAATTTTAGCTAACGATGTCGATGGAGATAATAGGTTAAGAGAGAACCACCCTACGGAAGGAAATGGTTTAGGAGGAGCAATTGCAGACTACGACGGAGATCAATATGTTACGGAGATGGATTTATTTCTATCCCATTTTGATCTCAATGGTGATATTGGTGTTGTGTATGACCCAGCTCAGGCGGCAATGGCGGGATTCCCTGGATTGTCACAAGAGTTTTCAAGCGACCTTCAACTTGCTCTCTTAATTGATAAAGCAAGAAGCGATCGTAATGGTGATGGTGTAACCGACAGTAAAGACCAAGAACTTGGTTGGGGTGATGGTATTATTGATGGAAAGGACAGGTATGCAAAAGTCGATGGCCGCCTTGGATTCGCTGTTGACGCAGCAACTTGGCAGTCAGAAACAGGTTCTCAGTGGCAAACAAATGTCAATGGTACTATTCAATCCGAATATGGCTCTCCCTCAGTAGAGTTTGGTTTGTCTGAAAATGAGCTCGCAGAATTAACCACCTCGATGTTTGCGAATGCTCAAACGTGGTTTGAAACAAAATCATTAACTGGAATGTCGTTTGGTGATGTAAACTCTGGCCAGGTAGGGTCAAATATTATTGGAGGTGGTACATATATACCGCCAACACAAAATGTATGGGAGGGCATACCTTGGGAATCAGATGGAGCATACGATTGGTATCAGCGCCCCATTTATAGAAACATGTCGTTCAACAATGTGCGGATTCCTAAAGGCACGAATGCTATTTTTGAGGACTGTATGTTTGTTGGCGTGACATGGGTCGAGACAAATGAAGATGCATCAGATCCTAATTGGAATTTTGCTGGAGCGGTCGAATCTGATGGTGCGGGTGGATACACAACGAGGTTTGAAGGTTTAGTTGCACAGTCAGGTGGGGTTGATTACAGCGATACCAGAGGCGAATCAAATAATGTGCGATTCCATGATTGTACGTTTTTGGGTTCGATTGCTGGTGACGTTCCTTCGGAGTTTACCCACTGGAGAAATAAAATTCAGGTTACAGGTGAGTCTAGATTTTTTCTTGATCCAGATGATCCCGATCTTGCAAACCAGCCTGATGGTGTCCTGTTGCAGTCAGTCCTCAATTCGATTGATCCAGTTGATCGTGAACAACTCTCAAGGAGTTCTGTACTCATGCCAGGGTGGTCCGTTGAAATTGGTACGTTTCAAAATAATGAAGCAGTAGGTGTTAATTTGACAGGGACAATTGTTAGTGGACTTCTTGATCTTCGTGGGGTCGTAGACGTACACGGAGTAATACTTTCAACATTTAGGCCCGTTGAAGGAGAAGGCCCATTGTTCTACGGGGGCGAAGCGGATGCTTTTAATACAACTATTGGTTACTTTGGCCCCGAAGATGGTGATGAAGAAGGTGTTGACGATGCGATGAAAACGTTTTCGGGGTACGGAAGGGTTTTCCTTAAGGCGAATCCAGATGCCCCGTTGCCAGATGGTGTGCCATGGCCGATAACGGCAGTTCCTGATGGCATGACCTATCGGGAGGGTTCATAATGCGCCGAGGTTTTACAGTAGTTGAGTTGCTTATTGGACTGGCAATCGCGACAGTTCTATTGGCTGGTTTGTTTGGTGCGATACAAGCATCTGTAGATGCCTATTTCAGATCTTCGGCAGATGGAGTAAACAGGTTAACCTCAAGGTTATTGGTTGAAAGAATTGCACTTCTTGTTCGTACGGGAACATCGTTTAGCCCATTGCCTGCAAATGCAACTATTGATGAAATTGAAAGCGATGCCTTATCTATAACAACTCCAGCTGGTCAACAAGTTACGATTACATGGAACAGTGTTTCGGAAACTTTAGAAATGGATGTTGATGGGGTGAACTCAACTGTTCTTGGAGGAGTTACGCAGTTGACGGGAGGAGTGTCAATTTCTCCGTTTTTGCTGCAATATGAAAATGGAACAACTCTTGAACGACTGACGATTAACCTAGTTGTGGATCCAGACCCCCAACATGCAACATCTATGGATGGTACTGGTAATACAATTCGGCTTACCGCATCTGTTATGCCCCGCGCTCAACTCTATTAAAAGGTTGTAAGGAAAAATAGATGAAATCAGCCTAGTTTTACTCGATTAGATAATTTGTACGCTGTTAAAGAATCACTCGCCTCAGCAATGACTCTGGCAATTGGTTCAGTGTTACTTGGACGAACGTGTAACCAACCCTCATCAAAATCAATTCGAAGCCCGTCGCTTACATCAAGCTTCTCTTGGGAATACTTGGTCTTTAGCCGTTCTATTTCTTCTTCAATCGCTGGAATTCCACCTAAATTTGTGAGATCTATTGTGCGTTTAATCATCTCGTATGGTTTTATACGGCTAACGATTGTCGAAAGCCGTTCTTTTTTTATTCGCATTAAATCTAAAGTTAATGCCATGCCAGCAAGACTGTCACGAACCCAGCAGACTTGAGGAAAAATTACACCGCCATTTCCCTCTCCGCCAATCAAACAACCATGTTCCTTCATAGTACTTGCCACGTTCGCTTCGCCGACTGCCGATCGCCATGTTTTTGAATTAAATGAAATTGCGACATCGTCAATCATTCTACTCGTGGACAAGTTTGCGGCAGTAGGGGTGTTGGGATGTTCTTTAAGCCAACGCATTGCACAGAGAACAAGCGTATATTCTTCACCAAAGTAGAATCCTGTTTCATCAACAATAGCCAGTCGGTCAGCATCAGGATCTTGTGCAAATCCAACATCAGCATCAAATTTGTCAACCATGGCAGAAAGGTCAGTTAGGTTTTCTGCTTTTGGTTCAGGAGTGTGTGCAAACTCACCTGTTGGCTCACCATTGAGGTGCAAAACATCGCAACCTAGTAGTTCAAGCAATGCAAGACCAGATTCGCAACCGGCCCCATTAATTGAATCAAGAACAACTCGAAAACGCATTTCTCTGATAGGCCCCGGATCAATGACCCCAAGAAGTTTTGCTAAGTGTGTGTCATTCCCTTGGGTATTTCGATTTAGTTGCCCGCCTTCTTTTGATTCAGGTTTTTCATTTTCTTGGAATCGCCTAATGATTTCTTCAGCATCTTCTTTGCATGGCGCCAGTCCATCACCATCCAAACACTTCAATCCATTCCATGGCGTTGGATTATGAGATGCCGTGACAATTATGCCACCATCTGCTTTTAATGCGTTAATCATTACGCCGGCGGTGGGGGTTGCTACGACACCAAGATCAATTACGCGACATCCACAAGTAACAAATGCATCTGCTGCAGCAGATTGAAGTGACGGTCCACTTGGTCTGCTATCTCTTGCAACACAAAGTGTTGGTAGTTTGCCAAGTTTGTTATGTAAAAACGAAACAAAAGCATTCGCAAATGCAAAAGCAACTTCAGGGGTCATTGACTCGCCAACAATTCCTCTTGCTCCAGAGACGGATAACATAAGCGGTGCGTTTGTCATAGTGTGTAGGTTGCTTTACAGTTTGGTGCTTCGGTAACAGTGATTGAACGAAGTTTGGCGTAAGCCTGAATTTGTTTATGCAATGTGTCACCTATATACATGGCAACTCGTTCTGCGGTTGGATTAATTCCTTCAAATATTTCTATGCTATTTAGATTTTTGCCAACAAACGGTTTAACAATGGTTTTTATAGTATTCTCAACTTCAATAAAATCAATAAGCACACCATCTTCATTAAGTTTGTCTCCTTCAAAAATAACATCTACACACCAGTTGTGTTCGTGAGGCTCTTCAGTTTCTCCGTGTATTGTTACAGAGTGGATTGCGCGAAAAGTGGTCGAGACGTGAACACTATACATCAGTTGCATTCCATTCTTCTTGCACGGTCCATGTGAACGGTTCAGTCGAGCAGTCAATATGTACTGCAAAAAATCCACCACGATGTTGCTTTACCAAGTTCCAGATTATTTTTCGATCTGTATCAGGAATGCTTTTGTCCTGAACCTCGTCGACATGCACCCACTCAAGCGTACCCTCATCAATTTGCATGTTTTTTATTTCAGAATGAAGAATTGGTCGCTTGACTTCGAAAAGAAAAATAAGCCAATGGGTTTTGTTTTCATAAGCGGTTTCTGAGAGCATCCCTGATAGCCGAATCTCATTTAGTTCTACATAAACTCCAGACTCTTCATGTATTTCACGAATAGCACACTCATGAGGACTTTCGCCAATTTTTGCCTCAAGTTTCCCGCCAATAGGCGAAAATTTTCCCACATTGGGGTCTTTAATTCTGTGGAGTAATAACAAGTTGTCATTATCATCATAGAGGTAGCACAACACAGCAATTTTATATGGTAGATCTGTAATGGAATAAGATTCTGTCATTCTGTGGATTCCTCAATCCTATTTTTCATTTCACGAACAGATGATTGTATTCCAACAAACACACTTTTGCTAACTATTGAGTGTCCAATATGTAATTCTGAAATGCCAGCAATTGAAGCTATGCCTTGCACATTAAAATGCGTAAGACCATGCCCAGCGTTGCATTGCAATCCAATAGACAGTGCATGTTGCACCGCAAGCACGACCCTCTCTCGTTCCTTCTGGACCTCGTGGTGACTGAGGGAAAAATCGTTGCGAATAACAGCATGGGCATATGGACCAGTGTGAATCTCACAAACCTCAAAACCACTTGCTAGGGTTGCTTCAACCTGTGGTTTTTCCGCATCGATAAAGGCACTAACTTTCATCCCGCCCTCATGAAGTTCTTTAACCATAGGACGAAGGTTTTTGGCCAGGTGCACAACGTCAAGTCCCCCTTCAGTTGTCACTTCATTACGTCCCTCAGGAACAATCATTGCCATGTCTGGTTTTGAGGTTAATGCGAGTTCTACCATCTCTGGCGTAGCGGCGAGTTCTAGATTGAGTGGTACCCCCACACCAGCGCATAATCGGAACAAATCATCATTTTGCATGTGCCTGCGGTCTTCTCTGATATGGAGTGTAATACCATCTGCTCCACCTAGGCATGCTTCTTTTGCAGCGGCGAAGGGATCCGGCTCAAATGTCTTTCTTGCCTCTCGAAGAGTGGCTACATGGTCGATATTTACGCAAAGTTTGATCATGAATTGTTTCCAAAAGAGAGGTCAACCCTCAAGGTGGCGAGTATACTCCCACAGAGCCGATATGCGCACCCAAGAGAGCATGTAGATGTCAGAGTTTGAAAAAAAGTTGTTGCAGTTACAAGCAGACCTTAACACACAGGGTGCTCGTGTTTCAGATCAATTACTTCAAGCGGTAGAATCAAGTTTTGGTGATGATAAAGAAGCTGCCATGAAGGTAGTAAGTGGCGATGAAGCCATTGATCGCGTTGATGTTGAAATAGAACGTGCGTGCATTGGTTTGCTTCGAATTGGAGCAAATGATGAACATGAGATTCGAAGTGTGCTCACAATTGTAAAAGTAAACAATGAACTAGAACGTATTGCGGACTGTGCTGTGATTGTTGCTGAGTCGGCAATTAAAAATAACAATATGGTTGCTATTTCTCCTCCAACATTTCGAGTGATGGCAAACAGTGTTGTAGGCATGATGCGAGACACCAATCATGCTTTGGAAAAATCAGATACTGAAATGGCTATTAGGGTGTTGTCATTTGACGATACAGTGAGTAGGTTTCGTAAAGAAATAGTTTTGGATGTTCAGCAAAGAACAAGTAGTGGTGACCTAAACCCACTAGTAGCATTTGAACTTTTAGCAGTAACCCGTTCTCTAGAAAGAATCGCGGATCATTGCACAAATATTTGTGAGCAAGTGATATACCTTGAAACCGGAAAAATTGTCAGGCATTTGCCTGAAGGCTGGACGTCTCCAGAAACACCAGAGTTTTGAACGACGTACCAAATGTATTGCAACAACTATTAGTTGAACATGGGCAAGAACATGTTTTAAAGTTTTGGGATGAACTTGGGGAATCACAGCGAGAACATCTTGTGCACCAACTTGAAACGGTAGATTTTGATTCGCTTCAATGTAACCTGGAGCCATCAAAAAAGGGTAAGGTGCAACCCTCGCCAGTTATTTCATTAGACAACCAATATAGAGAAGAGGGAATTCAGAGTATCACAAAAGGTGAATTGGGGGTTTTGACGGTTGCTGGTGGACAGGGAACTCGGTTGGGCTGGAGTGGTCCAAAGGGTACGTTTCCAGCAACCCCAGTCACAGGCAAATCCCTTTTTCAACTTGTAGCAGAACAAATTCTTTTCGCCTCTAATAAATATGGTGTTTCAATTCCATGGTATATCATGACAAGTAATCAAAATGATGCGGTTACCCGCTCTTTTTTGCTTGACAATAATTGTTTTGGTTTAGACCGAACGGACATTTTCATTTTTACACAGGGTGAAGTTCCATCAGTTGACGAAAACGGCAAAATGTTACTTGCATCGAAGGGATGCGTTGCAATGAGCCCCGATGGGCATGGTGGAGTAATAGGAGCATTGAAACGAAGCGGCGGGCTAGACGAAATGGATGCTAAAGGAATACGTCATCTTTCTTATGTTCAAATTGACAACCCACTTGCAAACGTAGTTGATCCGGCTTTCTTGGGAATACATTTAAGCGAGAATTCTTCAAAAGAAGTAACAAGTAAGTGTGTTAGAAAAATAAGTGCAGATGAAAGAGTAGGAGTATTTTGCCTTGTTGATGGAAACACAACAATTGTTGAATACAGCGATTTGCCATTAGAAAAATCTACAGAAAAAGATAAAACTGACAGGTTAGTTTATTGGGCGGGATCAATAGCGTTACATTTGATTTCAACAGACTTTTTACAAAGGGTCGCGGATAACCTTCCTTGGCATATTGCTAACAAGAAAGTGCCATTTGTGGACATTGATACTGGCGCAATTGTTGAACCAAACAAGCCCAATGCATATAAATTTGAACGGTTTGTGTTTGATATTATGCCCCTTGCATCAGCATCTTTGGTTGTTGAAACAAATCGACAAGAAGAATTTGCACCCATTAAAAATGCAGAAGGCGAAGACTCGCCCTCTACAAGTCATGCATTGCAACAAGCGCGTGCTAAACGGTGGTTACAAGAGAGAGGTGTTGTTGTTTCTGAAAATGCAATCGTAGAACTTAATCCATTAACTGCAGCATCAAGTGAAGATTTAGACCAGGTTGAATTGCCAACTTCGATTGATTCTAACTCGATGGTAGTGATTTAATTGATGGAGGCTTGGATTGATCAACTCATCTCAATGGTAGATCCAGTTTGGGGACCATGGTTGGTCTTTGGTTTGCTTCTTCTTTCTGGAATAGGGATTCCACTCGGCGAAGATATAATTATTATTCCAGCGGGCATGC
>CAYZEX010000008.1:0-27835 GCA_964477675.1 uncultured Isosphaeraceae bacterium
ATAGTGTGGATACTGTTTGCATCAAGTGATATTGCGTCTCAATTCACAAACATATCCACTACAAAGCGACCTTTTTGTCCTGTTTAAGCGGGTGGCAGGTTGAAGAAACGTTGAGCATTTGAATCGAGTTGGTGTTCAAAATCTTTGGAGTCCATACCTTTCAACTGGGCCAAAAACGAAGCGGTGTGCACCACGTTTTTTGGTTCGTTAGGTCGCGTCTTTCGAACGGGTTCTGGAGAGAGATAAGGAGCATCTGTTTCAACCATCATTCGGTCAATTGGCACAAGTTCTGCTGCTGCAACAACTTCCGCGGCGTTCTTGTACGTTACAACGCCTGTAAAACTGATCATCGCACCTAATTCAAGGATCAACTTTGCATCCTCTGGGGTTTCTGTAAAACAGTGAAATACAAAGCGATTCCCCGCAATTGAACTTGCCTCAAATAGCGGCAACAAATCACCGACCGCGCGCCTGCAGTGCACGATTATCGGACGTACGTCCCCCTTCTCGCTCTCAATAAGGGCTAGATGTTCTTCAAGCAAAGTTTGTTGCAAATCAAAATCTGGCTTGTCGTAATGCCGATCTAATCCAAGTTCTCCCCAAGCAACACATCGCTTATCCTTCGCTGCAGCCCTGACATATTCCCACTTCCATTCCCCATCTGCATAAAGCGGATGAATCCCAGACGAGAAAAAAACTCTGTCATCGATGTTTGCAAGTTCTCTTGCTGCAATCGCATCATCGCCATCGGTTGCAACCGTAATCATTCGACTTACTCCTGCAGAAGTCGCTGCATCAATTACATCAACAACACGTTGCGTAAATTGATGGCTCGTTAAATGGCAATGTGTATCTATCATTCGAACAACTTTACAGGAAGGAGGGACGCCGATTGCTCTCAACTTGTTTTAATGGAACAAGAAGCGACGGAGCATTCTCAAACTCTATCGTTAACATGCTGCCTTGGGGCAATGTTCCATCTAAAAAAACATGGAGCTGAAGAGTCCATATATCTGGAATTCCAAGAGCTGCATCACCCTCTTTACTCAATACCCATTTTGCAGTTTCAACACGAACATCTGCAGGTAAAACAAAGATAGGCAATGGAGGATTTGAAACTTTAAACCACTCTAAACTAAGCAAACACCTTGTTCCCTGAGCATCGCCCTTAGAAACACTGAGATTTGGCGGCATACACTGTAGGGGTTGTGTAAAACGACCTGTTCCTTCAATAGAAAGCACAACAACTTCTCCCGATTTAAACACAAGTCGTACTTTCGAACTTCGGTATTGGCTTTTTTGTAATTTTAGGAGAACAGGCACAAGCATCTCTTGGCCGGGCTGTATAACGTAATCTGGTAAATCGGTCGTCGTACATCCACAAGTAGAAACTGCATCTTCTAGTTGCAATGGCTTATCCGTAACATTTGTTAGTCGAAAAATATGTTCAAAACTTGAGGACGGTCTTTCGATTGGAACAACTCCAAAATCAAATGACTTCTCCCCTGATAACGATGAACCAATCAAACCAAACACATAAGACAACCAAACTAAGGCTAGAAGACTACCAATCGCCAATATGGACGTTAAAACAAAATGAATTGTGCGTTTGTGCATACTGCTTCATCCTACAGCATTGATGATGCACTGTCCTGCCATTACGGCACCTTCATACCGCTTTATAGCCCGAAAAACCCACACAAACTTGGCACATCTCTTGTGCCTATGATTCGTATTATGAACATGGATACATTTACAACACTAGCACAACACTCCCTATCCGAAGCTCTATCAATCGCTACAACTTTGCAACATGCAGAATTATCCCCTCTGCATTTGTTGAGCGCACTCATCGCGGATAAAAACGGAATTGCTCGTTCGATTATTAACCGAGCCGGCGGTGATGGGGCAAGAGTTTCCGAGTTAACAACTACTCAACTTAATCGAATGCCAACCGTCTCAGGAACTACACCACAAACTTCACCCTCAGTAATGAAACTTTTGCAAGATGCTCTAGCATTCGCCAAATCTATGGGCGACACACATGCGACCGTTGAGCATCTCTTGCTCGCTCTTGCATCAGAGAAAAGTGACGCAAAAGAAATTCTTGATTTGGGCGGGGTAACTAAGGCAAACATTAAACGCGCAATTGAAACCATCCGGAAAGAATCGGGCGTCACCAATGTTCAGGATGCTGGTGCAGATACACAATATGAAGCGCTTTCAAAGTATGGGATCGACCTTAACGAACTCGCGCGCAGCGGCAAACTTGATCCTGTCATTGGACGCGATGAAGAAATACGTAGATGTATGCAGGTGCTTAGTCGCAGATCTAAAAACAATCCCGTTCTAATAGGTGAACCAGGCGTTGGCAAAACTGCAATTGCTGAAGGATTAGCCCAACGAATTGTAAATAGAGATTGTCCCTCTAGCATGAGAGAATCTTCCATCATTGGTTTAGACGTCGGTCAATTACTCGCCGGCGCAAAATTCAGGGGTGAATTTGAAGAACGACTAAAAGCTGTACTCAGAGAAGTAACAGCATCTGAAGGCAAAATAATCCTTTTTATCGATGAGTTGCACACCATAGTTGGGGCGGGTGCAGCCGAGGGCGCAGTTAGTGCGGGTAATTTGCTCAAACCGGCGCTTGCACGGGGTGATCTCCGTTGTATCGGAGCAACGACCCTTGATGAGTATCGTCAACACATTGAAAAAGATGCAGCATTCGAACGTCGTTTCCAACCAATCATGGTCGAGCAACCAAGTGTGGAGGAGACCGTCGCAATACTTCGTGGACTTAAGCCAAGGTATGAAGCACATCACGGTGTTCGAATAAAAGATGGCGCTATCGTAGCTGCTGCAACATTGAGCCATCGATACATTTCCGATCGTTTTTTGCCAGATAAAGCAATTGATTTACTCGATGAGGCTTCGAGCCGACTCTGTTTGGAAAATGACTCGATGCCTACTGAACTCGACGAACTTCATAGACGAATCATGCAACTTGAAATTGAACGTGAAGCACTGAAGATTGAAACCGATAAAGATTCTAAAGAGAGATTAAAACGTGTCGAGAACGAAATCGCCGACCTTGGCGAACAAAATACTGACATCACTGCTCGTTGGGATGTTGAAAAAGCTGAACTCAATGAAATTCGCGATGTCAAAACCCAAATTGATTCTAAGCAAACCGAACTAACCCAAGCGCAACGCAGAGGCGATCTGGAAGTGGCTGCAAAAATTCAATATGGTGAAGTTCCGGAATTAGAAACGCGCCTACGACTTGCAGAAGGAAAACTTAAGGAACGACGTGAGCAAGGACTTAACATGGTTCGTGAAGAAGTAGACGCACAACAAATTGCAGATGTAGTAGCAAGATGGACCGGCATCCCAGCAGCCCGACTTGTAGAAGGCGAGCGGGATAAATTGTTAAATATGGAGTCTGCTCTTGGGCAGCGGATTGTTGGGCAAGAAGAAGCTGTAGAAGCAGTTTCGGAGGCTGTTAGACGAAGCCGCGCGGGACTCAGTGAATCATCAAAACCAATAGGTTCATTTTTATTCCTTGGCCCAACTGGGGTTGGCAAAACTGAATTGTGCAAGGCGCTTGCAGAATTTTTATTTGATACAGAGGAAGCATTGGTTCGGATTGACATGAGTGAATACATGGAACAACACGCAGTTGCTAGATTAATCGGTGCTCCTCCCGGATATGTTGGATACGAAGAGGGTGGCAGACTTACAGAGGCAATTCGTCGAAAGCCATATTCCGTCATCTTGTTTGACGAAATGGAAAAGGCACACGAAGACGTATCCAATGTGCTACTGCAGGTTCTTGATGATGGTCGCCTTACAGACGGTCATGGAAGAACGGTTGATTTCAAAAACACCATCATTGTGATGACAAGTAACCTTGGCTCTACTGAACTGCTTACTATGGCTGAAAGCGGAGCAAGCCAAGATAAGATAAAAGAAAGCGTACTGAGTATTTTGAAACACAGTATGCGACCAGAACTTGTTAACCGAATTGATGACACCGTGGTATTCCATCAACTTACGAGGGAACAACTTAGCGGAATCATCACAATCCAATTACGTCAACTCAAGACGCGCCTAGCTGACCGTGGTCTATCTATCGCAATTACAGATGAAGCGATGAATGCCCTATGTGATGAGGGGTATGACCCTCAGTTTGGTGCACGTCCTCTAAAGCGAGTTGTTCAACAAAAACTTGAAAACCCAATCGCTCTGGGCATTCTTCAGGGAGATTATGGGGCAGGAGATTTGATTGAAGTTGGTTATTCTGGAAATCAACTGCTCTTTTCGAAATCTGATGGCACTCCCTGCGAGGCGGTCTAATGAAAGAGGTCGTACAATTCGTGTATGACACTAACTTGTAACACTGCTGGCGAATCACATGGACCTTGTGGAATCGCACTAATCGATGGTCTTCCTGCAAATCTTTCCCTAGATGTTGCATTCATCAATCAAGAATTACGAAGACGACAGGGAGGATACGGTCGAGGAGGTAGGCAGGGAATAGAGAATGACAACGTTACTTTTCTTTCTGGCATGAGAAATGGTGTAACCACTGGGGCACCGCTCGTCATCCAAGTTGAAAATAAAGATAATCGACTTGATGATTCAATCGCAACTCCACCAATACATAAACCAAGACCTGGTCATGCCGATCTTGCTGGCGCAATGAAATGGTTAACCAATGATTGTAGAAATACTCTTGAACGCGCAAGCGCAAGAGAGACCGCTGCCCGTACTGCTGCAGGTGCTGTTGCTCGTTGTCTACTGCGAACTTTTGACATCGAAGTCTTTGGTTTTGTTCGTGGCATGCGTGATGTTGTCGCACCAACTGAAGTCACTCGAGATAATTGGAAGAGCGTCCGAGATGCTCGGGATAATTCTGACACCTACTGCCCAGATGATGCAACCTGCAAATCCATCATCAACTACATCAAACAAGCAAAAGAAGATAAAAACACGTTGGGTGGCATTTGTGAAACCCATGTATTCGGCATGCCACCTGGAATAGGTTCTTGTTCTCAATGGTTCACAAAACTAGATTCTAAGCTTGCTGGTGCTGTCATGGGAATTCAAGCATTTAAAGCTGTTGAAATTGGTATGGGGGCGGATTGTGGGCGATTGTATGGATCGCAAGTCCACGATCCTATTGTGTTCAACCCGAAAGAGGTGGACCAATCCCATTTTGGTTTCACGCGTCCAACTAACCACGCTGGTGGCATTGAGGGTGGAATGAGCAATGGAATGCCGATTGTCGTACGCGGAACAATGAAGCCCATAGCGACATTGTTACAAGGGATGGACAGTGTTCATTTACAAACCGGTGAAGCGACCCGAAGTGATTATGAGCGATCAGACGTGTGCGCATTGCCTGCCGCAAGTGTCGTAATGGAAAATAGTATCGGTTTTGAGATTGCCTCTGCATTCCTTGACACATTTAATGGTTCAACTATGGAAATGGTGCGAGCATCTCACGACGCTTTTGCAAATGCTGCTCGAAAGATTGTTCCTTCATGACACTAATCATCGCTTCTGTTCATAGCGAAGTCCCTGAGCAACTTCCTGGTGCAGATTTACTTGAAATTCGTGTCGATGCAATGTCGACTGATGACGCCATTGAACAATTGCCAACACTGCTTGCTGCTTCATCTATTCCAACAATTATCACTTGCAGAAGCGTGGACGAAGGAGGCATGTTTGAGGGAAATGAAGAGGAACGAGTTGCTATTTACCGAACTGCCCTAGATAGTGACAACCCTCCAAGATATATCGATGTTGAGCATGAGACTGTAATGCGTCACCCATTAATACTTGATGCTCTTTCAGGTGAACACACCGGCATCATTCTTTCGTGGCATGATTTGGAAGGAAGACCTAAAAATTTAATTCAACGAGCGGCTCAACTGCAAGATGTTTCTGGAATAGATGTCGTAAAAGTAGCTTGGAGAGCCCGCTCAATACGTGATAACCTTGAGGCGTTTTCATTGTTACAATCAAGGCAACAACCGATGATTGCTTTATGCATGGGAGAGTATGGAATTGCAAGCAGAATACTTGCCCCTAAGTTTGGTGGGTTTGCAACATACGCCTCAATTGATGGCAAAAAACCTACCGCGCTTGGGCAACTCTCGGTCAATGACTTACATGCTACATATAACTTTAGTGCGATTAACAAAGAGACAGAGGTCTATGGTGTAATTGGTAACAATGTAGAGCATTCTGCAAGCCCAGCATTTCACAATACAGCGTTTCAAGCAGCCGAGAAAAATGCTGTTTATATTCCCCTTTCAATTCCAGATGGTTGGGAACACTTAAAAGCATCAGTCCTTGAATTCTGTAATACACCCGCATTACATTTCTCTGGAGCAAGTGTAACTGTCCCGCACAAAGAAAATATATTACGACTTGCCGACAGTGAGGATATAAATTGCAAAAAAGCGGGTGCGGCAAATACTATTACTATAGATGGCTCGGCTGTTGATGCCAACAACACTGATGTTGAGGCGATTGAAACAATCGCATCGCATGCAAAACAAGTACTCATCCTTGGTGGTGGTGGTGTGGCAAGAGCGACGATTGTTGCGATGCAAAACATCGGCGCAAACGTATTCGTTGCAACAAGACGGCCTGAGCAGGGTTCATCGCTATCTAAAGAATTTTCAATTGATATCGCAACCCAACAGAATCATATCGACACCATTATCAACTGCACACCTGTTGGGATGTGTGGCGGCAATAATCCAGATGACGACCCACTACAAATACTTGCCAAATGGATTAAGCTTGATCCTTCAATACTAGTTATTGACACAGTGTACAAACCCAAAGAAACGCCACTCATTCAGCGAGCGATGAGTAATGGCTGTAAAACCATCACTGGTGATGCCATGTTCCGGCTTCAAGCGGCTGCTCAACAAAGAATCTGGACGTAATAGCATCCATTGGAGGATTGCTGCAATCCTTGATTACACTTCTTTATTATTTGGGGAGGAAATCATCTGTTGAATGTTGACATCACATCTTCTAAAGAAGCAAATGGTCTTTCAGTTGGTATCCGAATTATGCCAAAAGGTGCTCGAACATCGATTCCAAGAGGATCAACACCAACAACAACTGGGTCAGTAACATCAACGTTCGTTCGATGCAAACACACCTCGCGAACATGCTTTTTGAAGTTGTCGTTACACTCTTTGCAAATCGCATGTTCTATGCTTGCTAATGGATTTTCCTTACAAAGTCCTTCTCCATCAATAAATAATTCGTGAAAACGTGCTGCATCAATATCAACAACTGCCCACTGCACGTCCGGTGGTTCTCCATGATAAATCTTCCAACGGTCTGCTAGTAAACCGTCGGCACCCGACTCTATAAACTGGGTAAGAGAAACGTGCAGTTCCATGCAACCTTCTTCATATTCTGGAATAAACATCACGGTGTCACACGGTTGTAACATCGCAACCATTGCTGATATTACAAGACGACCATCAGGAGCAATCACGTACGAAAGTTCGTACATGTTCTCATTAAATTTTAAAGATGCAGTGGTATTGCTTCGCAAAAAAACCCACGCGGCTTCTGTAGCTTTTTGCTCATCGAAAGGTTCCACTGTTTATGCTCGCATTGCTTTTTCTATATCAGAAACCGTTTTAGGAATTTTCTTCGAAAGATTTTTATATCCCTTTGTTGTCACAACAATGTCATCTTCAATACGAATTCCGATTGCTTCATCGGGCAAATAGATACCCGGCTCGATAGTAATTACCGAACCAGGCTTTAATGGTTTCATTGGACCGCAATTGTCGTGGGTTTCAAGACCAAGGTGATGTCCAATACTGTGAATGAAAAATTCTCCGTATCCGGCCTTTGTGATAATTGACCGTGCAACGGTATCGAGTTCTCCCAACGTAACTCCCGGCTTGACAGCTTTAATAGCGGCTTCTTCTGCTTTTAACACAATCTCATAGATTTCCTTCTGGCGAGTTGTAAACTTACCTGAGACAGGGACGGTTCTTGATATATCTGCTCCATACCCAGAGTAAAAAGCACCAGAATCTATACAAACAACATCCCCATCGACAAGGTCTTGATCGTTTTCTTTGTAATGCAGTACGGTACTATTCAAACCGCCGCCAACAATTGCAGGGAATGCACTTCCCCGACCACCAGCCATTGCGTAGCCGTACTCAAGGGTTGCTTGTACTTTAAATTCGTTTACTCCGGGAGCAATAAATTTCATTGCATTAGCAAACCCACTTGCCGTTATGTCTACCGCATTTTGGATTATCTTAATTTCAGACGATGACTTCGTCCCTCGTAACTGTGGAATAACGCTTGAATAATCTACTAATTCTATACTGGGTGTTCGTTCAACAATCTTCGACCATAATTCCATATCGGATGACTTCGGATTGTCTATGCCAGAGATTGGCATAAGGGTTGCGAACTTAGTATTTCTTGCCACAACGTCTTTTAGAACTTGTGCTAACACACGAGTACGAAGGACTGTGGAGAAACCTGTTTCTTCCCGAAGCAGTGTACCTAAAGGTTCCCGAATTCCATCCCACTGCTCTACTTCTGGATCTCTCGGCAATAAAAACAAAACGACTCGCCTAGCTTCAACCGGATTCGACGGGTCAAATAACAGCATTGCACCAGGTTCATTTGTCACCCCTGTCAGATATTCAAAATGCGTGTGTGGTCTCCAAGAAGATTCTAGATCTCCTTTGCAATCTCCAGCGAAAATCATGCCCGTTGCACCCTTCAATGCTTTCAATACTTTGGCACGGCGCGAAGCATATTCTTTAAGTGGAATCATGAAGGTGTTTCCTTCAACTGCGCTACAACATTGGTGCTACTTCTACCAGGGTGATGCGAAAGTACGCGCAGTTCTATTCCTAGTTCAGTCAACAAATCGAATTCCTTTATTTCCTCGGGAGAGTAATCTCCACCTTTTACATACATGTCAGGTCGAACCGATTGTATTAATTCGTGTGCTGTGGGATCTTCAAACGGAACTACAAATTGCACACACTGTAATTCTGCAAGTATTTCCATCCTCTCCTCAAGAGAATATATGGGTCTTCCATTTCCTTTTTGCAATGTAACTTGTTCATCGCAATTCACTCCAACAACTAAAACTTCTCCGAGTTTTGCTGCCTCACGCAAATAGGACACATGTCCAGCATGAATCACATCGAAACAACCGTTGGTTAAAACAATTTTTTGACCAAGTTCTTTTGCTGCGGCTATCTCAATTGACACATCTTTCGGTGAACGGATTTTTCCTTGAACACCCGAATACATTGCGAGTAACTCTTTTTGTATTTGCGGCATTGGAATTGGAGTAGCACCAAACATTTCAACTTCTAAACCCGCTGCGACATTCGCAAGTTCCACACACCGTTTCCAATCAAGTCCTCCAGCGCGTCCAACTGCGATGGCAGCAAGAACGATGTCGCCAGCCCCAGTAACATCGTAAACCGAGCGTGCTCTTGTTGGAACATGTATCGCATCGCTACCGCGTTCTTGTAACACTGCTCCATGGCGATCAAGCGTCATTATTGCAACATGCAAGTCGAGGGATTCACACAAAGTTGTGGCAAGGGTTGCTGCACCCTCAATCGGGTTAGCGTCGTCAAGTCGAATACCAGTTGCTTTTTCCGCTTCAGTTCTGTTTGGAGTAATAGCAGTTGCACCAGCGTATTTTGCATATTCTTCAAGACCTGCAGGATCAACGATTACCTCTACCCCTGCATCTTTGCAATGTTCTATGACTCTACTGCAAGTCGTTTCAGACAGAACGCCCTTGTTGTAATCTTCTATGCAAACAATGTCAACGGTGGAAAGAGCTTCGTTGAGTGCGTCAAGTAGTTGTGCCGAGTGTTCTGCACCAATTGGTTTTCGCGATTCGTGATCCACTCTAAACATTTTTTGTGGATGTCTGTGTTGTGCAAGACCAACTATTGAACGCTTTACCGTCGTTGGCCGATCCTCCAAAAACAATACATTTTCGGTACCAATCCCTTCTGATTGGAGTAATTGCGTCAGAAGTTTCCCCTCCTTATCACGACCAACTACCCCCAAACACCTTACTCTAGCCCCCAATGCTACGAGACATCGAGCAACATTGCCCGCGCCTCCAGCACGAGATTGCACTGAACAAACTTCGAGTACTGGAACAGGGGCGTCGGGGCTTAATCGTTCAGCGTCTCCATAAACAATTTCATCGAGCATGAAGTCCCCAATGATGAGAATCGACGGGGATTTAATAGCCATTACTTGTGTCAAAAGGTTGGTCATATGTTCATCGTAACTTGAATACGCTAAGAAGTTTGGCCTCTAGTGCGCCAGCACCCTCTACTACCTCTAATTCAAGGGTTGGGACAACAATGGGGCATTTCATATCTTTCAAATCGATTACATCTTTCGCTTTCACCCAATCCTTCAACGTCATCACAATGGCATCGACCCCTGACGATACTTCAATGAGTTCTGCAAATTCACACTCACTAAAGGGCTGATGATCCCCTGCGTGCAATTGTTTGGTGATCTTTGCACCAAGACGAACCAATGCTTCGATTACCGAACCGGGATACCCAATCCCTAATCGAACTGCGACCGATCGCCCTGTTAACCAGTCGAGTGGTTGTTCACTTATTGCATCTTCCTCGTGTAATATCAAACCTGACCAATGGTGCGATGTCCAAGCAATTGGGGGTTCTCCGGCAACTCTCGCAATCTTTTGAGAAAACGTTGGATTGATTCTCGTTGCATGGCTGACAACAACAGCATCGGACCTAGAAATACCTTCCACCGGTTCCCTCAACCATCCCGCTGGTAACATCCGTTGTTCAAATGGATCTCGCATGTAATCCATAACAACAATATCGAGGTCTCTCCCAATTCTTCGATGTTGAAATCCATCATCCATAACGAAACAATCTGCACCACCCCCACCTGCAATATATGCGTTCACCATTGCAACTCGATCAGCACCAATTACAACATCAATGTTTTCCAGACGTTGATGGTATTCCACTGCTTCATCTGCTTTTGATGGTTCAACCGCAGCATACCCCCGCATAACAATTGCTGGATTATGACCATGTTTGCGTAACCGCCGAACTATCCATGTAACCAAAGGTGTTTTCCCCGTTCCACCAACTGTCACATTCCCCACAGCAATAACGGGAAGGGGGATGGAGTGGACGTTGCGCCCCTTGTCATAAAAACGATTTCTGATACGTACGATTGCTCCATAGATCCACGAGGCGGGTATTGCAAAAAAATCTAGCCAACTTGGGAGGGGCGTTCGCATTCAGGTTGTTTCCTTGGAAAGTTCTTGTTTTAGTACGCTCATAGGTAAGCCCATTACATTAGCAGGGTCTCCGTGGCAAGTTATTTGCCATCCTGCATCAATTCGTTCGGAAAGATTGTACGCGCCTGCTTTGCCTTTCCAAGCATCTGAGTTTAAATATTCCTGAATTTCTTCACTAGAAATCGAACCCATAGTAATTTCAGATCGCTCAAATCCACAGAGCAAATTACTTCCACCAAAAGAACCCAAACACCATCCTGAATACACATAGTGAGAACGATTGACCATCGAATTCAACATCTGCATTGCTTCTTCAGTAGTTTTGGGTTGCCCTAATATTTGATCATCAACAACACAAACCGTATCGGCTGCCAACACCGTTCCTGTTGTTGCTTTGTAAGAGGACAAAACGTTTTGAGCCTTTAGAACAGAGAGTGTTTGAACCCAACGGTCCACCGACATTTTGCCGCAGGCAAATAAACCGTCGTCACACCTTGGGGGAAATTGTATTGAATCAATCCCAGCTTCAATCAAAAGTTTTAACCTGCGAGGTGAAGCACTTGCCAGTACCAATGGCCTTTCCCATTTCATACAATCTCTTCCGACTTGAGAACAGAATCAATCTTATCCATTACCATGGCAACATCAATCATTTGCATGACACTATCCCCAAGAGAACGATCTCTATAATGTAAGGATTCGTAATCAACTTTTGCACAAACAGCCAAATCCTCTCGCATATATGGACCAACCCTCTCAGGATTTGTCGGTCCATACAGCCCAATACATGGTCTATCGAATCCAACAGCAATATGAAGGGCTGCAGAATCATTTGCGACTACAAGATTAGCCAAAGAAAGTACAGCGAATAATTTCCCAATTGTTAATTCTGGAAGAAGATTCAGAACTCCATCAAGTTCAAGGAGTTGATTGACCTGTGCTTCTTCTGAGGGTGCCCCAACCACTACAACTGCCATGCCTAATGATTGTAAATGTTTTGCAACCAAAATAAAACGTTCAACTGGCCATTGCTTCGTTTCCCACCTGGAGGTTGGAGCAAGCACCGCGTATTTAGTTATATTGTTTTCGTTTTTATATTGTTTCCACCAAGAATCTTCTTCTTCCCCCGAATAGAGTTGCATATCAACAACCCTCTTCGCACCAACAGCCTCGCACAAAGAAAGCATTTGATCAACCGTGTGCTCGCAATGTATTTGTACTTTATGGTTATAACCGAACCAGCCACATTCTCTAGCAGAAGCGGGTCCAACTCGTGTTTTTGCTTGCGTTGCCCACGTAAACAGACCGCTTCTCCCAAGTCCCTGTCCATCAATAACAAGGTCGTACTTCTTTGACTTTAATAACCGGAGGAATGACATCATTTTTAAAAAACCCTTTGGCAAATACCATCTTCCCAACTCTTTACGAGGAAATGGAATAACGTCGTCAACCGCCGGGTGGTACAAAACGGCAGGTACAAAATCTGATTGTACAAGCCAATCAATTGATGCTTTTGGCCACTGATTTTTCAGGGATACAACAACTGGAACACTTCTGCAAACATCCCCAAGAGCGCTTGGGCGGATGAAGAGAATGCGTTTTGGATAATATTCCAACATGGGGATGAGCATCGTACCCTGACAATCATTCTATTGAATTTGAATATTCGTCAGTAGTCTGACTTGACAGAAAGGGATTTGGAATCAATAGTTCTACATGAAGCGTACCTTCCCATGACCGAAAAAATAGAAAAACAATCAGATGGCTCGAATTCAGAGGGCACAAAGCCAACAAATGCTGGTGAGCGAAGTGGCAGTCCTGGTGCATCAACATTCGGGTTTGAAACCATACTTGGAAAACTCGTGGTCGATACCGGGCTCGTAACTTCCGAGGAACTCGAAGAATGCTCTGGTTTATTGCAAGATTCAGATGGAAACGCTACTGGTCACACGCTTGGTGACATACTGGTCAATCACAACTATGTAACGAGACGTCAATTAGATCGCCTTCAATCAGATTTCGATACCCGGAAATCGACACAACGTATTCAGGGATATCGTATTATCAAAAAACTCGGCGCTGGAGCAATGGCAACTGTTTTTCTTGCAAAACAAGAAAGTCTCGACCGCCCTGTTGCAATTAAAGTGCTACCCAAAAAATTCTCTGACAACGAAGATTTCCTTCAGCGATTCTATAAAGAGGGACGTGCGGCTGCAAAATTAAATGACGCCAACATTGTGCAAGCGTACGACGTTGGGCAATCTGGGGAGTACCACTATTTTGTCATGGAGTATGTTGATGGAACAACCGTGTACGACCAAATAGTTAAGAAGAAGAAACTTTCAGAACAAGAGGCATCGCCTATTATTCGTCAAGTCGCAAAGGCCTTGCAACATGCACACGATCGTGGTTTTATTCACCGTGATATTAAACCGAAGAACATCATGATTTCCAAAGAAGGCGATGTCAAACTAGCAGACCTTGGATTGGCTAGGGCATTAGACGATCACCAAACTGCTGAAGCTGAGGCCGGACGTGCATACGGCACGCCTTATTACATTAGTCCAGAGCAAATTCGTGGCAAGAAAGATATTACCCCCGCGGCGGATATTTATGGACTGGGCGCAACGTTGTATCACATGGTTACCGGAAACGTTCCATTTCCTGGCAAGAACCCTTCTGATGTTATGCATCGACACTTAAAACAAGAACTTGTACCGCCCGATCACATTAATCCCACATTGTCCGCGGGCTTCTCACAGGTCATCGAAATGATGATGGCAAAAGATGTTTCACAACGGTATCAAAATGCTTCGGATTTGATTGAAGATTTAGATGCAGTGTCAAGCGGGAATGCTCCACAATACGCTCAACCAACTTTGGATTTTGCAAAACTTGCTGAGGTTGCCAAGGCTACCTCCTCAAGCGAACCAATACCTCAAACTAGAAGAGAACACTCATCAGATTTTTCGTCAATTTGGCTACCAATGCTTATCGTGAGCGTGGTTATCAACATTATTTTAATTGTTGTTCTTATGGTTTCTTAACGGGTCTTTTTCTGTACCGGGTCATTTAATGGCTCAAATCTAAGACCTGACCCTATATCAACAACACTGTTCTTGTTGGCGAGCATTCCAATCGGCAAGAAACGCGGTGAGTCCCTTGTCGGTGAGCGGATGACTCATCATCTGATTGATTACCTTAAATGGAACTGTTGCAACATCTGAACCAACCAATGCACATTGAACTAAATGTAGCGGATGGCGGATGGATGCTGCAAGAACTTTTGTTGTAAAGCCATAGTTGTCATAAATAGTGCGTATCTGCTGTATGAGTTCCATACCGTCACCCCCAATATCATCTATGCGCCCTAAAAATGGACTAACCAAAAACGCCCCCGCCTTTGCAACCATCATTGCTTGTAGTGGTTGAAAACATAATGTCATATTAACACGCACACCTTTATCTGAAAGTGTCTTGCATGCTTTTAATCCATCGACGGTGCAAGGCAACTTAATAACTATATTTTCTGCAATTTGAATCAACTCGTCCGCTTCCAAAATCATCCCATCATGTTCTAGTGAAACCACCTCTGCACTAACGGGACCGGTGACGATATCGCATATCTCTTCCATACGAGAATGGAAAGATACCCCCTCCTTGGCTATCAAACTTGGATTAGTTGTTACTCCATCAAGAACGCCTAATGCAGCAGCTTCCCGGATTTCATCAATATTAGCAGTGTCAATATATAGTTCCATATAAGAATGATACCGTGGTCTCCCACAAAGGTCACCATGCTTCCCCTGCTCAGCTGCACTCTGTTATTAAAAGAATATATGATGGCTGCATGAGTTTGATTAGAAAACGAATAGAAGCACTAGGAATGACAATACCTGAGGCACCAAATCCAGTCGCTAATTATGTTCCCGGCATAATTGTTGGTAATGAGCTTCGAACAAGCGGGCAAATACCGGTGGTGAATGGCAAGTTGCGTTTCAAGGGCTGTGTGCCTAACGACCAAAGCATAAAAAATGCCGCCGAGGCAGCAAGGATATGTGGTCTAAACGCAATCGCCGTTGCGGCAAATTTGCTTGATGGGAACCTTGACCGAATTCAACGTGTGCTCCAAATGCGAGTTTCAGTCGCTTCGAATTCTGGTTTTGAAGAGCATTCGGTAGTTGCAAATGGTGTGAGTGATTTAATGGTTGCTATTTTCGGGGAGTCTGGCAAACACACAAGGGTTGCCGCTGGGGCTATTGGGCTTCCGCTTGGGTCGACGGTTGAGGTAGAAGTCGTCTTCCAAATTGAATCTGCTCCTTGATTTTATCGGACATTCTGCTGTTTTTCTCATTTTATTCAGTGTTTTTTATATTGACTGCATCCATAGGACTCGCAAGAATGTATAGATAGATGTATTCTGTGGGATTCTGACCGGAGCGGCAACTTTATTATCGCGATTCAGTTGACCGCACTTATTGCCCTCTGGGCATTTTATTCCGCCGCACTGGTCGACATTTCGACGCCACTGCACCTTGTTGGTGTGAGTTGGCATGTGCGGTGGTTCTTTATATTCGTATATCGAGATGAAGACCACCACGGGTTGTTGTTGCAATGAGACAACTGCTAACCCGTCTGTTTTCATCACGCTGTTAGTAGTGTACTGCTCTTACTCTTTGTTGTTTTGTGTCAGGAATGCAACAAGGAAAAACGTGAGCAGTAGTGCGAACCCAGTAAACAATTGTTCTCATGTCTTTATTATTTGAATGGAGATTCTTATTATGAAACGCAACTCTCGAGGTTTTACCCTCATTGAACTACTCGTCGTCATCGCTATTATCGCGCTGTTGATGGGTCTACTATTGCCAGCGCTTGCGAAAGCACTCGGTAACGCTCGTGTCCGAAAAGATCAAGGACAAATCAAAGGTATCGCATCTTCCTATTCCATCTTTGGCGAATCGGACAAGAAGAAGCAATATCCAACACCCGGACGTATCAACCGTCAGTCCGTTGATATTGAGGGTGGTTACAACAATAACTATCAAGGAATCACATCCGGTCACGTCCAAGGGCTAGGGAAATCGGACGATGACATTAACATTAGCGGTTGGCTCCACTCCTTCATGATTGGTTCTAACTTCTATAGTCCAGAAATCCTTATTAGTACCAACGAACAGAACCCTATCGTTGCAGCAAAGGGCGACGAAGGTGCAAATCCAGACGAGGTTCCATACGATTTCCAAATGGTTGATATTGCAACTGATAATTATTGGGACCCGCTCTTCTCTGGTGATATTTCTGGCGATGGCGAGGCTGAAATGCACGATGATTCGTCTGGTCAAGGCGGTGTCCCTGAGGTCTGCCACACTTCATATATGAACCTAGCGCTCTGTGGCAAACGTTTAGATACTTGGCGAGATGGCAGTAGTAATACCGTTATCCTCTCAAGCCGAGGACCTGAACTACGAACTGCATCCGACCACGAAGGCATCAATTTCTCAAATTCTATTACCCTTCAGTTATACGGACCAGCCGAAATTTGGGAGGGTGTATACGTAGGTAGCGACCTTTCATCTCACTATGCTGGTGATTTCTGGATGAACAACAAGGAATACACCACTAAGGGTGAATACACTACCTTCAAGGACAATGTATTCATGGCTGAGTTCACCGATTACACCGACAACGGTGAGGTTACACCATTTAATGATGGTGGTGGCTCTGGTGATAACTTTGTTGTACTTAATGTCAGCTCCTTAGAAGACGACGTTGACCAACGGTTCGACGATTTGCTCAACTGATGTACTCACGAACTTTACGTAATTTATTACGTGTAACTATTGGAGGTTTCAATTTATGAAACGCAAAACAAAACTAGGTGGCTTCACCCTGATTGAATTACTCGTCGTAATGTCGATTATTGCCTTACTCTTGAGTATCTTGATGCCAGCGCTCGGTCGAGCCCGTGCTGAAGCGATGCTTACTAAGGACCAAACACAAGTTAAATCTATCTTTTCAGGTTTTTCATTCTGGACACCCTCCCACAATGGGAATTATCCAATTCCTGGACTAGAAGCTCGACGTGCAGGCAGCACCGGAGATCTTATTAAAGGCAGGGGTCCTGAAGACCTTACGCAAAATGATCATGCTCGGATGTTATCCATGTGTGTCATGCAGAATCTGTTCTCAACAGATGTCCTATATGCTCCAACCGAGCAAGGTGATTTCGTTGCCCCTATGGAGAACTATGATTACAACTTCTACGATCCAGCACCACAAGGTGGTGGTTGGGAACTATGGGATCCAACGTTCGGCAATGATCTCACTGACGAAATAGTTAGTGGTGATGATTATTCCGAATGCAACAACAGCTATGGAATTATGCCAGTAACTGGCAAACGTAAACAACAAAACTGGGGTTCTCAATCTTCGTCAACGTTTCCAATTGTTGGAACACGTGGACCAGAAGATGGAGAGCCAAATGAGTTTTCACGATCTAACCTATTCCACGGTATTGAACGGGACTGGAAAGGCACTATCACTTTTGGTGATGGGCATAACGAAGTCCTTGAAACTTTCTTCCCAGTATCAACAACATACGTTGATGATGGTGGAGAAGCGGTCATGGACAATATCTTCCTTGAAGAAGAAGATCAAGCAGTTGATAACGACTACATGCCAAATGGCTTAGATCTTGGGCAAGGCGCTGATGCGATTCTGACCCATGTCATCGAAACAGCTGGTGATCCAAGTGGCAGTGATGGAAAGGGCGGAAAATGTGACGCCTTCTATCATGATTAATTAGAAGTTAAGTTAATTGTTTCTAAGAGCAAGCCGCAGCAACCGCTGCGGCTTGTTTTATGGAACAACATCATGTCTTGTGCCGGGTCACGTACCGGGTCAAATACGAAATCTACTCTTAACCGGACCCTTGACAAAACTCTCCTACATTCTCTCCTGGTAGTAGTGAGTATGATATGGCTATGATTTTGGCCATTGCCTCATCTATATTTATCCAAACAACTCCAGTCCCCACGTACAGGCAGGCGACGGATGTTGCGATCATAACTATCGAGGGAGCCGTCGATTCTGTCACCGCGCAATCGTTCAAAAGAAGACTTGCTAGTGTGAAAGATGCAGACGCAATCGTGATTGAACTCGACACGCCAGGTGGCGATTTAATGTCAACTCTCCAAATTTGTTATGCAATAAAAAATTCTGCTCCAAACAATACCGTTGCATGGATTAATCCCCACGCATTTTCTGCGGGAACAATCATCGCACTCGCTTGCAGGCAGATAATTGTTGCTCCTGGTAGTACGTTTGGTGATGCCGCGCCTATCAATGCTACTGGTCAACCAATACCTGCAACGGAACGTGCCAAAATAGAATCCCCCGTTCTTGCTGAAGTTATCGACTCAGCGAGGAGAAACCACTACGACGAGCATTTAGTTGAAGCGTTCGTAAGTGTAGGGATTGAATTGTGGTTAATTCAAAATGTACAAACTGGTGACGTTGTTTGCGTCAACCGAAACGAGTTTAAAACAATCTTTGGCAAGGATCCGCCACAACACTTTTCTCCAATTGGAACAAATCAAACATCTAACAATTTATTATCACCCTTCTTTGAAACATTGTCTGCATTACAAGACAGCACTCCCAGAAGCACGCCAACGTGGGAACCAGATTTTGCTCAACAACTTCCAACAAGTAGGCGGCTACTTACTGCAAATGATGCTATGGATTGGCAACTTGTCAGGCAAATTGTTCCAAATGACAGATTACTAACACTTAAGCCAGATGAAGGAAAAATGTATGGTCTGGTTCACGATGTTGTGTCTGATGACATTGCGTTGCAAGAGTGGTTTGGAGCAACTTCGATTGTGCGGCTTCGACCTTCGTGGTCAGAAAATCTTGTAAGTATTCTTGTAAGTTGGCCAATTCGGCTCGTTCTTATTGCACTATTTTTGATATGCGTTGTGGTCGAAATGGCGACGGGCGGCTCCGGTTTATTTGGGGTCGGCGCTACAGTTTCTATGGCGTTGTTAATTGGCGCTCCGTGGCTAGCTGGACTCGCGCAGTGGTGGGATATTATCCTTGTACTTGGGGGGCTAACGCTTGTTGCTGTAGAAATACTCGTAATCCCAGGAGCTGGCTTTGTGGGTTTTACTGGGGTTGCAATGTTATTCGCTGGCATGTTGGGTAGTTTTATCTCGGGTGACCTTAATTCATCCGCTGGTCAAACACAACTTCTAACAGGATTAGCAACAATAGTAGGTGGGTGCTTGCTCGCATGTATTGCTTGCTGGATTATCTTAAAACAATTTGGGAACGCTCATGCAATCACACAGTTTGTATTGGAAGATGCGGTTGGCATGGATGCTCCTCCTCCAACTTCTGACCTTGCTATGGGCGATGTAGCAATCGCCATCACTAATTTACGCCCCAGCGGCAAAATAAAACGGGACGATTCTATTTACGATGCCACAACTTCAGGAAGTTGGATTACCCAAGGCTCAAAAGTACGTATCATGCAGACTGGAATGACTATAAAAGTTGAAGAGATTAAAGCATGATAGAGCTTATAGCACAAACAAATCCCGGAAATTCCTCGCCAATTATTTGGGCTTTTATTTTCATTGGAATCGCACTCGTACTATTTTTTGTCGAGGTTTTCATTCCATCGGCCGGTCTCATCGCATTACTCGGTGCTCTTTCCATCATCGCTTCACTCATTGCTTTTTTTATGCACGACATAAACACCGGTCTCATTGCATCCGGAGTGTATATTATCTTTGGACCAATACTTGCTTGGATTGGTTTTCGAATATGGGCAGCATCACCGCTTGCCAAGAGGATGGTATTGGGTGGTATCGTTGAGGAAGATGAAGAAGAGGCGAAACAAAGATTTTCTGCAAAACAAGAAGAAAAACGGGCTGAACTTCAATCATTGGTAGGAAAACAAGGAACTACAATTACGGTTTTGCGCCCAATTGGCGTCGTTCGAATTGGCGGCAAAAGAGTTGATGCAATGTCAGAAACAGGTAGCATTGAAGCAAACGTGGCTATTGAGGTTGTTTCAGCCAACGATAATCAAATTAAAGTCAGAATAATCTCTGAGTGATACAATACAGTTTTGAAGAGGAGGTTCGTATGAACTTATTAATAGTAGCAGTTTCACCATGGCTCATCGGCGGCGTCATTATTGGCGGCATTTTTCTGCTCATCATCGTCGCATTTGCATTTCAATATATTGGACTCTATTTACAGGCATGGGTCAGTGGTGCCAAGGTTGGGTTTGTTGATCTTGTCATGATGCGGTTTCGAAAGGTCAACGCAAAGTCCGTGGTCATCAATCGCATTAGTGCTAAAAAAGCCGGAATCGAAGTTTCGACTGATCAACTTGAAGCACACTATCTTGCTGGCGGTCGAATTACAAACGTGGTTCGAGCAATGATTGCTGCCGACAAGGCACGCATCGATTTGCAATGGGAAACCGCAACCGCTATTGACCTTGCTGGCCGTGACATTTTGGAAGCAGTTCACACAAGTGTTGATCCTAAGGTTATTGATTGCCCAAGTGATGGTGGAGGAAAACGGACAATTGATGCTGTCGCTGGAGATGGCATCCAATTGCGCGCACGCGCAAGGGTAACCGTTCGAACAAATATCGCGCGCCTTGTTGGCGGTGCAACTGAAGAAACAATTATCGCTCGTGTGGGCGAAGGGATTATTTCGACGATTGGGTCAGCGCAAACCCACCTTGCCGTGCTTGAAAACCCTGACAACATTTCCAAGACAGTACTTGCAAAAGGACTCGACGCGGGTACTGCATTTGAAATCCTTTCCATTGATATCGCTGATGTCGACGTTGGTGAAAACATCGGTGCAACGTTGCAAGCACACCAAGCAGAAGCAGACAAAGCAAGGTTCCAGGCGGAAGCAGAAAAACGGCGTGCAATGGCTGTCGCACAAGAGGCCGAATATCGTGCCGAAGAACAGAAAAACCGTGCCCTAGTTGTTCTTGCTGAGTCGGAAGTACCAAAAGCAATGGCCGATGCATTTCGAAAAGGCAATTTCGGAGTAATGGACTATTACAACATGAAGAACGTCATTGCAGACACAGATATGCGTTCTTCTATTGCTGGCGAACCAGAAGACATTAAGTAACAAGTAAAAGACAATGACGACCACAGCAACAGTTCCCGCAATTTTGGGTGGCGCACCCGCCGTAACTCTCGACCAAACTAGAGCCAACCAGTGGCCAATGATTACTGGGCAAGACGAACAAGCCGTCTTGGATGTTCTTCGTAGTGGCAACCTTTCGCTGCACCCTATAGTTGGCAAACTTGAAGAGGACTACAAACAATTAACCGGAAGGAAGTTTGCGCTTACTCATAACAACGGCACTTCAGCAATCCTTGCGGGCTTACATGCACTGGGCATAAAACCATTTGACGAGGTTATTGTTCCATCAGCAACTTGGTGGTCAAGTGTTATGCCTGTTCTACATTGTGGAGGCGTTCCTGTTTTCGCAGAACTAGAACCAAAATGTCTAGGTCTTGACCCAGAAGATATCGAACGGAAAATAACTGACAAAACAAAAGCTATTGTTGTCGTACACTTATTCGGCATGCCATCCAAGATGGATGAAATTACTGCAATTGCAAAAAAACATAATCTGAAAGTACTTGAAGACGCATCCCATGCACACGGAGCAACGTATAAAGAGAACCCTATTGGCTCATTTGGAGATGTAAGTGTTTTCAGCATGCAGGGCAACAAACTTTGCCCTTCAGGAGAAGGTGGCGTTCTGCTTTGCGATGATGAGGAAATGTTTGAGTCGGCAATTCGACTCGGACACTACGAACGCTTGCTGAACCTTGAATCTCAAAATAAATATTTTGCTGCAACAGGTTTCGGTTTTAAATTTCGAATGGCTCCAATGGCAGCTGCACTTGCTCACTCCCAACTTAAAAGCATGAAAGAACGAAACAGTCTTCGTAATAAGAACTGTGAATACCTTTCACGAAAACTTGAGGCACTTGGTATTGAAACCTTCTTGTCAACAGATGATATGCAACGGGTTTACTTTGAATTTCTTGTTCGATACGATGAGACAAAAACAGGTTTGCCAATCAACGATCTTGCTAAAGCCCTTCAAGCAGAGGGCGGATTAGTCGCTGCTCCAAGATATCCTCTACTCCACCAACAACCGGTATTTACACACCACGTTTGGTCTAAGATTGCAAGGCTTCCTGCAACCGAAGAAAACCCAATTCATACCTACGACCCAAGCGATTTACCAAACACAACCCATGGCAATGGTTCTTTACTCAAGTTGCCTTCCTTCCCTTTTGCCGAAGAAGAACTGCTTGACCAATACGCCCTAGCATTTGAAAAGGTATTAGCGAACGCTAATGACATCCCAAGAACAGAAAGTTAACCAGCCACCTGGTGCTGATGCCATCTTAAAACAATTTCGCTCACCATTCTTGCGAGTCTATAGATTTGTTTTATTGTTTAGTCTTAGGATCGTAAAGTGCGTGCGCAGGATTTCTTGGAATGCAACGGGTCTTCAACATTTAACCGAAATAGACACACCGGTCATTTTTGCATCAAACCATCAAAGCCATGTTGATACACACGTAATCACACATGCATTACCAAAACGCTTCCGAACAGAAACTGCTGTTGCAGCGGCTTTCGATCATTTCGCGGACCGAGATGGAACTTCAAGAAAAAAACGTTGGATTCAATTTACAGTTGCTGCTCTTTGGCATGCCTTCGGTATCGAGCGTATTAAATCGCCATTGCGTTCTATACGAATAATGCAGGATTTATTGTCTAGGGGGTGGTCGATTATAATTTACCCCGAGGGCACACGAAGCAGAAGCGGTGAAATCGCACCCTTTAAGGGTGGTCTGGCGGTTCTAGCAAAAAAAAGTGGGAGATCCGTAGTGCCAATCTATGTGCATGGGGGTCTGAGAGTACTTCCTGAGTCCACATACATTCCACGTCAGGGAACAATCACTGTTTATTTCGGAGAACCGTTACACTTTCTAAAAGATGAGAGCTCAGCAGATTTTATGGTGAGGGTTGAAGATGCGGTTCGGAGCATGGCAAGGAACAGATGATTGACAATATTGAACCATCAAGTTGGACGGGTCTTGACATCGCTTTACTTATCACTCTTCTTCCGTTGTTAATACTAAGTGCTTTTTTTAGTTGCAGTGAAACTGCATTTTTTCGAATGAACCAATCTGAATTAGTTGAACTCCGTCAACGTAAAACTCCTCCGGCAAAAGCGGCATTATATTTAGTCCGTAATAAGAGGAACGTTTTAATTACCATCTTAATTGGTAACATGACTGCAAACGTTCTGTATTTCATTGTTGGATCGGTGTTAATGCTACATCTAACAGGTGGAGTAGTTATAGAAATTGGAGTTGCTGCAGGAACACTTTTCGCTATTATCATTTTCGGTGAAGTATTGCCAAAAATGGCGGCAACTGCAAGACCAATAAGCATTTCCTCTTTATTGGGACCACCACTCTTATTAATTCATCGAACAATTACACCGGTGCGCCAAGTAATTGATTTCTTAATTATCTCCCCACTATCTAGACTTGTTTCTAGTTCAAGACCCGAGCCATTAAACGCTAGGGAGCTTGCTTCACTTGTGGCACTATCTACATCCGAGGGCATTATTGATCAAAGCGAGCAACGCGCGCTTTTTGAAGTTGTAGAACTCAGCCGTATTCGAGTTCGTGAGGTAATGACTCCAAGGGTACACATGGTCTCGGCGTCATCTAATTCATCTGAAGAAGAGATTCGGACCATAATTTCCCGGAGCCGTTTAACGCAACTGCCAATTTTTGGAGAAGATCTAGATGATATCATCGGGATGCTACATACCAAAAGATATTTGCAACGTTGCTGCAATAATCACTACGTTATACAGGCAAGTATGACACGACCACAATTTATCCCACAAGTTGCAACGCTCGACCAACTGCTCGTCCGTTTCCGTGAAACAAAAACCAGGTTAGCAATTGTAGTTGATGAGTTCGGTGGTACAGCGGGTCTAGTTACTCTAGAAGATGTATTGGAAGAACTCGTAGGAGAAATTGGTGATAGCCCGATTCAAAACAGATTAGAACCAAAACAAATATCTGAAGGCAAATGGTTAATCGATGCCAACACTGGCGTAAGGGAATGGGCGAAAGTCACTGGCATGATGCTTGACAGGTGCCCGGCAGCGACAATGGGTGGACTCATCGCTGCGAAATTAGGGCGTATTCCATCTGTAGGAGATCGGGTGCAGTTTGGAAGCCTTACTATCGAAGTCCAACATATGAACCAATACCAAGTAGCGTCAGTGATTGTGTCTCTTTCTGATGAGGGAGAAGTAGCATGACTGGTTTGTATATTGCTATTGGTATTACGTTTTTAGGATTGCTTCTTAGCGCCTTGTACTCTGGTCTTGAAACTGGCCTGTACACTATTAACCAAATTCGCCTACATGTAAGAGCGATTTCTAACAACAAATCTGCAATCCGCCTGCAAAATGTGATCAACAATCCAACCCGTATGCTTGCGGTGTTACTGGTTTGCAATAATGTCGCGAATTACCTTGCAAGTTATGGTGCTGCAAGGATTTTTGAAGAAACATCTTTTGGCCCTTGGGTCGCAATTTTAGTTAATGCAATTATTATGATTCCGCTTATTTTTATTTTTGGAGAAGTACTTCCAAAGGATATGTTCCGTACACACACTGATACATGGACGTACAGATATAGTTTGCCCCTTATTCTTTCTGACAGATTACTTTGGTGGACGGGGATAGTTCCTTTAGTGTCGAGTGTGGGAAATTTAGCTAGTAAGATCCTGAGTTCAGAAACATCTATAGAACCTTCACCAAGAAGAAAGTTTGGGCTTCTGTTTAAGGAGGGATTAGGTGGAGGGGTTCTGAGCGATGAACAAGCGACATTAGCAGACAGGGTTTTAGCAATGCAAACCCTCACCGTTCAAAGTGAAATGGTGCCTTGGACTAGAGTATCTTGTATCGGTGAAAATATTCCTACAAAAAGACGATCCTCAGCGTTAAGTGAAACATCTCACACAAGAATTCCTGTTGTTAATGCTAAGGGAATGATAGTAGGTGTTCTACCAGTTTTGAGTGCATTGCTTAAACCCGAAATGCCAACAAGTAAATTGGTTCTTGAACCGCTGTACTTAACGCCCGAAACAAAAGTACAAGATGCTTTACAGAAACTCCGCGAAAGCGGAAAAGAAATGGCAATTGTTTCTCAAAACAGAGAGAGTCCTCTGGGAATTGTTACCCTAAAAGATTTAGTGGAACCTATTGTTGGCGAACTAGCTGCTTGGTAATTTCAAATCGATTATGTCAATTTCTGCGGTGTGTTGTCCACGAAATTCATTAGTTTTGATTTTTCCCACAATATCAATCCGGCTACCTCTTGCTATTTGATTCACAAGATTGCCGTGACTCCACCAGACGCATCGAATAAATTTACCACCTACTTTAAGCGAAAGGTGCGAGCCGCCACTGCCCATTGCGTGAACTTCATTAACTTTCACCTGCATAATTTGCACTATTGGCTTCGGATTGCCAATCCCAAATGGACCGATTTTTTCTAATTCAACCGCGGTTGGGTATGTTATTTCATGAAGATCAGCAATAACATCGGGTTGCACAGACTTTATTAGTTGTTTTTTTGTAATATTTTTTTCAGCATATTCTCTCATTGCAGAAACAAACGCGTCAAAAGATTCTCTCTTAACTGTTAAACCTGCAGCCATGTCATGTCCACCAAACTTCACAATATGTTCTTTGCAAGCACAAAGTGCTTCAAAGATTGAAAAGTCTCGAATACTTCTAGCTGATCCAATGAGTTCGTTACCTTCACCAGAAAATAGAATTATTGGACGGTAGAATCGTTCGATACATTTCCCCGCTGCTACGCCAACAACGCCTCTTGCCCAAGAATCATCTTTTAAAATAATAATGTTGTGCTGGTCTAGATTGCCATCTTCGATTTGTTGAACAGAGTCATCAACTATAGCACGTTGAATTTGTTGTCGCTCACGATTCACTGTTAGAAGATGCTTCGCTGCACCTAATGCCAAATCTCCTTTAAGGTGCGTAAGTAAATCGACTGCTTCTGCCGCTTGAGACAACCTACCCGCTGCATTAATGAGTGGGGCAACACCAAAACTAATATGGGAAGTATCTAGTTTCCCGCTTGGCGTTTTAAGTTCATCCATGATTGCCCGAAGACCTTCATTTTCTGTGATTGGTAAAAGTTGCAAGCCCCAACGAACAAGAATTCTGTTGCTGTTTATTAGTGGAACCATATCGGCAATGGTTCCAATTGCTACAACTGGAATCATTTCAAGCAATACGTCCTTTAAGTTTTGGTTTACATGCGCACTTTCTGACCAACTCCGAGCAAATGCCCATGCAAGTTGATATGCAACACCTACACCTGCGAATGGTGTCGTTGGCTCCATGTCTAAACTTGGATGAACAATCACCTCACAACTTGGAAGTACTCCATCCTCTCGAGGTTTATGATGATCAGTAATGATGAGCGTGAGACCAAGTTCTTTAGCGCGATGTGCTGCTTCTATTGCAGTAATACCACAGTCAACCGTGACAATAAGGTCCACGCCCGTTTCAGCAAATTTTTCTATGGCTTTGGTACTTATTCCGTATCCATCCTCAAGCCGGTTCGGTATAAAAATTGGTGGACCAGGTTCCCCCGTCGCCGCGGAAATGACATGGTATAAAACCGTTGATGCAGTTATTCCATCCGCATCATAATCGCCAAAAATAAGGATTTTTTTGTTCTCTCGTAAGGCATTTGCGATGAGTTTGGCGGCTTCATTTGCTCCGGAAAGATTCGCGGGGTCCTCAAGTTCCATGAGAGTCGGGTTTAGAAATGATGTTATATCACCCCCTAACGTCATCCCCCTCGCCTGAAGAATACGGTCACGCAGATTATTCGCTGGATTCGTCGCTGGAGGGTTCTCCCACTTTCTCGTCAATCCTTGCATCGTGGCATCCTACCCCTAATTAATTACCTCCGAGGAATTAAATGTTTTTTGGAAACGACCTAGGTACGATTATTGGCTATCATTTGCAAGTTCTCAAATTCACAATGTCGCAGAAATATCCATCTATTCTTTTGATTGGTCCCCCAGGCGTTGGGAAAGGTACGCAGGGCAAAATGCTCGGCTCCATTCCTGGATTCTTCCACCTTGCAACCGGCGACATGTTCCGGTCGCTCGACAAAGAATCCGAAATTGGGCTGGAATTTACAAGATATTCTTCACAGGGATTACTGGTTCCTGACTTTTTGACAGTTCGCCTCTGGAAACAACATGTCGAACAGTTGATTTCAAGAGAGTTGTACAACCCAAATAGTGACACCCTACTTCTGGATGGCATCCCAAGAA
>CAYZEX010000009.1:0-24327 GCA_964477675.1 uncultured Isosphaeraceae bacterium
GGACATGAAGGTAGGGTCGCTAATGTAACTCAATTGCGCTTGCAATGACCAGTATTTATCAAGTTTCGTTTCGTTGGTCCAAAATACATAACCACGGTTTGGATGCATTACTGGTATTTCAATACCAGACATAGTTTTTTGTTTGTTTGAATCCGATAGAAAATAGGAATCGAATAAACCTGAGCTGTTGTTAAAGTCATAAGTAAAATCTAGACCAATCCCTCCACCGCGATCAGTAAAACCATCTAATTTCAAATCAACATCACTTAATCCCTTAGGTGTTTCCTTTCCTAGCAACGTATAGAGATCCCATTTAGTCTCAATCATTGTGCCGAAGGTTTTTTTGAAACCTAGTTTCACTCGCTTCAATGGTATTTCTCCAGCCTTTCCCTTGTAAATTGGCCAGTATGCGATAGGCATATCGCCAAGTCGCAAAGTATTGTTTTCGCTTTTTACATGTGTTTCCCCATTTTCTTGTTGAGTTATAGCCATCTCAGAGGCACCTACGGACAATTCAGGTTTTGCAAACGAACTCGTTGCTACTTGCACATCCTTAGCAATCCATTTATTTGTGGAAACCTGCCTCAATTCATGTGCGCGAATAAAGAGGGGTACTCGACCCCTCTTAATATATGTCCGAAGAACGGCGCTTTGCATAATGGCTTTTTCATTGTCAAAGTCATAATAGATTTGGGGAGACCGAACTAGATAACTTCCTCGATTAGCGGTGACGGTTACATTTCCTTCAAGATAAATGCCATGAATATCAGACACGTCGACTTTGCCAGAGGAAATGTCAAGGACGCTGCCTGGGGATAAAAAAAGCACACCCCTTGTAGCGGTCATTTGTAAATCTTGAATGCCAACTTTCGAGCGTATCGCAAGGTTGATATTACCAATTATCGATACGGTGCTTTCAGTTTCGCCAGGTTGGAACTCAACAAGATCAGCAGTAATTGTTACAAAACCAGATTTAGGTTTGAGCCAAGGGATTATATCCGAAGGTGTTTCATTTTGAGGTTGTGCAAACGCACCTCCTATAATGGTTAGGACAAAAAGAATGATTCTTGGGCTAAACACGTGTCGGTGATGATACCCTTTCTCTAAGAAGAGTGTCATAGATCGCAGTGCCAAATCCAACGTACTAGAAACAATCAGTCCAAATCTGTGAGTGCGTCAACGAATGTTTTTGGATCAAACGGTTCAACATCTTCTGGGCGTTCCCCAATGCCAATGAGCTTGACTGGAATACCGGTTTCATCCTCGATTGCGAATACAATTCCACCCTTTGCTGTGCCATCAAGTTTTGCAAGGAAGATACCGGTCACGTTTATTGATTCAGCAAACCGTTTCGCTTGAACAAGTGTGTTTTGCCCTTGCGTACCATCAAGAACAAGTAATACTTCGTGTGGAGCACCTTCAATCTTCTTTGATGTTACTGCTTGGATTTTTTCAAGTTGACGCATCAGAGGATCTTGCGTGTGTAATCGTCCAGCAGTGTCAATTAACAGAACATCAACATTTCTTGCAGAAGCGGCATTAGCAGCGTCAAACGTAACTGCTGCAGGGTCTGAACCCTGCTCGCCTTTGACAATGTCGATACCTAGACGTTCCGCCCAAGTTGAAAGTTGCGAAACGGCACCAGCTCTAAACGTGTCGGCTGCGGCGAGAAGCACACTTCGATTTTCATCTCGAAGTGCTTTGCCAATTTTTGCAACACTGGTGGTTTTGCCTACTCCGTTTACACCCGCAACAAGTATTACGGTGGGGGGTGTGTCCGCTACGGCGAGTGTTCGTTTTTTATTTTTTAGTCTTGCAAGTAATCCTTCACGGAGAACTTCAACAATATCCTTATCTTTTAGTGCGCCACTAGAAACAGCATCGCGTATCTCGCTTACGATTGTATTGGTAGTTGTAACACCAACATCTGAAGTTAGTAGAAGATGTTCAAGCTTGTCAATGGTTTCTTCATCAATTGTTCTTCCTTGAAGTGTTGCAAGGGGGGAAGCAAGCGTTGACCTTGTTTTGGATAACCCACCCCGTAAGGCGTTGATTGTGGCACGAAACAAACCCATTTAAGAATCCCCGTCTGTTGTTTCAGATAGATTTAATTTGTGAAATAGAGTATCGAGTACTCCATTAATAAATGTGGAAGATTTTTCTGTGGAAAATATGCGAGCGAGTTCTATTGCTTCATCAATGGCAACGATTGGTGGAGTAACTCCCGAAACTATTTCATGCCTCGCAAGACGAAGTATATTCCGATCTATTAATGGTTGTCGATGAATAGGCCATTCTGGAGTCAACAATTCAATTTCTGCGTCTCCCGTCAATCGATCTTCCCAGATTTCTTTTGCAAGTGTAATTGCTTTTGCATCTGGGTCTAATGTAGAAGAGGTGTTTTCATCAAAAACTGTTTCTGTAATAAGCGCTACATCTTCATTGCCCGCGTCGAATTGGCAGAGAAGTTGTAACGTTTGTTGTCGTAAAAATCGTCTGTCCTGTTGTTTTTGCATTAGTCGTGAAGTTCTTTCAGCGCAGTTGCAGTTCCAATTGCTGCAAGCATAGATTCAATACCCTTATTGCCAGATGTCCCTCCGGAACGTGCTTCTGCTTGTTCAATTGTCTGACATGTTAAGACACCCATAGCAACAGGATGTCCCCACTCAAGTGAGATGTTCATAAGACCATTTGCAATTGCTTCCCCTATGATTCTGTCATGTGTGGTTTCACCGGTAAGGATGCAGCCAAGAGTAACAATTGCGTCTACGTTTCCTTTTATAGCAATTGATTTGGCGAGAATGGGTAACTCCCACGCTCCCGTTGCGTGGATGACCGACAGATTATTGGTTTTCCCGCCAGCATCTGAAAAGGCTTTTTTTGCACCTAGTAAAAGGGCTTGTGTTATCGTGCTGTGATAATCACTCACAATAACGGCGATATGAAGATTATCTGCTTTGAAAGTTTTTGTAGATTTGGATTGCATGCGATTGTGTATGGTAAACGAGGGAGGGCAACAGTGCTTAGTGAGGTAGGATGTACATATGCCACTACCTGCCAAGCAGATGATTACCGCTTTGAAGTTCACTCGATTCAGTATCGCGATTGGCGCGATAGCAGATATCTGGTTAGTGCTTCTTATCACCAAAAGTGACTCGGCCTATGTCGGTACGAGTGTGTATGGTCTTGCATGGTGGCCTGCAATGTTTGCGACAGCAATTGTTGCAGTTGGCATGTGTGGATTTGCTGCTGCACTTAATGACACAATCGATGCTCGCCATGATGCAACTTTCCACCCCTCAAGACCAATTCCAAGTGGATGGATTCCTATAGCTCAAGCAGTTGTGCTAATGGTTTGCTCTCTTCTTCTCGCATTATTAGCGGCCTCATTTCTAGGATCATGGCCAGTTAGAATGGGGTTATTGACGGCTGCTGCCATTCTGTTCTACAACATTGCGGGGAAACACATACCAGCGGTCGGGTTGGTCAGTGTTGGATTGATTTATGCTTCACATATGCTTATTGCCAATATTGAGTTGACATTTACTTTGCCAATATGGTTAATTATGTCACATGCGATGGTGTGTGCAATTGCAATTTATCTTCTCGAGGACAAGCGCCCTACAATTTCATTTAGAGGATGGGCAGGCATTCTTCTTGGTTGGTTGTTCTGGTCAGTAGTTCTTTGTAGTGGACCACTCGCACGACATGGCACATTACTCCCAGAAGGGATGACGATATCGTCACTCTTATGGCCTCTGGCAGCAGTAGTAATGTTTGCTGTGATTATTCGGTGGAAAATAACACACGCTAAAACATCAATGCTTGCCGCAGAAAAAGTACGCCGGTATGGCTCGCTTTGGGAATGTGTGTACGCTACCTCTTGGCTTATAGCATTACAGTTGTATGGACCAGCATCGTTTATGCTCGGATTTGCTGTTTGTAGCGCAATGGTCGTAATGTTCGTTAAAGAAGCAACTGGAGCAACGGGGCGACCTATAACTTGGAGGTCTTGATTTAACGCATCTCGTTTGCTTGCATTTGCGCGAGATACTCTATCGAGGGTTGGACTCCAAGGTATTGAAGTGATCCTTCGATTACATCTCGAACAACAGGACCAGCTACGGTTCCACCGTAGTGGGCGATTGTTTTATCTGGATCATCGATAATGCAAAGTACGACTATAGATGGGTTATCGATTGGTGCACCAGCTATGAAACTAGAGATGTACCGATCTTCAAAATAACCCGTTCCATCAGCTTTTGGTAACTGAGCTGTTCCAGATTTTCCAAAAAGAGTATACATTTCGCTTTCCGCTGTTCGACCAGTTCCCTCGGTCATAACTTGCCCCATGATTTGCCTGGTTACCGCAGCGACGGCTGGAGTTAGAGCTCTGCGAACGAGCATCACATCATCGGTTTTAAAGGGTGTGAGTTGGAGTTGTGGAACTGAACCATCTCTGGCAAAAGCGCAAAAACCTTGCACCATTTGGATAGGGGTTACCGCGATTTCATGCCCCATCGATACGGATGTTTGGGTGTACTCGCTCCAATTAGATGGAGAAGTTAGTATTCCAGCGCTTTCACCACCCAAACCAACCCGTGTAGTTCTACCAAAGCCAAATCGATGTATTGCTTCTTGCATTTGCTTGTGCGAAAGACGTTCTGCAACAATTGCCATGCCTGAATTCATTGATTTAATGAGCACTTTTTTCCAGGTGGAGGGACCATAGTAATGCGAATCACGAATTTGTCTGCCGAAACTCGTACGATATGGCGTAGATTGAGGTGTTTGCAACACTTCATCAATTTTTGCGAGTCCTAATTCGGTCGCAACTGACCAGATAAATGGCTTAAAGGTTGATCCGGGTTCGTATGGGTCAGTGACACATCTGTTTCTGCCTAGTCGTGGGTTTAAAACTCTATTAGGGTCATCTGGTTGCTGTGACCAACCATCTCTTTGTCGTAAAACATCTGCGAGTGCAACTATTTCACCAGTTTGAGGGTTAGCAACAATTATTCTTCCTCCTCCGGCATTACAACGTTCGATTTCTTCTTGTAAGCGAGTAAGAGCAATGTTTTGAATTGTAATATCGATTGACAGTTGAATATCTTTACCATCATGTGTTGGTTGGAATTGTTCTGGAGAAACCCAAACTGTTTTCTGTTTTGCATCTCGTTGTCGTACAAACTTACCCGATTCTCCAGTGAGTTGAGAATTGAATGTATTTTCAAAACCAGCGAGACCTTTGTGTTCTTTGCCCACGAGCCCGATTAATGAACCAGCGACATCTCCATGTGGGTATTCACGGACAAGTCGTTGTTCAAGCCCAATACACCGATAAGGTAGTGCTTTTGCTGCATCCACCTGTTCTGCGGTGAGAAGTGGTTCAAGGACTACATATTTACTCGTAGACCTAGCGCGAATTTTTTGCTCAATTGACGCGGGGGAAATGTTAAGTTTCTCACCAATATCTAAAGCAAGTTCTTCTAGATTATCTATGAGGGATGGGTCAGCGAACAAGGTATATCCGAGCCGACTTGCAGCAAGAATTCTTCCTCGACTGTCGAGAATTTTGCCTCTGTTTGCAATATCAGTTGAAGTGCTGTTTGTGTTTACAGTAACTTTAGAGAGTGCTACAGGGGGTATCAATTTTAGAGTTACAACTTTATACAACGCTCCACACATCATTAGTGTGACTAAACAAGTTACAAGGCGTGCCACTGCAGTTACACGATGTGATATTAAGTTACTTGATTTCATCAAAATCTAAAGTCGAAGCGTGTAATTGTTGTAATTGGGTCGGTGAGCATGCAGATTCTATGGCTATGGACAACGCACTAATAGTGTCATTGTAATCATTGATTGTTTGGTGTAATAGTGCCATTTCATGGACGGTGTTGATTTGCTTTTGTCGTACTGCTAGAAGGTCTAAAAAGGCAAAACTTAAAACTAAAATTGAAAAAATGAGTTTACGTGACATATTTGTTAAGAAGATTGCATTGGGTAACGTAATATCATCCCAGGTCTGATTTTGTCTGGGTTTGGTAGTACATCCTTATTGGTATCAATAAGAAGTTGTGTTTTTTTCATTGTACCCATGACTTTTTGAGCGATTTCGGAAAGCGTATCGCCGGGCTTGACTTTGTATGTTCCCATTTTGTGCTTTTCCGGCACAGGTTTTGGTGAAGTATTCTCTTTTTTGGTGTTGTTAATCACAATGTTGTTCGTGACAAGGGAAGTTCGAGAAGGTAACGAAAGTTTTACTCCTTGTTCAATTGTGTTTGGATCACTGAGGTTGTTCCAAGAAGCGAGGCAACTTGCAAGACCGGAATCGCCATAGAAATCTCTGCAAATAGTACGCAAAGTTTCACCCTCATGCACAATGTGAACTTTGTCACCGCTAGAGTTCTTGTTGGTCTTCGTTCGCATTGGTAAAGGTGGACCATCAAGTAGAACAGTTGGACTAAGCAGTGGCGGTGTTGAAACATTCGAACCTAAATCTGCAACTTCACGATGGGAAGCAATTGAAAAATGATCTGCAACTAACATGCCTACGAAAATAAGCAAGCCAAATGCAACAACGATTGAGAGTTTGTTTTCGCGAGTCATCATACCTATCCGAGCATTTCCTTCGTTTACGCTTCACACTACTTGCATAGCGCGAAGTTTTGCGGGTCGAGAACGCGGATTCTGTGCGATCTCTTCATCTGATGCACAGATTGGTTTACGTGTAAGACGAGTTGCCAAACCATGCTTTTCTAAATCAACGAAGGAATGTTTGACTCGGCGATCTTCGAGACTGTGAAAACTTATCACCGCTACTCGAGAATTACTACCTAACCAACCACTATCGTTGACCGTACGGCAGCCCGTCATGAGATTGCTAAGTAGTGCATCGAGTGCAGCGAGTTCATCGTTTACTGCGATTCGCAACGCCATGAAGGTTCTAGTTGCAGGATGCATTCTCGATGTTTGAGCTCGCGCTCCGTAAGCACTACGCACAATTTGTGCAAGACGAACTGTCCTGAGAATCGGCTCTTTTTGCCTCTCCTGTACAATTTTTCGAGCAATTCGTCTTGAATACGGTTCTTCGCCAAACTGATAAATAATGTTTGCAAGTTCCTCTTCACTCCACGTCTCAATAATATCTGCTGCAGAGATACCGCTATCCGTATTTAGTCGCATATCGAGTGGGCCATCGCTCTTAAAACTAAGCCCACGATTTGAAGTGTCCATTTGATTTGAGGCGAACCCTAGATCTGCAAGGACGCAATTTGCTTGTAGACCCAAGCGAGTAAGGGAAGTCATTGCCAAAGCAAAACTGGCGTGAAATGCGTGCACAGTTATCCCAGTAGAGGCAACCCGTTGTTCTGCGTAAGCCAGATTTTCTTTATCAAGGTCGAACAACACGACAGTTCCAGTGCCATTGGTTTGCTTTGCAAGATATTCGGCATGTCCACCTCGTCCAGCTGTTAGGTCAACGATGACATCGTGTTCTTTTGGTTGAAGATTGGACGCAACTTCATGCAGTAGAACTGGTATATGCCCTGGATCTGACACGGTGTTTAAAGCCCCAACAAAAGGCGCTCTGGATCTTCAATACAATTTTTGACGTGAACTAAGAATCTAACCGCGCCCTCTCCATCTATGAGCCGATGGTCGTAACTCATGGCAAGGTACATCATTGGTCTTAACACGATTTGACCTGGGTTTTCGGGATCTTCAATAGGACGATTCTGGATACGATGTAACCCAAGGATGCCACTTTGGGGTGGATTCAAAATAGGAGTAGACATCATGGAGCCATAGACTCCACCATTGCTAATTGTAAATGTTCCACCCGTCATGTCTTCGATAGATAGAGTGCCTTCCCGTGCTTTTGTAGCGAGTTCCTTGATGGCAAGTTCGATTCCTGCAAAGGACATACGTTGAGCATCACGGATTACAGGAACAACGAGCCCTCTGTCAGTCCCAACAGCAACAGACATATCAACATAATCGTGATATTCAACATCACCTTCGACAAGCGAAGCATTTACGATTGGCCAAGCGCTGAGTGCTGATATACAGGCCTTAGTGAAGAAAGACATAAAGCCTAAATTAATACCATACCTATCGTTGAATTCGTCTTTGTGAACCTTTCTTAGCGTAATAACTTTATGCATGTCAACTTCATTGAACGTTGTAAGCATGGCTGCGTTTTGCTGCGCCTCAACAAGTCTTTCAGCGATTCTGCGGCGAAGCAGGGACATTTTTTCTTTACGAATGCCACGTGATTCAGAAGTAGGTTGTTCTACTAAATGTGAGTGTTCGGTTGATGGTTGCTCCTTAGCATTCATGACATCCGACTTCGTGATGCGTCCAGATGGACCAGAGCCATCAATGGTATCTAGAGAAACCCCTAAGTCTGTTGCTACCTTCTGCGCAAGCGGCGTCGCTCTTCTTGTTTGTTCGGCTGAAGAAATCGTTTCGCTTTTTACTTCTTCAATTGCCTCATACTCTTTTGTATCGATGGGTTTTTTAGCGTTATCATCGATTGCCCCAACGGTCTCTCCGATAGAACATTCCTCACCACTATGTTTAGCAATGATAAGAATGCCTGATACAGGAGCAGGAAGTTCTTGCGTAACTTTATCTGATTCAATTTCTAAAAGTGGGTCATCTCTGTTTACCCATTTTCCATCTTCAATAAGCCATTGTCCAAGAACAACTTCATTAATGGATTCGCCAAGCGTAGGGATTGTGATTGGAGTAGGCATTTTTTACTTGGCGGCTAAGCCGATTGCTTCTATTAGGATACGTTGTTGTTCAATTTTGTGCATTTTATGTGATGCTACTGCAGGGGAAGCACATGTTCTGCGGCAGACCCTCGTCAGGGAAATATCTAGATTATCTCTAAAGGCAGCATCGGTATATCGCCATGCACCCATGTTCTCGGGTTCCTCTTGTACAAACATGAACTCTGCATTCATATACCGTTGGGTAATTGCATTAAGGGCTATTTGGGGGAATGGGTAGAGTTCTTCAATGCGAACAAGAGCAATGGATGTAGTTGCTTGTATTTTGTTGCGATAATCGAAAAGATCGTAATAAACTTTACCTGTGCAGAAGATAACTCGTTTGACATCAGAGGGAGAAGGATGTTGCTCATCTATGACGCTTTTGAAACCGCTTTCAGTTAAATCTGAAACCGGCGAAACAGCTTCAGGATGTCGGAGTAAACTTTTTGGCGACATGACGACGAGTGGTTTTCTGAAATTCCATTTAATTTGTCTTCGAAGTGCATGAAATATTTGCGATGGTGTTGTTGGGTAGATAACAGTCATGTTATTCCCTGCGCATAGAGCAAGAAATCGTTCAAGCCTAGCGGATGAATGCTCTGGTCCTTGCCCTTCATACCCGTGTGGTAATAACATGACAATTCCTGAAGCACGTTGCCATTTGACTTCTGCTGAAGCAATAAACTGATCGATGATTACTTGCGCTCCGTTGACGAAATCGCCAAATTGCGCTTCCCAAACAATTAACATCTGAGGATCACCAAGCGAATATCCATATTCAAAACCTAAACATGCGTTCTCTGTAAGTGGGCTGTTGTGCACACACATAGTTGCTTGTGTTCCAGAGATATGGTTCAATGGAATGCGGTGCTCACCAGTTTTAATATCGAATAAAACAGCATGGCGATGGCTAAAGGTACCTCGTTCTACATCTTGTCCAGTGAGGCGAACAGGGCTTCCCTCTTGGAGCAATGTTCCATAGGCAAGCAATTCGCCCATTCCCCAGTCTAGGGGTTTATTCGTTTCGATTGCGCTACCACGCATCTCTAATAATTTCGTTAGTTTTGGATGATGGTTGAACGAATCAGTGATGTATCCAAGTGCAGAGGAAACTTCTTTAAGTTTTTCTATAGATACCGTGGTGTCGGTTTTCCTTGAAGTTGGATCGCCGCGTAGTCCTTCCCATACCGTAGTTTTACGGTATGGTGGTACGCGGGTTGCGACAGGTTGTTCTATTGATCGTTGTTGCGATTCATCTATGGTACTCCGGACATCGTTGAGCATTGTTACATGCTCTTGAGAAGTAAGGGCGCCTTGTTCAACCAACGTCTCAGCGTATGTTTCAGTTACATTTTTCATGTTTCGAACTCTGTCGTACATTGTTGGTTGTGTGTACGAAGGTTCATCCGATTCATTGTGCCCGTGCTTACGGTATCCCCACATATCAATGACAACATCATTATGAAATCTTTGTCTGTAGGCAACGGCCATCTGCACGACATGCACGCAGGCCTCTGGGTCATCCCCATTAACATGAAAGATTGGAGCGCCAACCATTTTCGCTATATCAGTGCAGTATCGACCACTGTAACTGTCGTGTGGATTCGTTGTAAAACCTATTTGATTATTCACGACGAAGTGGATGCTTCCTCCGACGGTGTACCCATCGAGATGAGCCATGTTGAACATTTCTGCAACAATCCCTTGTCCTGGGAAACTTGCATCACCATGCACGATAAGTGGGATGCAAAGGGTGCGATTTTCTTCATGTTGAATTCTTTGTCTGGCTCTTGTTTTTCCAAGAACTACGGAGTGTCCAAATTCCAAATGCGAAGGATTTGAGGAAAGTGTGACGTGAATAGATTTGTTGGTATCTGTTAAGACATCAGCGCTATACCCAAGGTGATACTTCACGTCCCCGCCACCATCTACATAATCTTCTTCCCAGTTCTCTTCAAATTCAGTGAAGAGTTGGTCATACGTTTTATTAAGGATGTTAACTAAAACATTAATCCGACCACGATGTGCCATGCCAATTGTGACTACTTCAACTCCAGAATCTCCAGCGTAGTTAATGAGTTCGCTCATCATTGGAATAAGTGATTCACTGCCCTCTATACTAAACCGTTTTTTGCCGATATATCTTGTTGCGCAAAAATGTTCAAGTGTAGTTGCTTCAATTAATTTATGAAGTATTCTTTTTTTTGTTTCGGAATTAAAGTTCGGTTTATTATTGTTTGGTTCCATTTTTTGTTGGAGCCAGCGTCTTTGTTCTGTATCTTCAATATGTAAATATTCGACCCCGATATGTTGGCAGTACGTCTCGTCAAGTTTTTGGATAATGGCACTCAAAAGAGAGGGGTTTGGCATTTCTAAGTGACCTGGATCAAACAATTCTTGGAGTTGTGCATCATCAAGATTAAATGCTTGGAGTTGTAGTTGATTGTTCGTGCGTGGCGCGATACCCAGTGGGTCTAAATCGGCAGCGTAATGCCCAGAAGATCGATAGTGATAAATAAGTGAGTCAACGTTTGTTTGGTCTTCTTTGATACAACTGGGGTCATCTCGTCTACCAACTAATGCACTGCCAAGGTCAAACCCTTTAAAGAAGTCTTGCCATGCCTGCGACACACTGCTTGAGTCTTGTTTCCAAGCAAGATGCATAGTCTCAAGATACTCAGCATTCCATCCGTTTATTGCTGGATGGATTGTTGTGGGCAAATGTGATCCTGATGGCGTGTTTTCGGGTTTCATTGGGTGATAAAGCGGGTTTTCATACGAAAGAGCAAAACGCAATTCTACCAGAAATTAAGATTTTAAGATTGGTTTTTCAAGGGATTACAACATCGAAATGGGATCTATATCAACCGCTAAGTCGCGTCCTTGGGAGACGGTTTTTCTCACGGTTTTCAAAAAAGAGTGCAGTTCTTTTGAAGTTGGTGCAGTAACAACAACATCAAATCGAAATCTATCTGAGATACGCGGTAACACACAAGTTGCAGCAGGCGAAACAACAATGCCATTGGTAGCAATGCAGTTCAACCGATCAGCTAGTGAATCCGCTCGTCCAGCAGCTCTTTCGAAAACATGGTCTCGAATTATAAAGCGAGCCATTCTTGTTATAGGTGGGACTTGCGAGGCTTGTCGAAATGCTAATTCATCGTTTGCAAATTGTTCGTACGCTCCTTTGCTCGCTAATGCTATCGCACTCGCATCTGGGCTGAATGTCTGAATAATTGCTACTGCTTTTTGTTCACTTCTCCCGCATCTTCCGCATACTTGAGAGACAATTTGATAGGTTCTTTCAGCCGCACGAAAGTCAGGTAGATCGATGGAAGTATCAGCATCGATGACACCAACAAGTTGTACGTTTGGAAAATCGAGTCCTTTGGCAATCATCTGTGTTCCAAGTAGGACTTTTATTTCTCCGCTACCAAATGCATCAAGAGTCTTATGTAAATCGCTCGATTTTCGCATGGTGTCGGAATCGAGGCGAGCGATTTGTTCGCTTGGGATCTGAAGTACTTCACGCAAAATAGCTTCAACACGTTGCGTTCCGATTCCAAGATGGATAACTTTTTTCGAACAATCTGGGCATTGCTTTGGTACACGTTGCTCAACACCACAGTGGTGGCAACGAACGTATCCCGCATCTTCCAGTGGTTTTTTTCGGTGATAAACCATAGATACATCACAATGGTCACATTTCATCATCCAACCGCACACTCGATTGGCGCAAGCAATCCATGGTGCAAATCCTCGCCGATTCAACAAAAGAAGAGCCTGTCCACCAGTTGCAATAGTCTTGTGGATTGCTCTTTCAAGTTTTGTGCTTAGTGCAGAGTTACCAATTGCACCTTGTTGCCGTTCATGTCGCATATCTACAATTTCAATAGTTGGCGAAGTGAGTCCCGGAGCGCGTGTCGTTAATTTGTGAAGGGAAGAAACATTTCTCTTCGTCGCATTCCACCAAGATTCCATAGATGGGGTAGCAGAGCCAAGAACGATTGGACACTTCTCCATCCACGCTCTGCGAATTGCGACGTCTCTTCCATGGTATCTCGGCGCTTGTTCTTGTTTGAAGGAACTGTCGTGCTCTTCGTCAACGATAATGATGCGAAGTTGATCTTCTGGGATAGGAGCAAAGACTGCACTACGTGCCCCGATGACAATATCAGCTGTGCCATCAGCAACTAGCGACCATTGTTGATGGCGTTGCGATTTAGTAAGTGCTGAATGGAGAATGGCAATTCGTTTGTCTGGGAACCTTCCCATGAGTCTTGCTGCGGTTTGTGGGGTAAGGGATATTTCTGGAACTAAAACAAGCGCAACCCCACCATTATTGATTGCTTTTTCGATGAGACGTATGTACACCTCTGTTTTACCAGAACCAGTCACTCCAAATAAAAGGTGTGATGAATATCCGCTAAGTGCAGAGGAAATATCTTCAATTGCTTTACGTTGTTCTTCAGTGAGCGCTTCGGGAATGGTCGTGTCTACCGATTGTTGAAACCAAGTCGCTTCAACCCTTGTGACATTATGGCATGTAAGTTGCCCACGTTCGATGAGTCGATCGATTGGGCTTTTGCTTCGTATGTTTGCCAAAGCCATGAGCCGTGATGGTTCCATTGGGCGTTCGGACTCTGGAACGCAAGCGAGCGCATCAAGTACATCTTGTTGTTTCTTGGTTGTGCTTTCATCCGTACCGGATGTTGGTTCAAGAGGAAGATCAAGAAGTTGCTTCGTAACGAGACCAGTTCCATGTCGAACTGGTCCAGGTAGCATAGTTGCAAGTGTTGGGCCAATGGGTGTGAAATAATACTGGCTTAACCAAGTGGCTAGCGCAACCAAGTTTGATGGAAGAACTATTGCATCTCGATCTTTTTCATAGACCTGTTTCATTTCTTTATGTAGAGAAAGTTTCGGTTGCTCTGTTGAAGTTGCAATGACCCATGCTTGTGTTGGTGTATTTCCTTTGCCCAGTGGTACAGTGACAAGTTGCCCAATTCTCAGTGGATGCAATTGTTCTGCAACACCGTAGGAGAGTCCATCTGGGAACTGATCGACGCCACGCTCAACAGCAACTTTGACATACGAAACAGAAGGTTCATCAAATAGCCCAGCCATACTATGAGTGTACAGGAACTCGGCATCTGTTAGTGGTGTAGAGGTTGTACTACTCCGTGGGCTCAGAGAACACCTGTTGGTGGTAGAATGTGGGCATGGAAAAAACCTGTAGGTTGGCACTTGAAGACGGAACGATAGTACATGGAATGTCATGTGGCGGTTTGAGCGAAACACCAACCTGTGGTGAAGTTGTTTTTAACACCTCAATGACGGGGTACCAAGAGGCAATTACAGATCCGAGTTACGCAGGGCAGATTTTGATTATGACCGCACCTGAAATAGGCAACTATGGGGTGAATAATCAAGACGTTGAATCTTCAAAACCACAAATTGCGGGTTTCATTATTCGGGAACTTTCAAGGGTTGTCTCTAACTATCGCGCAGAGAATAATTTGCGAGATTGGCTCGCTACGAGCAATGTGCCTGCCATAACTGGAGTGGATACAAGGGCACTTGTTCGAATTATTCGGCAAAGTGGTTCGCTCTCGGGGGCGATGACTACAAATACAATGATTACCGATGCCCAGCTCGTATCTATCGCAGCCAATAGCGAAACCATGGTGGGGCTGGACCTCGCAAGTAAGGCATCCCATTCGAAACCCCAGAGATGGAAGGAGCCATTAGGTGACTGGAGTTCGTACGATGCGAGTGATTCTCTTGACAAATGGAGAGTTGTTGCAATTGATTGCGGTGCTAAGTCTAATATCTACAGGCACTTAACGACTCTTGGTTGCGAGATTGTTTCTCTTCCAAACACTGTAACAGCTGATGAGATAAGAACTTATGAACCCGATGGTTTATTTGTTTCAAATGGACCTGGTGATCCAGCTGCAGTAGAGGTGACCGTTTCGTTGCTCAGAGAGATTGCTGGGTCGATTCCAACCTTCGGAATCTGTTTAGGGCATCAAATGCTCGCTTTAGCACTTGGAGCAAATACTTGGAAATTGAAATTTGGGCACCGTGGTGCTAACCAGCCAGTTCGAGACATGGAGACTGGAAAAGTCGAAATAACAAGCCAAAACCACGGTTTCTGTGTCGATGAGGAATCTTTGGAGGCGGCTCAATGCATCGTTACACACCGGCACCTCAATGATGATACCGTCGCTGGGTTTAGACACCATGAAAAACCCATTATGGGGGTTCAATTTCACCCAGAAGCCTCTCCCGGACCCCACGATTCTGCCTATCTCTTTAAGCGTTTTATCCGGATGATGGAATCCAACTCTGTCTCCCGTTAGGCTCTATTTCTATCCCGAAAAAAGTTCCTCTAAGATGCTAAGGGGGCACTAGAATCGCTTGCGGGTATGCTTTTGTCCTAGTACGCTATCCGCTTCATCGGGGGTTATATTTATATATTCAGGGAGCACTCATATCTTGGAAGGGGGGACTGCGAGCACTGGACAACGTGTTCACTCACAGTCAATGTAGTACCATCGTAGTGCTGCTGGCTTGGTTTACTTTTGGAGAGTTTTATGACCCGTCTTATCGATCGATTCACTTTGTTCAACCTCATTGGTTTTCTATTTGTTGTTGTACTAAGTTTCAGTTCCATACAATCATTAGCACAAAGTCAGGGTGATGAACCAGAAGAAGACTATGTTGAAGTTATTCTTGAAGACGATGAAGAGGTTATCGGAGATGCAGCTGAATTAGAACAAGAACTAGGAAGAAGACTTCTCGATGAAGCGAATAGAGCTTATCAAGATGGTAGATGGCGGGATGCTTCTGAAAAATATTCTGAAGCAAGTCGGTACTTGCCTGACAATGCCGAAATTACAAAATTATTACAACATGCCCTTGATATGTTGGACCAATCAAAGTTGCTTGAGGACTATCAAAAAAGAATATCAATCGCTCGTGAGGAGGCGAGAAACCTTTTTAGTGATGCAATGGCATCAGCCAAGGATAGTTTGCTCCGTGAAGATTTTAATGCAGCTCGACAATTTGTTTCAAACGCTATTGTTCGTCTTGACAGTAAAGATCAAGAGTTGTTCTCTGAAGATGAATATATGCTGAAAAAAGCTGAAGCAAACGCATTGAGTGCATCAATTGCCCAGCAACATGAAAAATGGCAACAAAAACAACTCGCGATTCAAGCCCAAGAGCGAGCCAATGATCAAGCTGCTAGGCAAGCCGAAGAATCGCGAAAGCGTTCTCAAATGATTACGGATAGTATGAAACGGATTCGTCAACTTCAAAGCGAGCGTAATTATCTTAAGGCGATTGATATCGTTGAAGAAATTTTGTTTATTGATAAGCACAACACTGCAGCACTTGCATTACGAGATGCGTTGCAACAGGCGCAACTCTATCAAGATTGGGCTCGATTTGGTCGCGAAAAGGAACTTGGGTATTCCGAACTCCTTGTTCAAAACGAGGGTGCACAGGTCGCTCCACGAAAAAACTTTACTGGTCCTGGCGATCGTTCGACAAATGGCATTATGTCGTACCCAAGCGAATGGGAGCAACTTACGCAACTTAGGTATGGCACAACCGCTGGCTTTAGTGAAACTTATCAAAATCGTGCCATTAAAGTCGCGATGGATAAAGCGACTGGGGCATCGCACGATATTGAAGGGATGACATTGGAAGAAGTGCTTGCAGATATTCAAATAGCATCTGGGATTCCTGATGACTTCTTTATTGATTGGGTTACTCTTGAAGAATCTGAATCAGAAGTAAAACCATCATTTGAAATCAAGATGCTACATATGGGTGATGTTTCACTTATGACACTGTTGGAAAGAGTTCTTAACTACGTTAACACAAAAAATGAACAGGCAAGTGATTCGGATCCAGAATCATTAATGTGGTACGACATCCGAGATGGTGTATTAGAGATATCAACAAAACACGCCCTGAAAGATCATACGTACATCGAGGTCTACAGCGTAACGGATTTACTCTTTGAGATTCGAGATTTCTCTGCCCCTGAACTTGCAATGGTGGGTGGCGGTGGAGCAGGTGGTGGTGGCGGTACTGGCGGTGGCTTCGGCGGCGGCGGCGGCGGTGGAACCGGTGGTGGTGGCATTGGCGGTTCTGGCGGTGGTGGAGGAGGAACTGGTGGAGGCACCGGTGGTGGCGGCGGTGGCGGAACCGGTGGCGGAATTGGTGATGGTGAGGTCGAAGAAGGTAAAACACAAGAAGACTTAATGGAAGAATTGAAGGGTCTCATTACGAAATATATTGTTAGCCCATCTGGTGCTTGGGAGTGGGACGATGAGGGGCAACATGAAATTGATGCAATTAATGGAAACTTTATTATTAAGCAGACGCCTGCTGTACATCGAGAAATCACATCACTTCTTGGGAAACTACGTGAAGTTCGTGCATTGCAAATCAATGTTGAGTCACGCTTTTTACAAATTGCGACTGACTGGTTTGAACAAATTGGGTTCGATTTGGATGTGTATTTCAATACAAATAATGACAATCTCGATATCGATTACGTTCGTGACAATTATGATTCAAATGCTCGACTCAGCGATTTCTTTGTTCCTGGAACAGCGAACTTAAACGACGCACAAATTTACTCGACGATGCAACCTGATGGAACTGCGACTCCTCCGGGTAATACAGTTCCAACAGGAGCAATGCTTGGCACGTACGATCCGACGACTGGCACGATTAACTATGACTACAACTGGATTCAAGAGGGTGTACTTCGGCAAACAGAGGGTCTTAGCCCGCTTGGCATCGTGCAAGGAAGTAGCGCCTTGATAGATACTATTGGTAACTTCAGTTCTTTTGGCAATATCATCGTAGGTTCAAACCCAGCGCTTGGTTTTGGTTTGCAATTTATGGATGATATTCAAGTGGATCTTATGATTGAGGCAACCCAAGCAGATCAACGGAACACCATACTTACCGCACCACGTCTGACGATGCATAACGGCCAAAGAGCATGGATTAATATTTCAACTAACGTGCAATACGTATCTGGTCTTAACCTTAGTACGAACTCAAGTGCGGTAGGATTTACTCCTGATATTGGTAATGCCGCGACAGGAATACGGTTTGAGGTGCAGGGTGTTATCTCGGCTGATAGACGATATGTCACCATGGAAGTTGATTTTGGTGTTCAAGACCAAAAAGTCACATCATCGCAGTCATTCGAAGCTGCAACAGCCGGCGGCAATGATTCTGGTGGCGGAGGCTCCGCCACTATCAGTTCTGCCATTTCACTGACGACGACTATTCAACATCGTGTGCGTACAACGGTCTCTGTTCCAGACAAGGGAACTGCCCTTCTTGGTGGTCAGCGGAAAGTGCGTGAGTATGAAACCGAGGTTGGTGTACCTGTTCTTTCTAAGATTCCATACTTGAACCGGTTTTTCACAAACCGAACAACAAACCGCGAAGAGGTTACTTTAATCATTCTGGTACGCCCAGAAATTATTATCCAACAGGAAAATGAAGAGATGTTATTTAGCCGACGGATTTTAGACTCTGGGTCAAGTGATTCTTTCCTTCGATAATCTCTACGTAAGGCAGACGTAACTATGGCAGACACATCGTTATTACAAATATTTGAACGTGACGGAATCACGAATGTTGAGTTTGTTGAGAGCAACATCCTCGATGAAGTTTGTATTCGGCGTATAGGGGATGAACTCGCTTCTGTTATCCAACGGAAGAACCGTCCAAAGATTGTGCTTAATTTTCAAAATGTTAACGCACTCTCTTCTTCAGCCCTTGGCATGTTGATTACCGTGAATACTAAAGTTGGGGATAAACAGGGTAAACTTGCTCTAGCTTCTCTTGAAGAACCGATTCGTGACGTCTTTCGGATTACCAAGTTGGATAAAGCTTTTTCTATCTGTGACTCTCTTGCACAGGCGATGAAGTCAGTCAGTTAACCGTACCGCTTGTTTTTTCGTTGCACTTTTGGGATGTTTTGTACCGACATTCCCAAACAAATCCCACCATACAAGTTCTCTGGTGGGGAAAGGGCTAACGCAGTATTGAATGTGCGCAGAACAGGAACATCCCAGTAAGCAACAACAAACTATCTTAGGCGATCGTGCATCATTTGACGAAGTGCAAGAAGCAGTTTTAGCATTGATGAAGGCAAAGGAATATTCAGAGCATCAACTGTTTTCTGTTAGGGTTGCAATAGAAGAGGCCCTAGCAAATGCCCTGTTGCATGGGCATCAGGGTGATACCTCAGCGGAGATTAAAGTTAGTTGGCATGTTACAGATGAACAGGTCGTTATCGAAGTCATAGATCAGGGGCGTGGGTACGATCCAGAGTCGATTCCTGACCCGACTGCTACAGAGAACTTAACCCTTCCATCAGGCAGAGGGTTGGCGATGATTAAAGCGTTTATGAGCGAGGTACATCTTAATGAACGTGGCAATCATTTGACTATCGTGCGATGTAAACATCAAGAGTGAGACCCTGACAATTCAATGGCGATTGGTGGTGCTACGCAGAGATTGGGCGCATGATAATTCTGACGATGGGGTGGCTACTTAATGTAGTTCTATGTGTTATGGTCCTTGGATGATGCCACCGCTGAAGATAACTTGGTCGTATGCAACGGGGTAGACCGCGGTTGGATTTCCATCAGGCGGGTTTTGACCGCCTAAGGTAATCAGCCGCAGGTGGTATTCGTTGTTCTGTGGCTTGATGTAGTTTGTGGCTTGCTCAATCGTGAAGAGCACGTTCGTGTCTCCCGGTGCAAGCAGGGAACCAGCAACTGGTCGCCACTTGCCTGTTCGGTGGTCGAGCATCTCTGCACGGACGAACAAGAGTTCCTGTTGGATAGGTGAGAATGTGACGCTTAACGATAGAGCATTAGTAGTTGGTATGGAACTTAGCAACTCGCCGGTAAGGTACAAGTCGGTCGTAAGACCACTTGCACTGTACCAGACGGGACCTGGTACGCCATCTGGAACAGGATACGCTTGGTTCGCGTTGACACGAACAGGTGTTGCCCCAAGCAAATTGTTATCAACCGCTGCAAGGGAATAAATACTTCCAGTGAAGTGGTTGCCTCGAATGAAAACGGCATCATAGATATTAGGTGTGTCAAAAATTGGATTATGGATGACGTTCACCATTGATGCGCGAGGATTAACTAAATTACCTGTTAGAAATCCTGTTGTTGGGTCTTCATCACACCAATCCCAATCCAAATAGTTAATATTTGGTAGTTCGCACTCTGAATCTAGAGTGGATTCAGTGTCGATACTAGGTCTGTTTGTTAATACAGGGAGACCATCTCGGTTGATACCCTCGTATTTACCACCCGCGGTGAGTTGGCGGCAGATTTGTGGACCAAGCGGCATGCCCTCAAATATTTGCTTCGTGAAACCCTGTATTTGAGCAACACAGCCAGCAACGGTTGCAGCGGCAGCATCGGTATGCCCGAAGACGTTGGTGTATGCTTGGCGGTGCACAATATGGGGATCGGTTGCATCTGCGTAAACGATGGTGTTGTAGCCAAGGAAATTATCAAGTTGTTGCCCTTTGCCACACGTTATGGTTCCAATGCCAAATCCCGAAGCGGTAACCACGGCGTAATCTTGTGCGGTACCAAAGTAAGCGTTAGAACCTCTTACTGAATCTGCATATCGCTTAAATGGCGTGCCGGGTGAAACCGATGTTGCGACTATAGCATTTTGGTCCCCCCCAGAATCAGGAAATTCCAATTCTGACATATCAAGCCCAAGGTCACCCGCCTTGATGACGGTAATGATGCCAAGGGTGTTTGCCATTCCAAGCCACATGTTGGTGTCTTCCCAGTAATTAAGGTTCGGGCTAGTATTGGTTACGGCAACTGGTTGATATCCAGCGCTGATGACATCACCCGCATCGAGAGTTTCAAGGGTGTTGAACCATGCTTGTGGTTCACGGTCGGGTTCGTCAATTGTAGCGAGTGGGAAGAAGTAGAGATCGGCATCAGGAGCGAGCCCGAGTATGCCAACGTTGCCAAACATCCTCGTTCCGGGTGTTGCTGAGTTGCCTATTGGAACACCTACTGCTGAAGCGGGACCCCAATTAGCACCGATGACACCAAGAACAGCGGTGCCGTGATCCGCGGATAATCTAAATGGGAGATTCTCATCAAACTCAAGAATCAACTCCGGATGCCCCGTTGCCTCTCCTTCGAGCGTGACACGAAGGTCACCATTTGCATCGAGGAACTCTTCGTGAATGCCGCCAAGGTTGATACCAGCATTGTTCGTTCGTTGTTGCAGGTGTGCAGACCAATCCAGCACCGCTACCTTTACACCCGCACCAAAGGCACCATTCGTACCAACGCCATCGTCTTCCCACATTTGACCGTACCCATAGGAGCCCTTGTAGATTTCTTGCCCACCGAAGCCACCGGAATTTGGAGCATCTGGAAACAAATAACCACTGCCAAAAGTTTCAAGGGGTAAATCTCCACCCCACCATCCTGTACCGCCAACTAAAGCGCTTTCGCTAAGCGGTGGGTTTATAACTGTCGTAGCACTTCCAACACCCTGACCAGAGGCACCACCCATTGGCCATGGAAGCAATTGGTAGATATGGTTGAAGTCGTTCGTTGTGAGGGTCGTTGGCGAGTTTGGTAGAGCAAGTGGTTGTGGTGGTGCAGTGAGTGAGCCAGGCCATGGGATAACATCTGGTGATAGGGTGGTGAGTAGTCCTAAAGCCGCGTAATCTGGGGTTGTTGCACTACGAGGGTAGGTAGGTGCGCCAGCTGGTGGTAAGCAACCTATAGGCAATAGAGGGACGGCACTGAGGGTTTGTGGTTGCACTGGGTTGTTTGTATTTCCTTCGTTGTACACAGCAACGGATGCTATTGGATTAAGCGAGGAGGCCTCAACAGCGCCATCGCCTTCGATCGTAAATTGGAAATTAACGAGGGCTGGGTCAGCAGCTATCTCCGCTCCGAGTGCGTTGAGGTCAAAACCCTCAACCGGGAAGAGTGGGATAGCACCAACCTGCCCCATTAGATCAGTATAAAAATTCATTTGACAACCGCCAGCTTCACAACCTTCACCAATGAAATCAACTATTTCAACCATCGCGGTTTCTACTCCAAACGAGTTATTGCCCATTATGGTAATGCCTGAACCAGCATCAGAAATATCATCAAGGTTAACTCCTGATTGTACTACAGCGGGTGGAATAGTTGGGCCATAAGGGTTGAAGCATACATTTGGCGGTGTATTCGCTGAACCACGCTCGCAAATGCCACTGCCATCCAAAGCATAGCCCTGAGCGTAACTTGCGCAAACTGCGGTCCAAGGTCCAAGATTACAATCAGGGACGTTTGTCGTGATTGTTTCACAACATTCGGAATCAAAGAAGATGTTTGACCCAAATCCTGATGGGAGACCGGTTACAACGACAAAGTCATTTCCGCCGGGTCCACCTAGGGTGCCATCCGTATCAAGGCAGCCAATAGGTTTTTCTGGGTTATCGAGGGCAGTTCTGCCAGTTTGTGTAACACTTGTTTGGTCGATGTAGCAATCACCAGTAAGGTAGGAAATTGGGTCGCCATCTTCAGCGCAATCATTGTAATCTGAAAAGAGTGGTCCGTTTAAAGCGGGGCAATCAGTTTGGCTCTCACCGCAGGGGTCTGGTGGTTCGTCTTCATTTACACCAAGATAAATACCATTGAAATCATCTAAACATTCATCTTCGTCAACAACGATGTTGCAAGTGGTGACGGTACAACATTCCCCTGCGCCACCAACTGTACTTCTTTCTTCGGTCTGCTGCGTACAAACAGAGTTTTGCCCGAGAAAGACACCATCTCGTTCGATACAATCACGTTGTTCAACAGTTTCTAGACATCGACCCTTTTTCAGAAGGCATGCACCATACATTTTAGTGCGTGGTGCTGCGATTGGTTTGGCATGCTTCGCAGTCTTAACCGCTCTTTTTGTGGGAGCCGTTCGCTCTATTTTTGAGAATACTGGTTTGTAGATGACCCACTCGACCTCATCCATTGCGTAGAAATAATCGGCTGCACGGTCAACGGAGGTTTCGTCCCCATCAACCCAGTAGACACCACCAATATCTGGTTGTTGTTTACGGCTTTTTGTTTCTGCTCTAAGGATTAACGCATCGATTCTTTCTTGTGAAGTACGTAAAGTTGGCGAAAGCGTGACACCTAGTCCATCACAAAGGGTGGTGATAGTTTCTGCGGGGCGTTGTGTTCGTGAGTAGGGTTTGCCATACAAGTCGAGGCGAATTTGTAACTCGTCTGCGAACTTCACCTTTAGCCGGCTATTTGGAAGTTTGATTGGCATTCGCTTTGTGGATTTGGGACGAGGGGTAAGTTCGTACTTCGTTACAACCGCACTTGGTAAACCTTTGATGTAGGAGTCAGCGTCTGAGAGAAGTTTCCAAGCATCTGGAGTTAAATGGGGTGCGAGACCGCGTTCGTTTGCAACGACATCCATCGTGAGGAAGCAAGTAAAAACGAACAGTACAATTGTTGTAAAACGAGTAAGAATACGTGGTTGCATCTTTCAGTAAACTCCTTGGTGCCCTTGTGAGGGCAATTGTCATCCATACTTTTTACCACACCAAGAACGAGGTGGGGTTCAGCGCTTATATGTAGGAATAGATGGCAAATAAATATCATCTATTGGTCTATGCACGCCTCACTATTCTATGCCCCTTATGGGCAGGGTGCATGAAAAAACTCAGTATTTTCTGAAAAAAGGAGCCCTCAATAGGTTGAGGACTCCTTTGCAATGGCTCTTTTAAAATGCTATGAAATTAATGTGCTTCGACGCTTGAGACCGTGGGAATTTGGACCGTTGCGGCAGATGGCTGCGCGCCTAGGGCTTCAGCACGAGCAACGGCTGTTGCGAGCATTGTGTCCTCTTCATCTTCCTCAATTTTCGGAGGTTCGACGAGCAGTTTGACCTTCATGCTTTGGTATGGGTCAAAGCCAGTTCCAGCAGGAACGAGGTGTCCAAGAAGAACATTTTCCTTGAGTCCCTTTAGGTGGTCCTGAGCACCGCGAAGAGCTGCCTCGGTAAGTACCTTGGTGGTTTCTTGGAAGGAAGCACCAGACAAGAAGGACTCAGATTGAAGTGCCGCTTTTGTAATGCCAAGAAGCAATGGCTTACCAGTTGCTTTCTTTGGTCTTGACGTTTTAGCAGGTGCCTTGCCTTCCGCTTCAGCAATCGCATTTGCTTCTTTTATCTCACTCTTGTCAACAAGATCGCCAACTGCAAAATCGGTATCTCCTGCTTCCTTGATAAGTAAGCATCCATCGAGTTGTTTGTTTTCAAGACGGAATCGGTATCGTTCAACAAAATCCATCGGAAGCATATTTGTATCACCCGCTTTTTGCACTTGGATTTTGCTCAACATGCGAGAGAGAATAACTTCGATGTGTTTGTCTGAAACAGGAACGCCTTGAGCTCGATAGACATTTTGAACTTCAGAAATCATGTA
>CAYZEX010000010.1:0-22890 GCA_964477675.1 uncultured Isosphaeraceae bacterium
GCAACAACAGCACCACCACCATCTGGGTTTGTTACCCAAGGAGTCGTGAGCGACATCTGGTTCGTTCCAACGCAGGATACACTTGGTCGAAAAATTATCCCAGTTTATGCAACGGTGCAAGATTTATGAGTTTTGTACGGCACAATATGAATCGCATTGGTTTTACGCTCATTGAACTTATGGTTGCGGTCGTTGTACTTCTTGCTGTGATGATTGCAGTTGGTCGAATTTTTTCTACTACCAGTGATATCTCCGCTTCTGGGCAAGCGATTGCTGAGACGATTCAGCAAGGAGTGGCTATAGAACAACAACTTCGGGAGGACATCTCTAAGTTATCCCAAGAGGGTTTTATTGGAATCCGCAGCGTTGCAGTAGCGAACAATCTCAAGGGTGACTACCTATTGATTGATGATTCACTCCCGCCCACAGCAATTATCCGTTGTGACCAACTCGTTTTTTTCACGGATGGATTTGCCTCCCCGATGCTTGCTGGTGCTGGTGCTGATTTTGCTGGGCAGGGTCTTGCAACCAGAATGTACTATGGGCATGGGGTTCGTTTTCCACATCTGGATGGGCATGGGCAAGGGGACAATAATTTTGATGAATCAGATAATCCGAAAATGTTTGAGAGCTCTATACCAACCATTCTGACGCCTTGGTATGAAGGTATTATCGAGGTCGAAACCCGAAAATATACGGATGGCCAAACTGAACGTTTTGACGTTGTTGCAGATGGCAACGTCACAAATGGAACGCAGGCGAATCCAAGTGAATGGACATTATGCAGACAAGCAGTCGTGCTTGGGGATGATGATGTGGCTGACCCAGGGGAACCCCCAAAAACAGTCTATATGGGGTCAGGAATTTCTTCCCATACAGTTTTTCCTTGGGACCCTAGAATAGGTGGCAACGAGACGTACCCGCATGTTTTGCATGGTCGAGTGGATATTGCAGCAACGCAACTCGACGATATTCGCCAGAGTGTGCTTCAGGACAATACTGGGACCGCTAATAGAAATTGGCGAGACTCAGATACCGAAGATCAGCAGGAACTCATAGCATCTCTTTTTCATTGGCCACGTGTTGAACCGGTACCACCAACTTCAATCAGATATGACCAAGCGTTGATGTTCCCTGCTTTAGCAGAGGGGTGCGTTTCATTCCAAATTGAATGGACGTACGATGAGGGCGTTGGTAGCGCAATCGACAATTATTACACTCCCTATCGAGGATATGAATACGCTGATAATGAAGCACAGCCATGGTGGGGAGCATCCTACCGTCTAGATCCAGATGATCCCGCGAACCTTGGTATAGGATTTGATACATTAACTGCATGGTCAGAAAACGCGCCCTTAGAGGATTCGCCTTCATTTCCATCCGCAACAATCGATCCTACTTTAATAGAACCAACGTTCCAAGAGGGTGAAGGGTTTGCGTATGCGCCAGTACCAACGGTTATGGCAACTGGGCAGTATCCCGAGGGCGTTTCGGAGTACTGGGCAATCTTTGGATACAACGGAACAAATCCGTTTTATGAAAATGGTATTGATTTGTTAAATGACAATAGTGACACGCTTGGAACGATAACCGATAGCAACCCGCTTATCCTCGGTAATCCCACGTGGAAGTACACCCCAATTCCAAGCGCACTTCGCATTACCATTCGCATCCTTGACCGAGATAACCGACTTGGCTCGGGTTGGACGTATCAGTTTGTCGTCGATTTGCCGGAGCACAATCAGTAATGCCGATGAACGTAAGAACCACAACGCACCATCGCCTTGGCAACGCCTTAATATTAGTCGTTGGTATTTTAGTTTTGCTTGTTTTAATCGCGACTGCCTTTATCACGAAGACGCAATCGGGAAGAATCACGGCTGTTTCCCAACGAGATGCTGCAAGAATTGATGACCGTGCGAGGGGTATTGCACGTACCATTGCTGATGAAGTTGCAGTGGCACTTTTCCCAAGGAAGTTGGTTCCTAACAATGGTGTGCCGAGTAACAGCGCCAATGACCGCAGAGTTCGCCCTGAATTAACTTCGCAACGGTACGGACACGATGCAGATTATCCATTCAACTTCGCTCCATACGAAGTTGTTCCGTGGACAAACCCACCAGATAATCTCATGAATGGAATTCCACTCCTTGGACCTGCAAATCCAGTTGGTGGACCCTCCTTTGGTGACTCTCGTTGGCTTCGTGATACGGAACCATATCGAGGAGATCTCTATAACTTTGTGCAGCAAGGCGTAGATCAATGGGCAAATTTTTCTTGGGTCGATGGTACACCAGAAACGTTTACGCATTGGGGTCATCTTACGAACTTGTCCCGAAGTGAAAACGGTTGGCGGATACCATTTAACATCAGCGATATTACCAATAGTGGTCTAGTGACAAACCTCGATATTCCGATTGAGCAGTGGCCGGCGCACCGTCCAACAAACCAAAATGGCACACTTGCTCTTGGTCCAACCGGATACCCTTCGATGGGGTACACAGAAGATCTGGGAGATGCATTTGATACCTCTGAACTTGACAGTCCAAATAGCATCCAACATCAAGCGCGTTGGAACCAATGGTTTACCCTTGGTGGATGGGCAACGGCTAATTTCCAAAACCCCAATAATACAGCGAATGCTTTGCCTCAAAACTTTTTAAACCTTAGTGATTTAGATGCAGATGGAATCGAGAATGAAATTGGGGAGCGAGCATTTGATGCCTTTATTAAAGGGACGCCACGTTGGTATGCGGAACTTCATCAAGCAGATACCGATGGCGATGGATTCACCGATGCTTTATGGCATTTGCACCCACAATCTCTAGGTCTTGATACGTGGCAACTTGTTGCTGTTTCTGTAACTGATAATAGTGCGCTTCTCAACGCGAATGTGGCGACTGGATTTAGTCGAGTCGATTTGGACTTGGATAATGATGATGATTTTGAAGAAGTGAGTACGAGAGGGAATACCCCAGCAGATTTAGCGTTAATTGGAAGCAACGTGGGTGGGTATAATTGGAGAGTTGGTTTTCTTGATAATCCTGCAAATTTGCCGGACAATGGTTTGTTTACGAACAAATGGGTTGATTACACCCAGATTGGTTTAAGTGGTGGCCAGATAGGTCCCTATGGAACAGTAGTAAAAGTTGACTGGAATGGATCGCAGCAGTGGAATAATTGGAATGATGCAAGTTTTCTTGATGAATTGGGTATTGAGGTAGATGGGAATAATTCGAACCCTCTCTTTCAAGGGTATCTGAATCCTACAGATGACATCACATCAAAATATGGACGTCTTTGGTACTGGCAACTTGCTGGCAGGCAACCATTCCTAGCCACGAATGGTTTGCGACCATTTACACTTTCGGATGAACTGGAATTACGTGTCACATATGGCAACAATTACCAATTTGTTGGGTCACGATTTGAACGAAGTTTGAATCGAATTAATGATCCTAACTATCAATTTCTTCGAAGTGATTACATTCACAGCCATGAAGCGAGTGAGTTGCGAGACCAACTTGACAACCGACAATTGCTCTTTGATAACCGCCGAAAATTGACACTTTTTAATGGGGTTCGTAATGATTTACTTCCTCCATGGCTTCGATGGGAAGATCGTTTTTGGAACCGGTATAACCCAGAGGGATTTGAAAACGGTGAAGGTGAGCCATATTTGCCAAGTGGTCCAGCAGCATTTGACCTGACGAATCCGGAGTGGGAGTATGTGCCTGAAGATGTTCGTAGTTGGGTATTTGCCTCCGCGTTCCCACTTAAGTTGGGCTGGGAGGGTGCTTACGCTGGTTTGAACAACAATGACCTGACATCCCAAGATACCGCAATTGCCAACTGGCTTGAGCAGTCAAGGCAAAAAGTAGATCTACGCGAGTATTACGCTGATACAACCTTTGGTATTCCACCCAATGGTACCGTTTGGTGGGATTCACTTGAGGATGGTCGATTACCCTTTGCTGATCGATTGCCATTGCAATTACTTCTTGCGATGACCGATGCGCAAGAAAGTGGCGTTGGAGCGTTGGACACAAATGGTGCAGCCGCTAACGCGCCACTTGGTTCCTATTCAGAACCAAGCCCTTTTACTTCTTGGTCTCAACTTCGTTCCAACCCTTACCAACAAGCACGTTTGATGGCTGCAGGGATGGCAGCGAATGTGCTTGCGTATCGTGATAATGATGATACCTGGCGACAGCATTCTCCATTGCCAACGGTTCCTGATGTTGCAAACCTTCCAACTGGTGACGCTTATGGAGAATCCGAAATACCGCTTTCAGGTGCGATTGCTCCACCAATTATAGGTAGGCAAGCAAACGCAGATCCATCTATACCAACACCTACTTCTTTTGTTGCGGGTCCAAATCAGCCATCCGTAGAGATGCTGGGGTTGGAAGCTCAGCCATTCATTCTTGAGGCATTTGTTGCACACGTTCACCAAACTACAGAGCCCAGTGAGATTAGCGCCTGTTGTTTGCAAACTGGCGGGTGTGAGGACGTTTCGAAGGAGACATGCGAGGGGATGTTGGGCGGTACGTTCTACATTGGTGAAGAATGTGATCCTAATGGCGATGGCGATTTTGAAGATGGTCCATGTCCAGATCAAGGCGCATGTTGTGTGCCACTAGGTGGTTGTTTGTTTACAAGCCAAGGGGCATGTGATTCTCTTGAAGGCGAATTTTTTGCTGGAGAGTTATGTGAGGAATCAACCTGTGAAGGTGCATGTTGTTTTGATAACGCTGAGTGTGGTGACATTTCTGGATACAGTTGCGATCAACTCGGCGGAGTATTTGCAGGTTTTGAATCGGAATGTGCTGATTTGCCATGTTCACCTAGTGGATCATGTTGTTTTGCAAGCGATTCCTGCATGGATGTAATCTCTATCGCAACATGCAACGAAATTGAAGGTACGTATAACGCCAACGAGTTCTGTGTAAGTAAACCTTGCGAACCTTCTGCGTGTTGTTTGTCTGCGGAGTATGGAGATTGCTTTGAGGTTTCTGAAAAAACGTGTAATGAAGTGTTAGGTGGCACGTATAAAGACGGGCAATCATGTTCTGCTGATCCCTGTGTACCTTCTGGTTCGTGTTGTTTTGGAAGCGGCAGTTGCGTTGATGTTGTCTCTTCCGCTTCTTGTATTAGCGATGGTGGAACCTACTTCCCAGGCATTCTTTGTTTAGACGATGCCAATGATACAACCGTGATAGTGAGTTCCACTCAAGACACTTGGATTTCTGAAGAAAACCCTAATGTTCCGTTTGGTGGAGGTACCTATCTTCGATTAGCGGAACAGTTCGTTACTAGTTCATGGAAACACGATTATATATTGTTAGATTTTGTGATAAATCCGAATTCAGTTGATGGCTCACGGATTACCGAAGCACTTCTTTCTCTAGAGTGGGAGGCATCTGGTGGTGAACCATCTACTGTTGAAGTGGCAAGGATGAAAGAGCCATGGTTGATGGACAGAGCGACTTGGAACTCCACTGGTTATGAAGATTGGCCCGGAGGTTCTGGTGCATTGTTTGATATCGATAATGGACTTCCTTCTTATTCATTTGAGATTGGTGATGGCGAAAGTGTAGAAGTAGATATTTCGGTGCTTGTTCAAGATGCCATAGCAAATAGAGATGGTTTGGTTTCTCTATTAATATTTAAGGAAACTGCTGATGGGGAGTTTAGTTATTCACAGTTTGAAAGTAGTAGTACTATCCTAGGGGTACCGCCAACGCTTTCAATAACATGGCTCGTTGGAGATACCCCTTGCGTGGGTTCATGTTGCTTTGCGACTGGTCTGTGTGAGGAGTTATCTGAAGAGACGTGTAATAATCGCAATGGTACATATAAGCAGTTCTTTACTTGCGAAGAATCGCCTTGCCAAGGCGCATGTTGTCTTCCTGCAGGAGGATGCGTGGATATTTCTGCTCAAACCTGTAACGACAGAGGCGGTGTCTACCGTGGAGCATCAACGCAGTGTTTGCAACAACTTTGTGATACAACGGGCGCTTGTTGTTTGAGTAGTTTTTCCTGTGTTGAAGTGCTTGACCAAGATAGTTGTGAAGAAGAACTTGGGGGACGTTTTTATCTTAATGCTGACTGCGAAGCGCAAACTTGTTTTGAATTAGGCGCATGTTGTTTTGGTTTGAGTAATAACGCGGGTGGTGCAGATGATGCAAATTGCGAACTCATTTCTTCTGGTACTTGCGATAACGTCGGTGGGCTCTTTTTAGGCGAAGGAGTAGGTTGTGCATCAGAATCCTGCGCACCAACTGGCGCTTGTTGCTTTAGTGACGATACAACGCCGCAAAACAGTTGGTGTATTAACGTCCTTCAGGAATCGGAGTGTACGACGCTCGGCGGTCTCTTTATTGATGATAATTTCTGTAGTGGTGGTGCTTCGGTTTGCACTACTGGTATTCGATTTGCATGTTGTTTGGACACAGGTCTTTGTACAAATGTTCCAAATCAATTAGTATGTGAAACGACCCTTGGTGGTACGTACATTGGTGATGGTGTTCGGTGTGATTCCGATCCATGTACTCCAACGGGTGAATGTTGCCTTCCAAGCCATTCTTGTTTGGACATTCGAGAAGACATTTGTGTTGGATTAGCCGGAGTTTGGGACGATGCAGATAATTGCAATTCAGATTCTTGTGCAATTGATACGATTGCGTGTTGTATTCTCGGAGGAGTATTTGATGATAATCCTGACACGCAAGATAAAGCATGCGTTGATATTTCAGAAAGTTCTTGTGCTTCGCTCGATGGAATTTCATTTGGAAAAGGGAGTGACTGCTCTTCTGACCCATGTAGTTCAACGGGTTCTTGTTGTTTGGATAGTGGAAGTTGCATTGAAGTTCTTGATGAATCAAGTTGTGATTCCCTTGGTGGTTTGTTTGTCTTTGGGCAAGGGTGTAATGAACAACCTTGTGCAGGTTCGTGTTGTCATGACGACGGGGCATGTACGAATGTCGCAAAAATAAATGCAGCGGATTGTATTGATGTCGGAGGTGTGTTTAGACCTGGAGAATCCTGTAATGCTCAACCATGTATTGGTGCTTGTTGTATTGAAGTTAATGACACGTGCGTAGAAGTTTCAGAATATTCATGTATAAATACCTTTGGGGGAATATTCCAAACCCATGGTACGGATTGTTCGATAAATCTGTGTGTCACAGATTTAGAGGGTGCTTGCTGTGTTGGTGGTGGCGACAACACTTGTGTAGAGGTGACTCTGGAAACGTGTCAATTTGTTCTTCGAGGTGAATATCAAGGTGATGGTTCGCTTTGTGCGGATCAAGATCCTGATTCCGCTTGTTTATCTACCGGACCACTGCAGCAAGCTTGTTGTCTAGGTGATATTTGCGTTGAGGTTGTGGACGATAATCACTGTAGAAACTTAGGTGGTGTGTATTTGGGTGATGCGGGTTGCGACGTTCATACCTGCGAAGGCGCCTGTTGCCTTGGTAGTTGCAATGCATGCAAAGATACGACACCTTCACTTTGTATTGAGTTAGGTGGTACGTTTGTGTACGACACAAGTTGCTCGGACAACACAATCCCTCCAGTCTGCGGTTTTGGAACTGGCACTACGAATGGCGCATGCTGTGTCGATGAACTTTGCATTGATGTTGATGATGGTTTCTGTTGCGAAGATATTGGTGGTGAATATCTTGGTGCTGGTACATCCTGTGCATTTGATTCTTGCTTAGGTGCTTGCTGTCTTGAAAGTGGTACTTGCATTGAAGCCACTGATGAAAACTGTATCATTAATCTTGACGGAACTTTCATGGGTAATGGTGTTTCTTGTGGAACAACTCCTTGTCGGGGTGGTTGTTGTTTCGATAGCGGTACTTGTCTAGATGTAAAAGAGAGTACATCTTGTTTGATTTTAAATGGTGACTTTATGGGCTATGGTTCCGTTTGTTCAACAAATCCATGCGAAGGAGCATGTTGTTTGGAACAGGTTGGATGCGTTGATGTCTCCCCATTTTCCTGTTCAGATGTGAATGGTATTTTTATGGGCAGGGGCAGTGTATGTGGAACAGAACCCTGCATCGATGGAGCCTGTTGTTTGCCAACTGGAACCTGTTTAGAGAGTCGGTCTGGAACTTGCAACGCATTAGGTGGCACTTTCTTTGATTCTATATCATGCGAAACAAGACCATGTCTTGGCGCTTGTTGTTTATGGGCGGGTGGTTGCGAGGACTTATCGATTGATTCCTGTTATGGGTTGTGGGATCCTGATGGTGATGGGCAGTGGAGTGAAGAGGATGCCCCAGGTTACTTCCATGGATTTGGACAACAGGTTGGGTATCTATGTGATTCAGAGCCCTGCGTGCCTCCTGATGGTTCTTGCTGTTTGCCAAGTAATTCTTGTGTTGACATACAAGACCTTCCAAATCAAGAAACGGATCCTGATGGTTTTGTCTATTTTTGTGAGACAGTTCTTGAAGGTACGTACAGGCCTGGAAACCTGTGTGATGAAAACCCTTGCGGCGGCGCCTGTTGTTTAAGTACTGGGGGCTGTGAAAACTTACCAGAACAAACATGCGATGCTATTGATGGCGTCTTTATGGGTGCAGGTGTATTCTGTGATTCGAATCCATGTGGACTCCCAGGAGCGTGTTGTTACGACAGCGGAAGTTGTCTGTTTGTTTCAGAAATTGTTTGTTTAAATATGTTTGGAGAGTTCCAAGGACCGGCTCTTGGAAATGAGGACCCATGTAATCCAGATGATGACCTTGATACAAACGATGGACCATGTGTGCCATACTTCATCGTTTCTGGCGATGTCGAGTCAAGCCCACAGGAAACGGTTGCAGTCGTGCAATTAGCAAACCCATTTGACCGTGAAATTGATTTAAACAATTTTGCAGTCGAGTTATTTGGCCAAGAAATACGTTTGGCAGATTTGGAATCTATTGCCGGAGTAGGGTATGAAAGGTTCATGGCGCCCACAACAGTGGAGAATCCCGCCACGTTGATTTTATATGCAATTGCAAAGGATACGAATGCTCCTCCAAACCCCGGTAATGTTGACCCGCATCTTGTAACCTCAGTGGTTGATCCTTTAGTAATTCCTCGCCGGCATTTTGCTGAGGAATGGCTGGATTTCCTAGACTTAAACCCTAAGGATCATCCAGATGAAACGATTTTTGTCTACTTGCCAAATAACCCAGACTATCTTCCTAACGAGCCGCATGATGAAATGTATTGCAGAACAAATCGTACTGATTACGACAATCTTCTTTTGGAAGATGACGATAGCGGTGATCCTATTGGCGATAACGATGATATTACAACTCGCCTGACAAATAGTATTGCGTTGTATCGATTTGATAAAGACCCCAGTGGTATCTTCCGTGATCAAAGGGTTTTGATTGACCGGCTTGATGCAGAACCTGGTTCCGAAGATTCGTTTACAAGGCGTATGGTGGAGTTGTACAACGACCCTGATGGCACAGACCTATTAAATGGATGGGAGTTAGTAGAGCCAGAGGGGTATATAACTCTTACGGATGAATCGGGGAGCCGCATACCTGCAGTTCCATTTACTTCTATGCTCTATTTGCAATGGAATCGTGCAACTCGAGCTTGGGGTGTTGATACGCCTTTAGTAGATGGTTGGCATAATGATACTATTGACAGTTGGGAAAGAAACCCAAGATATGTTTTCGCTGCGAGAGACTTCACTCGTGGGAAGAATAGATATAAAGTTACGAATGCTGCGAACTCGCAGACATTTAGTGAAATCCAATACTCATCTTCTTTCTATTGGACTGATTATGATGACCCAGATGATCGTAATGGTGACGGTGTTGGTGAAGATGATGTTAATAAAGATACCAACGCAGATGACGATTTGTTGCCTGACAAGCCTGACCCATGGTTTACGGTTGAAGTTTGGTCGCCCCGTGCTGGAGATTTACGACCAGATGAGACAGCTCAAGGTCGTGTGCAGGGTGGTTTGCGTTTTAGAAAACCGACCTACTTTGATTTCAATAATACGGAAGATCCTAAGTACGATTCTTCCTCTGGAACTGATATGTGGTCGTACCCCGACAAGGGTTGGTATGGTCAAAGAGTTGATCATGATAATGATGGTTCAACTTCGGATACTCCAGCCTTTGAAGATATGCAAGGTCCCCATGACACGGATCCTGACGGAATTATAAATGAGGGTGAAATTGACTTATCCCTATCATTCCCTATGCAGATGCTACAGAAGGATAATGATTTTGATCAAGTTGGTGAACTTCTGAATGTCTGGCTCTTGGGACACATGGTGGAAGGAACGCCTCTGCCAAGTAGCTCATCTCCTTCAACATACGTTGATATTCAATTAGTGCTTCCTCCGACCCCATTTGATATTGATGATTCAAGTGGTCAAACGGAAACGAGGGTGGATGCTGGAACTATTACAACGTTTAGTGAATTCATGTATCCAGGCCCTAATGATTGGTATGCTTCTTGGGTTGGGGCAGTCGATAACAGTGGAACGGAATCGGTGATCTCATTAGATGAACGAGTGAACCGGCTTAGGTTCTTGCCAGCAGCAGATGGTTTGCCCTTAATGATGGGTGGTCGAAGTGATTACGATGCGCTAACACAGCAGGCAGTTGCACTGAATCACGCTTGGCCTAGGCAATCCATTGCTGCGAGAGTCCTTGATTCCTTCGTTTGTGATGGTCCTGGGCGTCCAGATACTAACGGGGATGGGATAGGCGATGACTTAAATCCTTACAGTACTGCAGGTGAATATTGGCCCACAACCCATTCGTTCTTCAATGCAAACGGGTTTACAGGAAGATCAACTCCGGGAATCATCAATATCAATACTGCTCCTGTGGAAGTGATGCGTGCTTTGCCGCATATGACCAAAGTCGTGCACGCGACGGCTCCTTCTGAGGGGGGAATGTTCGACCCATTGGACCGTAATCCTCGGACGTTGATTCCAGAAGCGATGGTGCATTGGCGGGATGGCGCTACCGGATTCCCTGATGGTATCAGTGGTGGTGGCTTCACCGGTGGTCCCAACTACAGCAATAGATCGACTAACTTGGGTTTAACATTTGGCTTAGGTCCGAAACAGACTCGTGGATTCTCTTCACCGGGTGAAATTGGTATGTTGCGATTGTCAGGCGGAAGTGGTATTGGCATTGATAACGTTATTGAACCGTGGCATTCTGGTACAGACCATCAAGCGATTATGGATAGAGATGCATGGCGAATCGACTTTGCAGCAATGGAACCATTCCTTGATCCATCGGGGACAGGCGACCTTATATTTATTGATGAGAATGTAGATGGAGACTTTGAATATGCAGATGGTGATCGTTCAGCAGGTGCTCCAATAAGTACCGATGTTAATAATTCAGACTACTACTATGCAGATTCGACGAATGACGAACAACAAATAAGCAGAATTATTGGTGATAGAGTAAGCGGTGATGCTGAAGAAATTAACCTTCTACAAGCGGGCATTTCGAATTTGGTTTCGACCTCAAGTGATATGTTTACCGTTTACATGCGGATACGTACATTCAAGCGTAACTCTATTACAGGTGTCTGGGATGCGACAGATCTTGATCAGATCATTGACGATAGCCGCTATGTGATGCTTGTTGATCGTAGTAATGTGAATAAAGCGACTGATAAGCCGAAAATTCTTTTCCTAGAAAAAATACCTAACTAACACCCAACCAAACATTTTTTGCCCGTCTCGCCACGCTCATCCGCAAAATGACATGGTGGGGCGGGTTTTTTATGAGGCAATTGGTGATGAAAGAGATTAAACCTACAATTTGGTGGCAGTTTGAAATTTTATATGCATCGAAATTGGTGTTCATCTCGTATTATTAGGATAGTGTGCATACACTGAATCTAAGGTTTGCTAAAAAGTTAGAACAAAAAGGAGAATTGGAATGGTGACGATGAAATGGTTGTTAGGTCTCGCAATCGCTCTATGTTGTATGTGTACAGCGATTGCCTCGGCACAGAATGGTGACATGGGCGCCTGTTGCTTTGCGGATGGGTGCAAAGTAATGTCAGAAAATTATTGTTTGAAATCGGGTGGCGATTGGCAGGGGGCAGGTACAACCTGTGCTGATTCATGTGGTGGTGAGGATGAAGGCGCTTGTTGCATCGATGCCACTTGCCACATGTTGACCCAAGAACATTGCGCTGCTGAAGGTGGTCAATGGCACGGTATGACATGCGATCAAGTTGAATGCGATGACATTACAGTTGGCGCATGTTGTTTTGATAATGATTGTGTAATGACTGGGATGGAAGAATGTTACATGGATAACGGTTTTTGGATTGGTGGCGATTGCGCTGATGCTCAGTGCAGTGGTTCCGAAATTGGCGCTTGTTGCATTGGCGATATGTGTTTTGATTTAACCGAAGAGCATTGTGCCCAAGAAGGTGGTCAATGGCATAACACTGGTTGCGATGCAATCGAATGCGATGGTGAAGAAATTGGCGCTTGTTGCATTGGAGACATGTGTTTTGATTTAACCGAAGAGCATTGTGTACAAGAAGGTGGTCAATGGCATAACACTGGTTGCGATGCTATTGAGTGCGTTGGAGAAGATACCGGCGCTTGCTGTGTCGAGGGATATTGTGAAATGGTATTGCCTATGACATGCGAAAAAATTGGTGGTCAATTCCATGGTCTTGGTACACTTTGTGAAGATGTTTCATGTGGCGAACCACAACACGGGGCTTGCTGTGTTGAAAATGATTTTTGCGTCATGATTACCGAAGAACATTGTTTTAATGAAGGTGGCGATTGGCAGGGGGCAGGCACGAACTGTGAAGATGCAGAATGCGGCGGCAGTAACATGCCAGGTGCTTGCTGCATCAATGGTGGTTGTTTGATGCTCTTTGCTGAAGAATGCGATTCAGTAAGTGGCACATTTAATCCTGAAGCCCATTGTGCTGAAGTTGAATGTGTGATGTCATGCGATGCTGATGTCAATGGCGATGGTATTGTCGATGTTACTGACTTACTTGCAGTTGTTGGTGCATGGGGACTTTGCCCATAAAGAGACAATTAGAATGATGAAATAAAGGGCGTGGTTTAAAACCACGCCCTTTATCATTATTGCGGCATTAATCTGGCTCAGAGCCAGGTTGGCTCTGAGCCGGAATGGTTTGCGGTGGTAGAATGTGGTGATGAAGGAATCGCCTGTTTCAAAAGAACAAATACCAAATCACATAGCAATTATTATGGATGGAAATGGTCGTTGGGCGCAGGCTCAGGGATTGGCACGTGCAGAAGGTCACGCTGCTGGAGCAAAGAGTGTTAAAAAAATTGTTGAGAGATGTGCCCAGTTGGGCGTTCGTTATTTGACGCTTTATTCATTTTCAACGGAGAATTGGTCACGCCCAGAAACAGAAATCGACGCGCTCATGGAACTCTTATTGCTGAAACTCACAACTGAAGTTCCAGAACTTAAAAAACAAGGCATTCGTCTTTGTCATTACGGCAGTAGAGATAAATTTTCAAAGGAAGTGCTTCATGCCCTTGATTTTGCTTGTGCAGAAACTGCTCAAGGAGAAAACTTAACTATTGGTCTTGCGCTTGATTACTCTGGACGAAGCGAGTTGGTACATTCAGTTTCCAAACTTATTGCAAGTGGTGAAGATGTAACTAAGGAATCTATTGAAGCGAATCTTTACACAGCAGGTATTCCCGACCCTGAGTTACTCATTCGCACCGCGGGTGAATATCGCGTCTCAAACTTTTTGCTCTGGCAAATTGCGTATTCGGAAATATATGTAACAGGGCAGTGCTGGCCAGAGTTTAATGCGGAATCGCTCGACGATGCCATTGTTGACTTTGCCAGTCGAACTCGCAAGTTTGGAACGGTTAAATAACGGTTTGGGATCTCTTTGGCCCAACGCTGACAATTGAAATTGGCAGGTTGAGATAATCAGAGATGAACTCTAAATATGCTTTTGCGTTAGTGGGCAAGTTTTCTGGTGAAGTCACGTCATCAATTTCTTCATGCCAACCAGCGAGTTTTTCATAAATTGGTTCAACTTCAGAAAGCAACCTTGCATCTGGGATGAATCTGTTGCTAGTTGTTCCATCTTGAAGTTTGTAACCAACACAGACATACAGTTCGTCAAATCCGCTTAGTACATCAAGTAGCATGCAAGCAATTGAAGTGGCTCCGCAAATCATCGCCGAATAATTGACGGCAACTAAATCAAGCCAGCCACACCTTCGAGGGCGTCCCGTTGTTGTGCCGTATTCATTGCCTCGTTCGCGAATCAGTTCGCCAGTTTTGCCGAGTTCTTCGCTTGGAAACGGACCTCCGCCAACTCTCGTTGAATAAGATTTCATAATGCCGACTACTTCATTGACGCATCTTCCAGGTAGTCCTGTGCCAGCATGAATCCCAAGTGCTGAGCAATTGGAACTTGTGACGTAGGGGAATGTGCCGTGGTCTATATCAAGCAAGCAAGCGTTTGCACCCTCAAACAATATTGATTTGCCTTGTTGTTCAAGTTCATGCAACTCATACACGGTGTCAATAATGTGTGGGGAAAGGCGACGCCCATACGATTCAAACTCTTTAGCAAGAGCAATTGGGTCAAGTGGTGGGGCATCGACACCAAGAGCGGTTAACTCAGCGCATCGGATTGAGCAAGTAATCTTGAGTTTATCTAGGAGTGTGTCGTGGTGGAGTAAATCTCCCATTCGAATAGCAGTGGCTCTATGTATTTTATCTGCGTAAGCTGGTCCAATCCCTCTCTTAGTAGTTCCTATAGATTGGTCGCCTTTTCCAGCAACTTGTGAAAGTTTCCGTTCAAGCGCAGCATCGTGTTCCTTGTGGTACGGCATCACAACATGAGCTCGATTTGAAATCTTAAGGTTGTCGCCAACTTCAATGCCACGGTCGCGGAGTGTGTCTATTTCTTCAATAAGTTTAACAGGGTCAACAACAACGCCGTTACCGATGACACACTGCTTGTTTTCATACAAAATGCCGGATGGAATCAGATGGAGTGCGTATTTTTCCTCGCCAACAACTACGGTGTGACCGGCGTTGGCGCCACCGTTGTACCGCACGATGACATCATGCTGAGCAGTGAGTAAATCGACAATTTTTCCCTTGCCCTCGTCGCCCCATTGGAGTCCGACGATAGCGGTATTTTGACCTGTATTCATACGTTGTATTCTAGCGGAGTTTAATGCCGTTGAATCACAGTTTCTTCATCATTCATCACAACGGTGAATTCAACAGGTCCAATCCTCACCCGATCTTCATTTTCTAGAGTAGCACTGTTGATTGAATTGCCATTGTGCATTGTTTCAGCATCTGGATCTCTGTTTAATACCTTGACAGCACCTTCTGTGATTGTTATTTCACAATGAAGTGGAGCGACAGTTGGAATGGCAACATGCAGATCGCAGGTTCGACGACGACCAATGGTCGTACGTTCTTGTTCTAAGTCAAACGTTCGACTCGTCCCATCTTTGTTTGTCATAATCAGTTGAATCGGCATCGTCTATTCCTGTTCCCCCGTACCATATCCCTGTGACCCAAGGAAACCCGAATATTCCCCTTACGCAGTCTACCAATTGTCCTCCGTCATTACAAGGTAATTCGGAGCCATTCAAGGACATTGCGTCCGCAATACAGTGGCTCGAGTGTGCTTCTGAGGTGAAATCGGTCTATATTCATGTGCCTTTCTGTTTTCATAAGTGCCATTACTGCGACTTTTATAGTATTTCTGGAAGCGAAGTTTACCATGAAGAGTTCGTACACCGGCTCACTAAAGAAGTAGAGTTCGTGGGCAATTATTTAGATACTATTGATACGATTTTTATCGGTGGAGGGACTCCAACCCTCTTTGAGCAGCCACTCTTTGAAGAGATGTTGTGTCAAATTGCTTCTCATATCCCATTAGGTGAAGAGTATGAATGGACGATTGAAGCCAATCCAGAAACAGTAACGCAAGCTAAGGCGATGTCGATGGCGAAGCATGGTGTCAACCGTGTTAGCATCGGTGCGCAATCGTTTCATCCAGATTTACTGCAACGATTAGAGCGATGGCATGAGCCAGAAAACGTGGAACGTGCTGTCAACTGTATTCGCCAAGTGGGCATTCAAGATATTAATCTTGATTTGATGTATGCAATCCCCTCTCAAACAGAAGAGCAGTTGCTGCTTGATTTACAGAAGGCAATTGCGTTTGAACCAACTCATCTTAGTTGCTACGCACTTACGTATGAACCAAATACGCCATTGCATACTCGATTAGCAAAAGGGCAAGTCCAGCGGGTTTCTCAAGATGTTGAAACATCCATGTTTAAGAAAGTGCATGAAGTCCTAGAGTCCAGTGGGTATGAACAATATGAGATTAGTAATTATGCAAAAGATTCGTATGTTTGTAAACATAACATCGCTTACTGGACAAACCAATCTTGGTGGCCCTTTGGACCTTCTGCCTCTGGACATGTCGATGGGAGAAGGTGGAAGAACACCCCGCGTATCAACGACTACTTAAACCAATCTCCTTTGCCTTTGGTTGTTGATGTTGAGCAGCTTGATGCCGACCAGAGTGCTGGGGAAGCGTTTATGCTTGGTTTGCGAATGGTTAAGGGTATGCAAAGAACTTGGGTGGAGAACCTCATTGCACAATCGAACAATGCTTGGCGTGCTAGCGTAATAGAAGGGCATATTGAGGGGGGACTGTTGCATTGGTTAGATAATTGCCTTGCACTCACACCGGATGGGATGCTGATTGCCGATACTGTCATGATCTCTCTTCTCATGCAAGACGAGAAGAATACCGATACCAAAGAGCGAACTACTCCATGAAGACGACTCATTCATTTGGCAATTTACGAAGGCGGCTTGCTCCGATCATTCGACCGATTCTAGAGCGTTGTCCACCAGTCCGAGCGGTTGCGGTGCGATTGCTCAAATTTAAACAATCGGGCAAGTTGCAACGTTGTGGTATGCATTTTGAACTTCCAAGTGGGGATTTTGGTGTGACACTTGAGGCAGAATCTACAGGAGAGTATGAACCTGTCACAACGGCTTTGCTGCAATCACTTTTGCAGGAAGGAATGACATTTGTCGATATAGGGGCGCATGTTGGGTTGTTTACTTTGCCTGCTGCGGTTTGGGTTGGTGATACTGGCAGAGTAGTTGCCTTTGAGCCACACCCAGATAATTACGAGATGTTGCTAGGTAATATGCAAGCGAATTCCTTAGAAGAACAGATAGAAGCAAATCAATCTGCAGTTTCTGATACTACTGAACCAGTGCATTTGCATTTATCTACTTTTAATAGCGGTGACCATCAATTATTCAATGTAGGTGGTCGTCATTCTGTGGAAGTGCAATGCACAAGGTTAGATGATTATTTTGTTTCAGGCAGTAAAGTAGATGTTATCAAGATGGATGTGCAGGGTTCTGAAGCAGCTGCATTCAGGGGGATGGAAAGAATATTGCAAGAGAATGAAGCAATCAAAGTTGTTTGGGAATTGTCACCCGCGCAATTGCAAGATGCAGGTTCAAGTGCCAAGGAATTACTAGGTTGGATTGAAAATTTGAATTTTTCATTTACAATTGTTGATGATGCCACTGGGGATGTTGTGAAAGCAACAGCAGAAGAGATTGTGCGTTCCTGCCATCACGACTCGTACGTTAATATTTTGTGTGAACGAGATGGTTGACCAAAAAAACATTGCTTCATCAGTACTGAGCGTTGCAATTCTTGTTGCGGTTGTCTTATTTGGATTGCGTTTGTCTTCTGGGATAACAGGCAAGGGAACAGTTTTTGATGAGAAATATATTACAGTTCCAATTCACAATCTTATTGATGATGGTTGGTCAGTAGAAACAGCAATTGATTTTGAAGAGACAAAGGGGCCTGCAATGATTTGGCCTTACGCTTTGTTAGGAAAAATATTTGGGGGGACGCTAAATGATTTACGGATGGTAAGTATTTTTTGCTCCATCATTGGTGCAGCAATACTTGCATGGATTGCGCTACATTCTTCTCTTACAAAAAGGCAAATGTACATTGTTGCAATTGGTTGGTTGTTGTTGCCTTACAACATTGTCTTTAGTGAATTAGTAATGGGCGAAATCTCATTCCTGCTTATTTCGTTACTTGCTGTCGCATTCTTCTTCTGGGGCGTAGAGGAGAACGCACCCAAGAGCCGTCGTTTGCTGGCTCCGCTTCTCTACTGCTTGGCAGTAGCAATCGGTTTGCATAGCCGAATACATATTGTTGCGTTGACAGGAGGGATTTGCTTCACGGCTTTTGCGCTTCAAGGAAGAGCAAGTTGGCCGTGGTGGGTAGCAAGTATTATTGCTGGTTTGCTTAGGATTCCACTTTGGATGCGCTGGGGCGGTTTGGTTAGCCCAGAGTATCAAGCCCTACATGGGTTAGGGTTTAGATTGGAAAGTCTTTCCTACTTGGCTGGTGCAATGGTTCCATTCGTTGGTGTCTTTGCAATCGAGGGCTGGAGAATCGCGAAGTCGAGAACTTCTTTAATTCTATCTTTCGTTGTTGGTGTTACATTGGTTATTGCTGCTATGCCAGATTTAACAGTTCCCGAGACTATTGATTTTGAACATCCCAATGCACGTTTTCAAGGAATTGTTGCAACTCTTTGCCTTACTTTTTCTTCAATGCCTTCACTCGTGCTCGCACTTCTGTCTGGTTTAGGGCTAACTGGCTTAGTAGGATTATGGCAGTGTCGTAGCCGCGCTACCTTGGTGATCTCCATCACTTTTTGGTCCATGCTGTTTGGCTGGCTTTTATACGCTTGCACGCGAGGGTTTGTATTTGATCGCTTCTTGTTGACTTGGGCTTTTTTGATACCTATCGTTTGGGTTCGAATATTACCAAAGTGGCTTCTTATTCCACAATACATCGCCCTTTCCATTATTGCGGCATGGCTGACAGCAACATGGCTCTATTAAGGTAAAAAGAAGTGAAAGTCTATTAGGAAGCGCTTGGGTCAATGATTCCGCTAGGAGCGGTGGCTTCTGGTGTTGCCGAAACACCTTCTTGCATTTGGGAGGCAACGAGTTCGGCTATCTGCACGAAGCGGTTTTGTAATTCGCTGATGAGTTGCTTTATCTCAGCAGTTTCTTCCTCGCTGAGGTTTCCATCCGTTTTTTCCTTGAGCATTTCAAGTAAATCGATTGCGAATTTTGAACCCTCTAAATCGACCATAACTCCTTTGCCAGAAGGATCTTGGTGCATCCCAAGACCCATCAATGCCTGTGAAGCAAGGATGCCTAGAAGGCCTCGGAAGTTTGGCTCGGGCATTTGTCGTGCTTCGGCTTTTTCTTCAACTTTTTGTTCTGCAGCGGAAAGTCGTTCTTTCTCTGCTTCCGCTTCAGCTTTCCAGTCGCTATCAACTTGGATTTCTGGCTTTGCGTGATTGTGTGTTGGATCTTGGGACATGGTGAACTCCAAAAAAGGTGGGAGAGAAAATTCGTAATTTCGTAGTATACGTCACTTCCTCCCGTACAATGCAGTTGTCATGATTCGATGGATTGTATTTTTGGCGTTTTTACTTACTATTGGCTGTTCTAGGTCGTTAACCGTTTTGACTGAACAAGTCGAGTATGTAAACATATCCGATTTTTCGGGTGGATCTATAGATGTAGTTACGGATGAGGATCTGACAACTGTACGAGCAGTTGAAGATGAGGTTTGGGAATTGCAAAAGGAGTCAGTGATTCTTGAAGAAGCAGAGGTGAAGGCACTAGAATTTGATGCTTCAATGATGCCTACTGAAGTTGGTGTTGAAGTGACTGTTGAGGCGTTGGTTGGTCAAGTAAATGGTCGTCCCATTTATGCCAATAAGGTTCTTGCTCCAGTTTCAGATCGAATTAAAGTTGCGGCAACCCAAATGACCCGAACTCTCCTTAAAGACGAAGTGAGAGCAGCCCTTTTTTCCGAAGCAAACCAAATGGGTACAACCATCAGGGGCGGAAGACTCTATGACTTAGTGGTGAACGATTTGCTTCTATCTGAAGCGGTAAGTGGTATGTCCAAACGTCAGCCCTACGGTTTGATTTCAATCGTTAGCCAGATGCGAGAAGATTTAGTTTCCTCTCAGGGCGGGAGCCAGACACAACTGCGACAGATATTAGAGCAACAGGAAGGTGTATCTGTTGATGAATATGTGGAGTTTCAACGAGATCAAATTTTGATTGATGCTTTAGACAGTCAAAAAATTTGGCCAAAGGTAAATGTTACTTGGCGTGATATTCAGCGCGAATTTGAACAAGTTTCCCAAGGCAACAATCAATTTGTCGGACAAATTGATAGAGCAAGAACTGATGCGATAATACTTGCATTGCGCCAAGGTGTGCCGCTTGGAGATATTCCCGAGGCAAATGGATCTGTTACTCTTGGAAGAATAGCGCTTAAAAAAGATGATCCAAGAGTTCGAGAAACAATGTTAGCATTCGCAAACGGATCTGAATTTGAAGAGGTTTGCGAACTCCTCGAACTCGAGAATGGCGGTCTTTGGAAAACGTTTGAAATGGGCAGTGGGGGCATAGATGACATTTCAGTAAACAGCACAATCAAGTCGCACCTTGTTGGAGTTTCAAAGGGAGAGATCGTTGAACCATTTGAGCTAGGTAGTAATGTTGTTTGGATTGCAATTCTTGAAGTGCAGGAACCGGTATCTCTGTATAACAGACGAGTGCAAATCGAAGTTGAAAATATTTTACGTTGGAACCAATTTAACCGTGAGAAAGTCCGTTACGTTGAATCACTTTGGGGCGAAGGGTCGATTGAAGAAGTTAAGGCTATGGCTGATCGAGTTGCGAATATTGCTGTGCAGCGGTACCAACGGTAAACTAAAAAGTGTTGGCAATCACGGGGAGCGTATAGCAGCATCCTATTTGAAAAAGTGTGGATATCGTATAGTTGCAACAAATGTTCGCTATGGCAGAGACGAATTGGATATTCTTTCGCTTACTCCAGCAGGGAGCACGCTTGCCATCATTGAGGTGCGTTCTACTGCAACACCAAACGGAAATCCTGAATCAACCCTGACCAGGAGAAAACGAAGAGCCATGTATAGAGTTGCAAAACAGGTGTATCCAGAGGCCTTGAAGCATAACTGTACATTAAGGATTGATTTAGTAACCGTAAGAATTACGGGCAAAATGCCGAAGGTCCGGCATTACAAGCATATATTGCCTTTTAAACAGAGAAAAACTTCTGATTATTAGTTTTTTTATGCTATAAATCAATTGCTTTTGCGTTCGCCTATATCTGTATTTACTTTTTCTTAAGGAGCAAACATGCAAATACCTTCTCTTAAATCCTTGCAAATTCTGACGTTAACTGTAGTTACAATCACTGCCACATCCGCGATGTCCCAATCAAGGGGAGGGAGTAGGATGGGCGGAAGTTTCAGATCTATGATGTCTGCTGGAGGCATGACGCCGGATTATCTTCTTCGAGATTTACAGCGGTTCCAAGTTGGGTTGGCATTAAGTGATGACCAGACCGTAATTGTTGAGCAGATACTCCGTGATTACGACGAATCATTTCGTGAGGCTTCAGAGTCAATCCAAGAGAGCATTAGAACTTCCTTCTCTTCAATGAGAGGAAACGAAGATGATCCTAGTCGACAAAAATCTCGGGAACTAAGAGAGCGATCCAGAGAGATTCGTGAAAAATTAGATTCTGTTAAGAAACTTGGTGATGAAGATGGTATGAAGGAATTGCAAACTCGTTTGAACAGGGAATTGGAATCGATTCGCGATGAAATGAATCAAGCACGTGTTGAACAATGGCAATCCCCAGAACGGCAGACTGCGTTTGAGGAAGTTGCTTTGTTAATGCAGGACCAACTTCGGTTAAAACGAAAAATGCGCCAAGAATTTGAGAGTGATTTGGTCGTCATTTTAAATGACGAACAACTTGTATTCTGGCCTCCTCTAATGCGCCAGTTAACTCGGGATCGATTATTGCCTCGTGGGCGGTTAAGCGGAGAAACAATTGACGTAATGGGTTTAGTTGAACAACGCGAATACGGTGATGAAACACTGCTTGCTTTAGCACCATCCCTGTCAGATTGGGATATAAGTGTTACCCAAGCTCTTGAAGCGAGAAACAACCATTTAGTTGAGAATCAAGGTTCACTTATGACCTCCATGAGAACAATGGACCCGAACTCTGGCATTGCAGTTATGAAAGAACAAGCTGGGCTTGCCGAACGAGTTCGAGATATTAATGACACAGCGATTGCGAACATTTCAATTATTCTTGGACCAGATGAAGGCGGTTCTTTCAACACCTTTGCAAAACAGAAGGGGTATCCCAAGATTTACAGAATGACTCGTGCCGAAAGAGCCTATGAAGCCGCACTTGGTTTAGAGGGGCTTGAACCAGACATATTAGAATCTATATTAGAACTTGAAGAGGCAATGAAGATTGAGTTGGAATTTGCAAATGAAACTCTTTATGCAGAAACCCACCGATGGGAAGCTCAAGAACAAATTGATCGGATGAACCGTTTTGCACAGCGCATGATAGGCAACTCTTCAGAGCAAGCCGTAAACCCAATTAGAGAATCTGAAGAAATTAAGATGGGTATTGAAGATAATTATATTGAACAGCTGAAATTGTTACTCACTGCAGAACAAATTGAAAAACTTGGCGGTCTGAAAAAACGTGAAGAGCGAAACGATCGTGGCAACCGAGATTCTGCCGACAGGGGTAGGCGTGGTGGCGACCGTGGTGGCTTTGAGGGTGGCCGAGAGCAATTTATGGAAAGATTCGACAAGGATGGTAATGGCGAAATTAGCGAAGAAGAACGTCAAGCGATTCGTGATCATTTCCGTAATGGCGGAG
>CAYZEX010000011.1:0-21159 GCA_964477675.1 uncultured Isosphaeraceae bacterium
CTTTTTCATGATCAACTTCATCGTAAACAATGACGTCATTGCCATCACTATTGCATAGCCACCAGCCATAAACAACTTTAGGAAATAAGATCTTTTCAGTAATGCACTGTTCCTTCAATCGTTGAAAAATGGGTTCAACAGTTTCCTTCGCCATCGACGCATACTCTTCCTTGTTCATGGACCCCTTTTTAAATCCCCATTGAGCACGGAATAATGCATTCGTATTTATATAGGGGTAAATATCTTCAAGAGAAATGTCTTGACATATTTTAGAACCAAAGAATGGTGGTTCTGGAGTAGAAACTGATTGGAGTTTTTGAACTTCAGTTTCACCCACTCTATTAATCCGTTTTTTTCGCCCAAGTTGGACTTTCGCTTCAACCTCAGCGCGTTTAATAAGTCGCTGCTCAACTTTTTCGTCGATTGTTCCCAATGTGCCAGTGGCGAGATGATCACATATATTAAGTGCTTCAAATGCATCACGACCATAGTACAGTTTGCCTTTGTACAAATCACGTAAATGCGATTCTGCCCAATGTCTCGTCAACGCCGCTCCGCCTAGCATTACGGGAATTGAAACACCTCGAACATTTAACTCATTTAGATTTTGTTCCATCACACCAACAGACTTTACAAGTAGCCCAGATAATCCAATTACATCGGCAGCCTGTTCTGAGGAAGCATCAATAATTGCGTCGATGGACTGACGAATACCAATATTAAATACTGTATACCCGTTGTTTGACAATATGATGTCTACTAAGTTTTTTCCAATATCATGAACGTCTCCTGAAACAGTCGCAAGAACAACTTTTCCCTTTGCAACAACTTCATCCTGATCCATAAAAGGTTCAAGGAAGGAAACTGCTTTTTTCATCACTTCAGCTGATTGCAAAACAAACGGCAATTGCATCTGACCAGAGCCAAAAAGTTCCCCTACAGTTTTCATCCCATCAAGAAGGTGTTCATTGATAATAACTATAGGAGACCAAAGTGCTAATGCCTCTTTGAGTGTTTCCTGTAACCCCTCACGCTTGCCATCAAGAATATGTTGGCGAAGCCGTTCTTCAATAGAAACATCTTTTTTTACTTCTTGTTCTTCTTCACAACCACCCTCAAACAGCGATAAAAAGTTAAGCAAAGGGTCAAAATCCTGTCTGCGTTTGTCGTAAATAAGATCCAAAGCTGCATTCCAATGTTCTTCTTGAATTCGATGCTTAGGGATCAATTTGGAAGCATGCACAATTGCAGATGATAATCCCTTCTGCATTGCTTCATGGAGGAACACGCTATTGAGCACGCGACGTGGAGCTGCCTTGAGTCCAAAGCTAACGTTTGAAACTCCAAGCATTAAATTGCAATCGGGTAATTCATTGGAAATCAATTCAATTGCATCGAGTGTTTCAATAGCAAGACGGCGGTCATCATCCATTCCAGTTGCAATAGTAAATGTCAACAGATCGATAAAAAGATCATGCCCATCAAAGTTCCATTTATTAGTAAATAAATCATAGATCCGTTTAGCTATTCTTACTTTATCCTTAGCAGTTTTTGCCATGCCATCTTCATCAATTGTCAGGGCAACACAAGCCGCTCCATAGCGCTTTAACAAAGGACCTATTTCATTTATTCTTTTCTCACCTTCTTCAACATTTATAGAGTTTACTATGCACCTTCCACCACAACGTTTTAACCCTGCCTCAATCGTAGCAACATCTGTCGAATCCAAAACAATTGGTGCGTCAACATGCTGAACTAAACGACCAACGAGTTCATCCATATCTGAAGTTCCATCTCGACCGACAAAATCAACACAAACGTCAAGGAGATGTGCTCCGCCACTGAGTTCTTCATTTGCCATATCGACAAGAGCATCCCACTGCTCTTCTTCTAGTAAACGTTTAAACTTACGTGAACCATTCGCATTCGTTCGCTCAGCTATTATTAAAACAGAAGATTCTTGCTTGTGGTCAACTGGTCTATACAAACTGGTACTACTGGGCGCCAGTTTAAGTACATCCCGAATGCTCTTCTGCATTGAATCTCTCAATTCAACGAATGCAGAGAGATGGGCCGGTTTGGTTCCACAGCAACCTCCTACGATAGAAATTCCATACTCTTCAACGAACCGTTTCATAGTTGTTGCAAACCCATGAGGTGACAAAGGAAACACAGCCTTGCCATTTTCAAACTCTGGCAACCCAGCGTTTGGAACGACCGAAACATGACCCTTCCAATGCTTGGATAACCAAGCAACATGCTGCTCCATCATTTCAGGACCCGTCGCACAGTTCAAACCAAGGGAAAGAATTGGATAATCAGATAATGCATAAATCACTGTTTGTAAATCAGTTCCAACCAACATGGTTCCAGTAGTTTCTATAGTCACACTTACCATGATTGGAATGTCATCAGTAGTTTTGTCTGCATGTGCAAGAGCATCAATACAAGCATTTAAGGCGCATTTGACCTGTAACAAATCTTGGCAAGTTTCAATAAAAAAGGCATCCACACCCCCAGCAATTAAACCTTGTGCCTGCTCCGTATACGAATCAAGCATATTGTCCCATTCCACTTGTCCAAGGGATAGTAATTTTGTGCCTGGTCCCATGGACCCTAAGACATAACGGGATCCTTCTGCTGCGTCGCAAACTGAGCGAGCAATGATTGCTGCATTCTTGTTTAATTCAAAAGCCCAAGTAGCCGCTTCTTCATCGAACTCAGAAAGAACAAGACGATTAGCACCAAAAGTATTCGTCTCAACAGCGTCCACGCCAACCTCAAGGAAGGATTCGTGTATCTGTCGAATAACATTTGGGCAGGCTTTCGTCAAGATATCTACACAATTTTCTCGTCCAAGATAGTCGCGGTCAATATCAGTATCGATAGCTTGTACCGCTGTACCCATCGCCCCATCAATTACAAAAATATCCTTTTGTATTGCTTCTTGAATGGTAGTGCTCATCTTTTAAGAATGTAACCGAGAATACACATTCTTACAACCTTGGGCAAGGAATAAGAATAAGATTGGCAACGAAGCAGGAAACAGTCTAGGATACAAGATGTGACAAACCAAATTGTCAAAATAATGTTTGCTTGTTTGTTTATGCTTAGTGCAACTGCCAAACAAAACTCTCAACAAGATGTAGAGCAGACACCTGAGCAATTACTTGAGAGAGCATTCCAGGCAATCGGAGGAAGAAAAAAACTAAGCAACATTAACTCCTTTCAACTTCACGGTGTAATGAGATTACCCAACGAACAACCTGTTGTTGAAATTGAACTTGCCACGCGTCAGGGAGGGATGGTATTGGGGATCATGACCTATATTGGAATAGGACAATCACGATTTGGCTCAGACGGAACAACCGCATGGGAACAAACTCTCGGCGCCAAAGGAGAAACATCGTGGGGTCTCATCAGTGACGAAATCCTCTCGCAAAAAGTCCAACAGATGAATTGGCTTGAGTGGTTCACCATGCTTCCACTACAACTCAACAATATGGAGGTAGTTGGAAGTGAAGAGTTTGATAGCGAGCCATGCTGGAAAATAATAATCAACAGTGACACTGGAGTAGATCAAACCATCTTCTTCTCTAAGCAAACGTTTCGACCTAGAGGACGAAGGACTATTGAACAGACCAGTGCTAAAGCCGTTACAGTTGATGTTTTTTTTAGAGACTGGGAACGTATTGGAGAGTTGCTCTTATTTCACACCATCGTGTATAAGAATCAAGACAATATAGTCACCATGAAACTTGACAATATTACCCTAAACAAAGCAAAACTCGATTTGTTTGCATTACCTGAACAAGTAATACAATTACGAGATAAACAAGTTAAAAGTGATGAAGATGCCAGCGATTGAACTGCAAAATGTTTCAAAATCGTTTGGGGAAACCCGAGCTGTTCAAAATCTACATTTAGATATTCCTAAGGGATCAATGTGTGGCTTCTTAGGACCAAATGGTGCGGGTAAAAGTACAACCATTCGTATGATTATGTCAATTATTCATGCAAACTCTGGCACTATCAATGTACTTGGAACAACAGCAATCGCTTCAAAAGATCGAATTGGGTACCTACCTGAAGAACGAGGGGTTTACCGTAAAATGAAGGTTGGGAAATTCATCGAATATATTGCCAACCTCAAAGGAATGCATGGAACACCATTGCGAAAGAGTATTCATAATTGGTTAGATCGAATTGAGCTTCCAGATGTACTCCATAAGAAATGTGAAGAACTCAGTAAGGGTATGCAACAAAAGGTGCAATTTCTAGCTGCAATTATTCATGACCCTGAGTTAATTATTCTAGACGAGCCATTTTCTGGGCTTGACCCTGTAAACGCTCAAATTGTTGGTTCTGTAATCAATGACTTACATTCCGAAGGCCGCACCATCCTTTTTTCAACGCATGTACTCCATCAAGCAGAACAAATCTGTGAACGAATCGTCATGATTGACCTAGGAGTCAAAGTACTTGATGGAACTATAACTTCCATCAAAGAACAGTTTGATCCAAGGGTCGTGCAAGTTGAACCTGTAGACTCTTCCGCCACTTTTGATTCCATTGTAGGGGTAACCCACGTAACAAGCAGTAAAAACACCAGTAAGTTCAACTTACGAGTAGGTGATGAAGCAAATCCAATAGACGTTCTGCAAAGAGTAGTAGCAAATACTCCTGTTCGATCCGCACAACTTGTGAAACCATCCCTTGATGAAATTTTTATTGAACAAGTTGCACGACGTAGAGGAACTCAAGCCGCTGAAGCAGCCAGAATGGAGTTGCATCATGCGTAAGTTGTTTACTGTAGCCTGGAGAGAATTCCGTCATACCGCGATGACCAAAGCATTTTTGTTCGGCGCAATCATTATGCCAATCCTTATGATGGGACTTTTTATTATTGTTGTACCGCTAATGGCTCAATCAAATGACAAGCCTCTAACAGGAACCATCGCTGTCATTGCTCCTCATGATGTAATGAGTGAATTGCAGATTCAAACCACTGATGGTCGTTTTAAAACAGATGTTTCACTTCTGACAATTTCACCAAAGGACCTTGATGAAATAAAAGAGAAGGTTCGTGACAACGAGTATCAAGGTCTTATTGCTGTCCCTGAACAAATTGTGCAAACTGATAACTCTACTGAACAATTAGAAGTTTTTATTCCAAGCAATCTTTCGCCAAACCACACGGAAATCCTGACTTCTGCTACCTCTAGAGCAGTAACAAATGCCAGATTGATACGGCTTGGGCACAAACCAACTGAAATCCGAGCACTTCTACAACCACCTGAAGCAATTGCTACTCGTTTGTCTGATGACGGTGGCGAAATAGAAGATAATGAGATTGCAAGAAAAATTATTCCCATGGCCTTCATGATGCTCATTTGGATTGCAACCTTCACGAGTGGACAATATTTGTTAACTACAACTATTGAAGAAAAAAGTAATAAAGTGATGGAAGTTCTGCTAAGCGCGGTAAGTCCAATGCAGCTTTTAGCAGGAAAAATTGTGGGGCAAGCTGGTGTCAGTGCAGTCATACTTTGTATGTATGGTTCAGCGGTGATGGCAGGCCTCATTGCTTTTACATTAGGCGACCTTATACCAACAATGCACGTAGTACTCTTCTGCATATTCTTCGCCATCGCATACTTCATGATTGCAGCAATCATGGCTGCTGTAGGAAGTGCCGTTAATGAATTACGTGACGCGCAATCTCTCATGGGACCCATCATGCTACTGCTCTTTATCCCATTGGCGTTATGGCCATTACTCTCTGAGCATCCTAATGGATTAGTTGCAACCATTACTAGTTTCACCCCTCCACTCTTACCGTTCATTATGATCTTAAGAGTTACTACCTCCACTGAACCTGTGGCTACGTGGCAGATCATCGTCTCAATTATGGTTGGGGTGCTCTCTGTTCTTCTGATGATCTGGATCTGCGCACGAATTTTCAGAATTGGAGTCCTTATGCAAGGAAAACCTCCAAGTATCTTGCAATTAGTAAAGTGGGTACGTCAAGGATAGCCCCTTCTGGAAGCATTGTCGTATGATGCACACATGGCAAACAAAATATATTCGACCCCCACTTCTGCCCTAGAAGGTCTTACTTTTGATGGCATGATGGTCGCTGTAGGTGGATTTGGGTTATGCGGTCTACCAGAGCATCTAATTATCGCTCTACGTGATACCGGCGTTAACAATTTAACCTGTGTCTCCAATAACGCAGGCGTAGATGACTGGGGGCTTGGCCTTCTACTTCACACAAGACAAATCAAAAAGATGCTCAGTTCCTATGTTGGTGAAAACGCAGAATTTGAACGTCAATTTATGGCAAACGAACTTGAGATTGAGTTTTGCCCACAAGGAACCCTTGCTGAACGATTGCGTGCAGGTGGAGCGGGGATTCGAGGTTTCTATACTCAGACAGGCGTTGGCACCGTTGTTTCCGAAGGGAAAGAAACCATGGTTTTTGATGGGAAAACCTGCATTCTTGAGCGAGGAATCGTTACGGATCTTTCACTCGTTAAGGCGTGGAAAGCTGACGAAGCAGGCAACCTTATTTATCAAAAAACTGCTCGCAACTTTAACCCGATGGCAGCGATGGCAGGAAAAATAACTGTAGCAGAGGTAGAGGAAATTGTCCCAACAGGAACACTTGACCCTGATAGCATTCATACACCTTCAATCTACGTGAATCGCATCGTAGTAACTACTCCCGAAAAACGCATTGAACAACGAACAACCTCTAATTCTTGATATGCCGTCCGATAGCATTTCTTCTAGTTTACCTGTTATATTTTATTTTCACGTGCGTTGAACTGAACTACATGAACGGTCGAGAATACCTATCAGTAGACCTTTAGATCCCCAGAAAGACCATAAACAATGAGATATAAGATGAGATTCAATTCAAAAACCGTGTTTTTTACTGCTATAGCCGCCTTTTGCACTTTGTTTATACCAAATACTGCTTCTGGACAGTTTGAATATATGGCAGAAGCAATGCAACCAGAGTACATGGCTCGAGACCTGATTACCTTCGCTGAGGGACTAAACCTTGACGACACCCAAGAGGTCATCGTAGAAGCGATGTTTGATTCTTATGAAGATGACTTTCAAAATGGCTGGGCTGCAACACAAGAGCGATTAAATACTGTCGCAGAAGAGATTAAGTTAAATAATCCTTCATCTCGCAAGGAAACACTTGAACCAGTTCTAAACGCCTTGAGCGACTGGCTGATTGAAAAAAGAACTCTGGACGAAGGTCTATTGGAAAATGTACATGTAATTCTTGTTGGACATCAACGAGAACTATGGGTTGGCTTCTCAAGGCGTCTTTACCGAGAAAAGCACATGAAACGAGGACGACTAAGTGGAGAATCCGTTGACCTGTTCCAAATTACTCGAGATACCGATTTGTCTCCAGCATCTGAAGCAAGAATTAGTGATTACCTAGAAGAATATTCCATTGCTCTAGATGCTGCTATGCGTACACGCGATAATATCCTTCGCGGCAACCCTAAGAAATTGTTTGACAATATCCTCTCTGACAATACGACACAGTCTCCTGATCGGGTTGATAACGAAATACACGCACGAGTTGCTATCCGAGATTTGAATGATCAATACATCGAAATCATTAGTGGAAACTTGAGCAATAATGAAGGCGAAAACTTTCGTTCACGTGCACTTAAACGAGGGTACGCGCGAATCTTTAGGCGTACTCCAGCCCAACTGATCTTAAGGCAAGCAGTTGAAAATGATAATTATGACGAGGGGTTGCGAGCACAAATCGTACAACTTGAAGCAAGTTATCTCACAGAGTTAAGTTTACTTAATTTCAATCTCCTTGAACGAACACGCAGTTTTGAGCCCGTGAGGCATCGGAACCGTGCACTTGCTGGTCAAATTCGAAAGAATGGAGGAACACCACAAAAAATTGAAGATCCAACTCGAGATCTTTATAAAGAAAGAGAAGCACTAGGCAAACGATATATCGACATGCTGCAAGCACTACTTACTCCTGAACAATTCCTAGAACTTGACGGCTCAAGACGATGGGCTCCACGAGCTGAGCCATCGTTTACTCGCCCTGCATCCCCTGCCTCGGGCAAGGACGGCTCGCTTTCTCTCAGCGGTGGTTCAAGTAAATCTAAGGGCAAAGGAAAAGATAAAGATGGCAAAGGGAATTCATCAAAAAGACAACCACAGGGTGGCACATCTCAAACCAAAGAGGGAGCCGGGCTCGGAGGTCCTAGACGATAAGTGCAATTATGGATCAGAACATTGAAACAATAGTTGATAACATTGACCTAAGCTCTCCACTCGATGCCAAACAAATATGCGAAAACATGGGTCTGCATTGGTTCGATGTACTGCCAGAAGTCGACCAAACAATAATCGACTTAGTCGATGCAGAACTTGCCGTTCGCCTTCGAGGTTTGCCTATATCAATTGAAAATGGGCGCCTACTACTTGCAATGCTAAAACCCAATGATATCGAGGCCGCTGACGAAGTTGCAACAATTACAAATTATCCGGTTTCTAGATGTGGTATGGAACCCGATCTTTTTTCTGAGTTAATGCAAAAGCATTATGGAACAACAGCCGCCCGAATGGCCGAGAGTCTTGGAGATCAAACTGAATCTTCTAGCTCTAGTGACCATAATCTTGACGCAATTGAAGCAGACAATATTTTGATAATGGCTGAACAGCCAACTTTGATCAACCTTGTCAACCTGCTTCTTCTTGAAGCCATCCAACAACGTGCAAGTGATGTTCATATTGAACCATTTGAGACTGAACTAAAAGTTAAATATCGAATTGATGGTGTACTTGAAGAACAACCACCACCACCAAAACACTTACAGCCAGCTCTGATTGGACGTATTAAAATTATGTCCTCAATGAACATAGCTGAACGGTATGTTCCTCAAGATGGACATATTGCACTGCGTTTTGAAGGAAGAAAAGTAGACATTCGTGTATCGACTGTTCCAACACTCTACGGTGAATCCGTTGTTATGCGTATCCTTGACAAAAGTAGCATGCCACTAAACTTGCTAGCACTTGGCATGACACAAGAAATGCAAGGTCAAATGGATATGCTCATCGAAAAACCACATGGATTAGTTTTAGTAACTGGGCCAACCGGTTCTGGTAAAACTACTTCGCTCTACGCAGCTTTGAACAAACTCTACGATCCACGAAAAAAAATCATCACTATCGAAGATCCAGTTGAATACGAACTTAATGGCATCAACCAAATACCTGTGAATCCAAAACGCGGACTTACTTTCGCATCTGGATTGCGCTCCATATTGCGCCAAGACCCAGACATTATTTTCGTCGGTGAAATCCGTGATGCAGAAACTGCAGATATTGCGATTCGGTCTGCTTTAACTGGGCACTTAATTTTCTCCACAATTCACACCAATGACGCCGTTAGTTCAATTGGTCGACTCATAGATATGGGTGTCGAGCCATACCTAGTGGCATCTGTTCTTGAAGGTGTCCTTGCTCAACGTCTTGGTCGAAGAATTTGTAAAGATTGTTGTGAACTAGTTCCAATTACTGACGATCTTTCACACAGACTAACTCCAGAAGAATTAGCTCTTTTCGATGGCAATATGTCCGTAGGAAAGGGTTGCCCAAAATGTAACAATTCAGGGTTCAAAGGTCGCGTTGGCTTCTTTGAACTTGTTGTTGTTAATTCATCACTCCGTTCAGCAGTTTCTGAAAACAAAGGGTCAACTGAACTCACAACTACATTGCCAGATTCTCACATTACCATGAGAGAAGATGCTATTGTAAAAGCAGTTGCAGGAGTAACCACAATAGGTGAGGTCTTGCGGGCAACCCAAGATACAGACGGTGATTTTTAATCTCCACGTAAGAGGACTCTGGAATGCCTGATTTCCGATTTCAAAGTGTTACAAATAGTGGAGAAGCCAAAAGCGGCGTACTCAAAGGTAGAGATCGGGCAGATGTTGTTCAACAACTTAGTAGTCGTGGAGAAACCGCAACAAATGTTGAAAGAATAAAGCAAACCGAGTTGTTTGCCACACTCTCCTCTGGACGAAAACGAAAAATGTCTAGGTTAGAGATGACATCAATGATTCGAGAGCTTGCTACTGCACAAGAAGCTGGTCTTCCACTCATGCAGGCTCTTCGAGTTATTCGCAAGCAAGCGTCCACCGCCTCTGTCGAAGTTCTCGACCATTTTATTCAGTGCGTAGAAGCAGGCGATCCCCTTTATAAAGCAGCTGCTGAATGGGGAGATCCCTTTGATGACCTTATTGTTGGTATGCTTCGAGCTGCAGATGCATCTGGTCAGATGAGTGTCATCCTGCATCAATTGGCAGATTTGATGGACCGATCCCTTGAATTAAAAAGGGAATTGCTAGGAGCAATTATATACCCAGCAATTATTGCTGCTCTTATCGCTATCAGTGGCATAGTTTTAGTCACCGTTCTCGTTCCAAGACTTATTGAACCTCTTGCAGGCCAGATGGAATTGCCATGGCCTACTGTTCTTGTAATGGGTTTTGCTGATTTCTTTTTTACTTGGTGGATTTGGATTATTGTTGGGTTCGGTTTGGTTATTTTTGCTTGGAAAAGTTGGGTTTCAAAACCCGCAAATCGTTATCGATTCGATCGAACGAAATTACGAACGCCCATCTTAGGAAGATTACTCCGTGATGTTGCTGTCGCTCGTTTTACAAGAACACTTGGTACATTAACATCCGCAGGGCTCCCAATTCTCGATGGTTTACGAATCACAAAAGACACCCTTGGAAATGCTGCACTTTCTGAGGCCATTGATGCTGTTGAAGACCAGGTTAGTAGCGGGAAATCGCTTGCTGATCCTCTTGAGAAATCTGGCTTGTTTCCCCCTCTTCTCGTACAAGTTGTTAACTTAGGCGAACGTTCTGGCAAATTAGAAGAAATGCTAATGCATTCTGCAACTGCGTTTGACCGCCATGTTAATGCATCTCTTAAACTTTTCACAAAAGCACTTCCCCCGCTTTTGCTTATTGTTATGGCATCGCTCGCTTGTTTTATCCTTGCTGCCATCCTTCTGCCACTTCTTGAATTGCAATCACTCGTGAAATAATACGTTATAGGAATTACTATGAATAACAACAAAACTATCAAACGTCACATCCGCAGAGGCTTCACGCTCGTAGAGATGATTGTCGTCATCACAATCATGGCAGTTATTGCCACGCTTATTGTTCCCAAACTACTAACACACGTAGGTTCTGCAAAACAGGCAACTGCTCAATCTAAAGCGAGCACTATCAATCAACAGATTACTATCTTCCTTCTTGAAAAAGGGCTCTCTTCTATTCCAAATGATTTTGAACTTGAACTTCTCACACTCAACGAAAGTGATGGCGGAGCACCTAGTGGTCCACTACTAAAACCAAACGACATTTTAGACCCGTGGGGAAAACCTTTTGACCTCCTTATTCCTGGCGATAACGATAGCGACTTTAGCGTCATCAGCTATGGCGAGGATGGCGAGCTGGGCGGAGAAGGTGCAAATGAGGATGTTATCAATTAAAGATGCGAACCAATGGCAAACTAACTCGAAATGCATTCACACTTCTTGAAATCATAGTCGTGCTCGTTGTCATTGGAGTTATGTCTGCCATGATTATCCCTAAACTTGGCTCAAGACAACAACTTGAGTTCAACCTAACCGTTGACCGAGTAAATGATGCAGTACTTATGTTTGCTCATCGAGTTTCTACGAGCAATCAACCAGCAGGATTACGATACGATCGTGATGCACACAGATTAGAATTATTGTCTAAATTTGAAGACAATGGCGACTATTATTGGGAGCCAGATCCCTTAGCAAAACCAGTTCTCTTACCAAGTTGGCTCGACAAAGACGCAATAACTATTTTTGTCGATGGTGAAGTTACTGATACAACCCAGTGGCCTGTTACTACAACACCTGGAGAAACAAGACCGCTCATAGAAGTTTCTATTTTTTGGGAACAACATTCCGCACTCATCTCATTACCATCCCATGCAATGGGTCCTACGATTTGGATTGACGGAGTTGGCATAGAGCCACTCGTGCCAATTGACTTAGATGCACAAGGAAGGGGGAGAGAAGAATGGTAAAAAGAATTCACAGAACTGGTTTGGCACTTATTGATGTAATCATCGGATCTTCGATGCTCGCTGTTGGTCTAGCCGTAGTTATTTCTATGAGTAGTCGGTCATTGATCCAACAAGGTAATGCTGAAAGACAAATCACTGCCTCATGGCTAGCAGACGAACTCCTCGCAACTATTTTAGTTGTTGGACCAGATGAATACGAAAAGTCCTACCCAAAAAGTGACCGTTTCGACCCGCCATTTCAAGATTTTTCCTATGAAATTGAACTTTCGGATGACGCGTTCTATTTACCAGTCAATACAACTGCGACAATTTTTTGGGATGTAGCAGGAACTGAGCACAACATTACGATTAATACTGAAATTGCAAGACGACATGGCGATACCGTTGATCGAATTCCTGTTGAAGAAATCGATCGAGAGCAACGATATTGGGAAGCAATTGAAGCGAGGGAGAGCCAATGAGCAGAAGAGGATTCACACTTATTGAATTAATGGTTGCTGGCATGATGGCAGCTATTGTCATTGGTGGCATTACGACCGCCCTGTCACAACTTGGTTCTGCAAAAGCAATAAGCAGACAACGGCTTGAAGCATTCTCTCGATGCGATACAGCAATCCGAACTTTGCGAAGGGACATCATTACCACATTGCGTCGGGGTGACCTGTTTGATACAAGAGTTCTGATTACAGATGCAACCTCAAAGTTCCATGGCAGTAACGTAGATAATGATGAGCTGCTCGTTTTCGACGGTTCCTTACGTGCAAACAAAGAAATCGATTTTAATGGCGAAGGGATGGAATACGAAACGCAATTTCGCATCGAACCAAATGAAGTTAGTGCAGCACTATGGAAACGTAGAGACGCAATTCTTGATGATAATCCTATCGGCGGAGGAATGGCAACTCCAATCGCAAACGGAATTATCGCATTACAAATTGAAGCCTTCGATGGACTTGCATGGCTCCCCCAATGGGATTCGGATGAACAAGGTATACCACATGCACTTCGAGTTACTCTTACCTCAACCGGAATTGAGTTCGCAAGCGAAGACATGTCTGCTAAAGTTACACTTAGAACCGTCGTTCCTTTAGACCGATACCAATCTCCAGACGATAAGTTAGCACTCATTGCGGAAGAAGAAGAAACCGAACGCCTAGCAGCGTTAGGCATCATTCCTGGAGAAGAAGATGTTGCTAGTTTATTGGGCGGAGATGACCCCGCGGGTGCTTCTGGGGCTGGCGGTGCTATTGGTGGCGGTGGACCTGGCGGTGAAGCTGGCTCCGATACCGTTTCCCTATCAAGTTCAGGCTCTGGAAGTAGCGGTGGCTCTGGCGGAAGCGGAGGAGGCGTTACTCCAACTGGTGGTAAACAAGGTCTTACCATTACTGACCCCGATGGAAACACACACGATATCCCCCCCTCACCATGATAAAGAAAACACACCATCACGGATCTGTTATTGTCATCGCCCTTTGGTCACTTGGGATTGCTGCCATAGTTACTTCTTCAATCCAAATATTTGCGCATCGACAAGCGCTCCTTGGAATTGGTATTCGAGATAGAATTCAAGCACGGTGGGCTGCACGAGCAGGAGTTGAATCTTCCATTGCAGTGCTCAGCGATCACTCCGCTAGGCCAGTACCAGACAACGCTTTTGCTGTGCTTAAGAATCTTGAATACGTGGCAACTGGTGACTTAGGACATACTTCTTGGAACATTCAACATCACGTTGATGGTAAAGATTGGGCTGGCCCAATGGATGAACATAGCAAGTTCAATATCAATTCGGAAAATAACTCCATTTTTATTCTTGTCATCGATGACATGGCTTTCGGTGTTCTTGATGCAATTCTTGACTGGATAGATGAAGATGATGTCCCAAGGACACTCGGAGTTGAACGCGAATACTATTTAAGTTTAGAAACATCATACGAACCTAGAAATGGGTTACTTCGCTCTATCGCTGAGTTGGAACTCATCGCTGGCGTTATGCCTGATGATGTTCGAGGTGAGGATTGGAATATAAACTTTCGTCTAGATAAGAATGAAGATGATGGCGGAGAGAGTTTGCCATGGGATGAACCAGACAATTGGCTAGATGGAGGGTGGGCTTCTCTCCTGACAACTTCATCCTCTCAGGGTGGCCCAACTGGTAGCGGTGAAAAAAGGATTAATCTCAATAAGATTGACCCTCAAACGCTTCAGTTTAGACTTGGACTCGAGCCCGAACAAGCTGAGGCAATAATTAATTTTGCCAAGAGTGATGGTGCAGATTTAGGCACCCTTCTAACCCAAACACTTCGGTCGATTTCTGGAGATGCCCAAGGGGTCTCAAATCTAACTGATGACCAACTTCGGCTCATATTTGCTGAAACATGCCTGTTCGATAGTCATGAAGCCCCTCCAGGCAAAATTAATATCAATACTGTCTCGCCAGAGTTGTTAACTAGGCTTTTGCCAAATAACGATCGACTTGTTGAAGACATTTTGTTTGCAAGAGCAAATAATGCTAGTGGAATCACTAGTCCGATAGATTATCTGGAACTACCAGGAATCCAACCATCCATGGTGATGAATTTGTACACCCTATTTGATACGCAAAGCAATGTCTACACTATTTCCAGTGTCGGTCGTACAGAAGCTAGTGGTGTTGAACAAGAAATAATAGTTGTTGTGGATCGTTCTACCCTTCCTGTGACAATATTGGAATACAGAGAACAATGAACGCCCAAAACTCTGAACAATCTGCACATGAGAATCTTCTCCTAATAACCCAACGTATTGGGGAGTCATGGAGATGTATATTTGCCTCATTTCTAGACAGTGGAAAACCTGAAGTTATCGAAACTCTTCACGCCGCCGATACCATTGCCCTTGAGTCTTTACTTCAATCGAAGAAACCTTCCTCAAAATATGTCATTCTTCCCGGTTCGGCAACCGTTTGTAAAACTACGACGCTGCCTGATGTTGATGAAAACCAACTACTTGAGGCACTTCGGCTACAAGCAGAATCTAAATTCCTAGGCGGTACACCCGACCATAGAAGAGCGATGGCTGCACTAGATAATTCTGTAGGCGAAACAAATCGGGTTGGACTCATCGTCGCTTGGCCAGAAACTTCTACCATCGACCTTCCAACCTGTTTGAAAGATGCACTTTTCATTCCAGATATTGGATCAATCGCCGCATTGCTCGATGGTTACCGACCAAATGATCCAATTTTATATGCAGACCCTTCCGATGGAACTATTACCCTCGCGATGACACATGCAAATGGTGCAGCTCTCCGCGCTACGAGAGAGGACGCATCTTCACGAACCTCCTTTGTTGAAGGCATCATTCGCATTACTCGCGAAACGGCTGTCATGCACAACCACTCGCCCTCTTTTACTGATGCCCTGATTATTTCTCTTCAGAATTCAATCGAGTTTTTTCCACTCGACAGTCCAATCCTCTTGCTTCCAGAATCGGTTATGGAAGAAGCTTCAAAAAGAATACATGGCGTACCGACAGGTGACAAAGAATGGTGGTCGACTTGGGGCATAACAGCCGGGGCATTACTTGCAATGACTGGTTCATTGCAGACATTAACTACAATGAGGTTGCAAGCGCCTGAACTAAACCCAACCGCTACAGAAAAGATCATGCATCGTTGCAACGAAAAATCCGTAGCAGTAAAACTTGTAACAGTAGCAGTACTACTCTTGATCCTTGGCCCTACTCTTCTCTCTGGTATACAACTTGGCTTGTTAAATCTAATGAACCCAGAACTCCAAGCACAACATGACCAAGTTGTGACTTCAAGAAAAGAACAGATTGTTTATAAAGAATTAAGCGGTTCTACTTGGCCGATGACAAAGATTACTGCTGATGTAATTAACAATATTCCAATTGGCATAACTATCGATAGTGTACGAATCAACAAGGGAGAACCAATTTCGGTCCGAGGACGCGCTATTGCGACAGATGGAAAAACTGCTGCAGAACTCATAGCACAGATGCAAGAAAAACTACAAGCAACTGGCGTCTTTAAAGATATTCAGTTTTCGTATGACTCTGCAACAACTTTTGGCGCAAAAAGAGATTTCGATCTGTGGGCAACCGTGGCGAACCCTCTGAAACGCCCAAGGTATTCGACAAAGGATGATTTTGGGTATTGGACGTATGCAATGAGACAAGCTGGATTGCAACCGGATGAAGAGACTGATTATGTTGAAGTTAATACACCCGCTAACGATGGAAGCATAGATTCTCCCCTGCGTTCTGCTAATCCCGATACTATTGGCAACGCACCTGAAACCCCTTCGTTTCTTGATGATGAAGAAGAAGACGTTGGAGATAGCCGAAGAACCCGACCGCCTTCTGGGGGAAGTGGATTGAGTTCTCATACTGAGGACCGTATTCCAGGCGGTGGCGGTGGCGCGAGAGTTCCAGACCCAATCTCACCTGAACAAATTGCAATTATGAGCGAAGATGAAGCGAGAGTTGCGTTAACAGATGTCACCGCAGGACTTCAGCGCATTCCAAGCAGTGATAAAGAAACCAAAAAGCGTCTCCAAAAAGAAATGCGATTGTTATTTGCTCGTTTGAAGGAAGTATCAGACTAATGCAAAGATTACAACATTTACTTCATCAGGTTTCTTCTTGGTCACGTGCGATGCAGTGGGCATTTTGGGCTAGTGTTTTCACGTTGGTTTTTTTATTCTGGGATTCGACCATCGCTGTGCTTGGAGATGAGTTGTCTGCTCAAGTTGTGAAAAAAGAACAACAAATTAAAGAGTTAAATCAACCCACATCACTTAGTTCTTCATTGCGAAACGCTGTCACATCATTTGGCGCTGTAGAACTACCTAGAAAAAAAGCTGATGGAGCTTCCGCTCTAACAAATGCAGTCCACCAAATCCTAGGTGACCATGTTGTCGAAGATGTTGAGTACACTCGCACTAAAACAAATCGCATAAACTCAACAATATTGGCGGGAATAAAATCCCCAGGAGAGCAAATTGAAAAAATTATTGGTGATATCCGATTTATTGCCACCCAAGAAGAAGTACTTCATGTAATTTCCGAACTTGAGAGCAGCCCGTGGATCGATGCTGTTACAAATATCCGACTGACTAAAAAAGGATCAAGAAAAATTCTAGTCGATTTATCAGTTGAGGCATGGGTTGTTTCCAAATCAGCACGAGGAGGAATACGGTAATGAATAACCAATTATTTCGTCAACCTCTTAGTTGGAGTGCCGCAGCAATCGCGATAATTCTTGTCTTTTTCGCTTATGCTTTAGTTTCTATCCTATCAACTTTTTTCTCCCAAGGAAGCACCAGCGGGAGCGTTACTAAGAATGAACAGTTAATTGAAACATATAACAACTACATTGCTAAAGATATCGAGAGGTTTAATGGACGATCCGCATTCTATCTTCCTATTAGGATTGCTCCACCATCACCACCTGCTCCAGAAAAGAAAGAAGTCATTCCGGAGCCAATGCCTCCAGTGATTCCAGAAGAGCCAAAACCAATTCCACCCCCACCAACGTACACGGGACCCCCTTTAATAGCCATTATTGGGCAAGAAGCTTGGTTTCGCGGAAGCGGCTCTGGTAACACGCCAGTAATCCGACTAAAAGTGGGCGAGGAGCAAAACGGGTTGAAATTAATTGAAACAATGCCTCCAGCCCAAGTAATTGTCAAGCATAGACGAGGTGAATACCCAATCAATCTTTTTGACTATAACGAGACATTCTTTCGGCAAGATCCCCCTCCAGTAGCAGTTGATAGCTTTTTAGAAGAAGTTGATGGTTAAGTAATCATCAACTCCAACCTCTCAGAGAATATGTTCTAAAGAGTCACGATAGTGCCTCTTTTCTATCTCTAAGATCGGCATTTTGCCGATGATAGTCCGATAGGTTTTTATTCAGTACAACCCCATCAACTACGTAATATTTCCCGCTTAATCACGTTACTCTCTGCGGGCAAATCAAGGATCACATCGATTTGAAAATAGAGTAAGGATTTAAGAGTGAGTTACAAAACAGTGTTACATATCAACCAAGTCATCATCCTCATAGTTTGCACCGCTTCCTGTTGGGGGCAGGGACGCCCTTCTCCAGAACCTGCTCCAGTCATCGATATACCTGACCCAATTGAAGAGATTCAAGAGGAACCCAAACAAGAAAGCCAGCCAGAGGTCATTATTGAAAATGTACCTGAACCGGAAGTTATTGAAGAAATTATCGTAATTACCGGCTCAAATTCTGAACAACTTACAAGATCTCCACTCCTTCGACCAATTGAAGATGGTCTTGTCATTCTCGCATTCGATGATGTATCTATAGAAGAAACACTTGGTTTCATCGCACAAACGACTGGGAAAGTAGTTATTCCGGTTAAGGCAACTTCCCTTCGTGCAATAAAAATCACATTGAGAAATGATGAGCCAATCAATCGTGGAATGGCACTCGATTTATTGTTCCAAGCATTCCGATTAAATGGTGTTGGGGTTATCGAACGAAATGATATTATTATTATTGGGCCTCTTGACGCTATGCTGAGTGACATTGGTGATATACCTGTGCTAGGTGTTGACGACGACGTCATGCTACGCCAAGACAGAGGCACCATTGTCATTAAGGTCTTTTCTGTTGAAAGAACCGAAGCCCAAGTAATTGGTGACCGTATTAATGAAATGTTCCCAGATTATGGTTCTTTGACAGTCTATCCTGACTCTAACCAAATTGTTTTGCTTGGAGACATTGGTCTTTGCCAACAAATACAAGACCTTATCAATCAACTCGATCGTGTTTGGCGATCCGGAAAACTTAAAACTTTTCGATTGAAATATGCTGATGCTTCTGAAATTTCAAACAACATTCTTGACTTATTTGAAGAATCATCTTCATCGACTTCAGCAAGATCAACTGGTTCGCGGAACAACAACAGAGGAAGGACGCCAGCTACAACAACAACAGATGAAGTTGAGTTACGCATAACCGTCAACGTACAACAAAACTCCCTCACCGTACAGGCAGAACCAGATGTGATGGAAGAAATACAAGAACTCATCGTAGGTGAGTGGGATCTACCAAGACCAACTGAAACAAGCAAGATGTACATCCTCTCGCATAGTGACCCAATTAAAGTCAAGAACCTTCTATCTGAAATTTTGGGTGATGGTTCATCAAGTGGCGGTGGATCTTCTCGTGGCGGCCAAAATCAACGAGCAGATGTAGGGCAAGCAATTAGCGGCGTGTATAAATTTGAAGCGTATCCAGACAAGAATGCTTTGCTCGTACTATCAAAAACTGAAGAAAGTTTTACTTTCTTAGACTCAATCATTGACTCTCTTGACCAACCAACCGAAATTGGCCTGCCAATCATCGTTGAACTGAAACATGCCAATGCCGTTTCTCTTACAAGAGAACTCAATGCATTACTATCGCCTCCAGGTATCAGTGCAACAATTGAACAGCCCGACAGCGGGCTCTCAGGAGAAGGATTTAGTGATTCTTCATCAGGAACTGATAACGAAGATGGTGGTCAAATCACGTTCCCGTGGCAACAGGGTGGCGCAAACGCTGATGACAAGGCAGCTGAATCTTCGCTCATCGCTAAAGTTCGACTCGTTCCAATAGTTCGGCAAAATGCGATCGCCGTCCTAGCACCCCCAGCATATATGCAATCTATACTCGGAGTAATAGACCAATTCGATAGAGCAACAAGGCAAGTTATGATTTCTGCAACTATCGCAGCGGTCACGCTTACTGATGATCTTGAACTTGGGCTTCGATGGGGAACTGGAATCGGTGGAACCAGTGACAACTCTATAGGATTAAATGGACTTATTACTGGTTCAATCGATAGCATTCTTCCAGGAGTTTTCGATTCTGGAGGAGCAACATTTACGTTAGGGGATTCAAATAACATCGGGGTTGCCCTTGACGCGCTGAACAAACTAACAAATGTACGCATAATTCAGCAACCTAAAACCTTTACATCTGATAATGAAGAATCTATCTTCTTCAGTGGCGAAGAACGCCCAGTTCAAACTTCACAGGCAACTTCTGGTGGTGGAATTGTAGAAGGAGGTTTTGAATATCGAAATGTGGGCGTTATGCTGAATATACGGCCTCGAATCACCTCTAATGGTGATATTGATCTTACAATTAATGTTGAACTCTCTGATGTCTTGAGCGATGACGGTGGTGCGGGTAACAACCCAATCTTTTCAAGAAGACAAATTCGTAGTCAAGTACAACTGCATAATGGACAAGTTGTTCTAATTGGAGGCATATTAAAGGAAAGTGAATCAAAGGTTAAACGCAAATTCCCACTCCTTGGAGATATTCCTATTGTTGGAGCATTATTCACCTCTGTTAACGATCAGACTATACGTGAAGAACTTCTCGTCTTCATTACTCCAACAATTGTTGATACACCAAAGGACGAACGCAACAACTTCAATCAAGAATATCTAGAACGACTCCAAGAAATCTCTCTACCAGTTGACCAACAAATTCAGAACATAAAAGATGGTGACGATTTCCTAATCGAACGATTACGTAATCCGGCTTCTGACTTTTCCTCAAGTCGAACAAAAGAGTGACTAAACAGACACATCAACCAAATTATTAATGCGGTTCCTATTAATAATTCTAATTTCGTTTATTCAAGCTTGCGGTACTTCCCAAAAGACGACAACTGTAACTAGCCGAGCTGAAAAAGTTGCGGCAATCCAAACGCTCAATGAAACAATTAAACCGATGCCCAATGCTTCCGTTACAACGTCAATTGATATCGATTGGCCTGCTGGGATCTTACCGTGGGATCGTTACACGTTACCTGTTATTTCACCAAATGGGTTGCATGCAGCAACCCAACTTGGCCAACCCCCTTCAATTCAAACTTTAAGTGGCAACAATAACCAAGCCATTGGTACCACTACTATTGAACTCCATTTACTTGACCCACTGCGTGGACAAGTAACACAGCCACTTCTTATCGATAG